>JAIEPM010000481.1 GCA_019748395.1 Candidatus Obscuribacterales bacterium
GGTGAACCGGGCGAAGGTTACAAACAAGCTCTGATGACTCTTGAGGGCGGACGCATCTCAATTGGAGCTCTGGCTCTTGGTATTGCTCAAGCAGCTCTTGATTCGGCTTTGCAATATGCCAAACAGCGTGAAGCATTCGGCCAGCCGATCGGGAAATTTCAGCTGATTCAAGCTTATCTTGCCGACATGGCAACTCAAGTTCAGGCTGCTCGCTTGCTTCTTTATCATGCTGCCTGGATGAAAGATCACGGCAAGCGAGTGACGCTTGAAGGCTCGCAGGCAAAACTTTTTGCTTCCGAAATTGCCAGCAAAGTATGCAATCTTTGCGTACAAATTCATGGCGGCTACGGTTATATCGAAGATTTCCCGGCAGAGCGTTTCTTGCGAGATGCTAAACTTTGCGAAATCGGCGAAGGTACATCGGAAATTCAGCGGTTACTGATTGCCCGTCAGCTCGGTCTCTAACTTAAATAGCTCAAAGTTAAAGGAGGCAATTGCTTTTGCATTTGCCTCCTTTATTCTTGCTTCTGTTATTTAGCTGTCTGTGTCTTTAGGCTCTTCTTCTTGCGAGCCCAGTTTACGCATCAGCTCCTCTTCTTCTTCGGTCATTTCATTCGTATCGCGGCTGCGTCTCAAAATGGAACCGTATTTGACCTGGTCGATAAGAGGTGTGCTGTCTCGTTTCTGAGCCTCGGGAGCAGCCTTTTCTGCCGCTGTGTTTCCTGTGCCCGGGGCTTTCGTTCCGGGTGCTTGACCGGCTTGCTTTTGCTGGTTGGATCCTTGCGGCGGTTGGGCTGTTTTGCCCTGGTTCAGTTTTTGCTGGTCTACAAATTTTTGTCCCTGGTTCATAGCGCGGCGTGCCTGATCCTGAGGTTCTGCCTTTTGAACCGGTGCAGCTTTGCGCTCTTCAATCACAGTGTCTTGCTGTTGTCTGTAAAGTACTTGCTGCTCAGGGGCAGCTTGCGGCTGGGCAATGTTTGAATTCATGGTCGGCATTGCATGAGCAGCAGCATTACTGTCGACAGAAGCTCTTTCGACAGAGCCGCCGCTTGTGTTGGCGGCGTTAGTGCTGTAGCTGATATCGCCGCCGCTGATACTACTGTTTCCAGAGATATAGTTGTTAAGCGGCGAATCGTCGGCGGCAGCTTTGGCGTAGCTGCTGCTTGTATCGGCTGCGATTGTGCCGCCCGGCACATCTACTGAAATCCGATTGGTGTTGCCTGCAACGTCGATTATCTTCGGATCGGGGGCGGCTTGTGTATTGCCCAGAGGCATGGCAGAAGCAGAAAGACCTGCGTCAACCGACTGCATAGCCATATTGCCGAAGTTTGCAGCTGCCGACGGAATCGAATTAGGATCCTGCATATTCGGCACAGCAACATTACTCAGATTTGCAGCTTGAGCGTTGAGCGTGTTGGCCGCATCGGCTGAGACTGTTCCTCTGGCCAGGTTGGCCGCGCTGTTATCCAGGCTGTTGTTGGTCATCTGAACCTGATTGTTGACTGCCTGGCTTGCACTGTTCTGGTCCACATTGAATCCGGCTCTGGCGATGCTGCCTGGGTCGAGATTCGGGCTTGAGACGCCCGGGATCGGGCTGCCGCTAATCGGATTATTGGCAGCCAGAGAAGCACCGCTAGCGTTGACGGCATTTGCCGCCATATTTGTGGCTGCAGCAATGTTGGCTGCGCCGCCGGCGTTGGCGATGCTTTGAGCGTCGGCCAGAGCTCCCAGCGGCTGGGATACAGGAGCATTCACTTTGTCTGCACTCAAAGAGGCGATCAGTTGTTGTTCCAGTCCTCGCTGTTTGTCCATTTGTTGCTGCTGAGCTTCGCCCTGTTTGGCTGTAGCTTCTTGCATCATTTTCTGTTGCTGTTCTTGTGATAGCTGCGTGGCCAGTTGTTTGGTAGCCTCGTTTGCTTCTGCATTCACGGGCGAATTCAGTCTGGAAATGCTGTCGGCTGCAGGGCTGCCGTTCAGACCAGGCAATCCGGGTAAGGAAGAACTGCTGATGCTGGGTAATCCGGGTGGAGGTGGTGAGTCGACAGAAACAGTTCCTATGCCCGGACCTGAGACCAGCGCTGCGCCGTCCGGACCGCTGCTTGAGAGCTTGCCGTCCTTAGAGGCGGGTGGCTCCGAGGTACCCACGCCTTTCATGTCGGCTTGCGAGTCGCTCAGACTTCGAGCTGGATTGATTGAAGTTTTGTTTGCGTCATTTGAAGCCCTTTCTGAAAGCTGCATTTGTGAATGAGCCGGTGGGGCGACTTTGCCCGGGCCGTTTGGATGTTTGTCCGAACTGCTCGGCGCTTTCTGGTTGCCGCCGCTGGGGCTCTTGCCTCCGCCTTTGGCGCCGCCTGAGCCTGCCTTTTCGGCCATTTTGCCTGCTTCTGCTCCTGCCGCTTTGACCAGTCCGGCAAAGTCGAAAGCAAATTTGACACAGGCAGTGGAGAGGAAGTTTAGAGCCGACATGATCACAGCTCCGGTGTCGTCAATTCCCCGGAAGCAGGCCATTAGCAGAACGGTCGTGTTCCAAAAAAGGCTCCAGAAGCAGATTGTGATTACCCCTTCACACCAGTTGGGGAAGGCTTCTCTGAGCTGTTTGACAGGCCAGACCCAGAGAGCGGCCATAATCGGTCCGACAAACCAGAGGTAATAGAGATAGCACATCTGGAATGCACAAAGGATGTTCCAGGTCATTGCCAGACCTGCGCCCATGCCGTTGTATGCTGCGCGCATCGTGTTGACTGCATAAGGTACTTTCTCGTTTGCAGTGTTTTCCGGCGCTTCATAAATACCGGCGCAGGGGTCTTCTTTCTTGACGTTAATAGCTTTTTCGAGATTGGCGCGAGCCGAACTGCTGTTTCCGCTTTGAGGCTGGCTGCCCTCCTTGGGAATAAATCCTTTATTTTCTGAGGGGAGGCGAGCGCCATAAGCTCTGATATGAGCGCACATGGCGTCTCTATACATATCTGATTGAAAGATGCGGAAATACTCAGATTGAATCGTGTATGCAATTGAATTGGAAACGTCGATACCGTAATTGACGATCAAATAAGTGCCGGGAATAAGGAAAATCGATACTATAGAGCGATAAATTCCTTCCACGGGACTGACATCGCCGAAAATCGGGAAACCTTGAGCGACAGTAGCTTTGGCTTGTGTGGCTACGGCCCCCGGTAGCAGCAAGAGCACCGCCATGGGCATGAAAAGTTCATTCCTCAATCTGTTCCACTGGTTGCCAGCGTTTACAGTGAAATTCTCCAGAGATGAGCGCACGAAGTCGATTGCGCATCCTGCCTGCTGCTTTTCCATATTGGCTGCATTGTCGGCGTTTTGCTGAGTTTGCACGTTAGCTGTTTCTTTTGCGACTTGCTGCCAGTTGCTTGGTTGGAAAAGTGATTCGACAGCCGCATTCTGAGCTGTGGTTCTGATCACCGCTGCTTCTGCTGCTGTAGCCGGGTGTCCGGCTGAAAGGAGTTGTTTGGGCATCAGGCTCATAATGCTCTGTCCTTTTTGCGAGCCTGCAAATGGGGACATTTGTGCCTGGTATGGAGGTTCCGGGAAAGGCCAGATTTTAGGAGGCAACATGCGAGTGTTTTGTTTATTACTTACTTCCGAGCCGTCGGCACCCTTCGTGTGTTCGATGCAGCCGCCGTTCCAGCTGGAGTCAAGACTTCCTTTACCTGCTGAGAATTCCTCCATGGCTTCGCGCTGATTGGTTTGTGGAGAAGCCAGACCCGAACCGCCGATGCCAATCGTGCCGCTGCCGCCGCCGCCGCCGCCCGAGCCGGGGTTGCCGCCCGGGTTGCTCGGGTTGCTCGGGTTGCCGCCCGGATTGCCGGGATTGCCGCCCGGGTTTCCGGGGTTGCCCGGATTGCCGGGATTGCCGCCCGGGTTTCCGGGGTTGTTTGGATTATTTGGATTGTTGGGGTTATTAGGATTGTTTGGATTATTGGGGTTTCCAGGATTTCGTGGATTACCGGGATTTCCTGGTGTGCCTGGTATTTGAGGAATACCTATGTTTGGATTGCCGTTGTTGTTATTGTTCTGATTCTTGCTGTTATTGCCGGAGCTGTTTGAAAATGCTCCGCCTGTGGCTCCCAAGCCGATGCCTGTTCCTGAAGAACTGCTGCCGGTGCCAAGAGAACCCTGCCCTTGTTTGCCGCTTCGATTGCCTGACCAGGAGTCGCTCAGGTCTTGAGTGCGTGGCTGTGAGATGTGAACCGTGTCCACTTTCTCCTGTGACCAGGATGCCGGTGATAGGCTCGCCAGGATCGCTGCAGCGATGATGATGGATTTACTTAACTTGAGGTCTATCATTGTCTTATTTCCTATCCACGACTATGCCAGAGGGGGAGGGGGCATGTTGATGTCCGGTCCTGCCCAATTGACAGCGCCTGCGTCCATGCTTGCTGTTTCACTTTCAGACTTACCGCTTTTAGAGCTATTTTCGCTTCTTGAGGTGGTGGCTCCATCACCTTGCTGAGCAACTGCCACGCCGCTCTCGGTGCTGGCGCTCGCGCCACCGGCTGTGGACGTGGTCTGATGAGCGCTTCCGGCGTCACTGCTGCCTGTGCTTCCAGGCGAGCTTGGTGTGCCGTTGTTGCTGCCCGGACTTTTGCCGGCTCCGCCGCCGCCCCCGCCTTGCTGCTGGGCTTTCTCCAGAACATGGCTGACTATTTCACCGGGACGAAACTCAAATGGTTGGAAAGGCACCATGACCAGAATGCCCATGAATGCCGTGAAGTAGTACATTTCGTACTGGCTGGTCGGGTCGATATTGCCTTCTTGCAGACGGACGACCATACAAAGAAGAACAATGCACCACCAGAATTTCCAGAGCGAAAGTACTATCACTCCGTCTAACCAGCTGGCAAAGGTTTTTTTGAACAGGCCGCTGCCGATGCCGGCAGGCCAGGCGTAAAGTGCTGCTGCGATTGGACCGAGCAAGAAAAGATAACACATCATCACAAGCTGGAATCCGTTCAGTACTTCCAGACCCTGGGAGAGCATGGAATTTATTGTATTGAACATGTTCTGGATTGTGACTGTGTTGTTGTTCTGCTTCTCCTGCACAGCTTCGCTTGCTTTCTTTCCTGCCAATTTACCGTCGTTAGCTACTTCGTTTGGAATGTAGCCGAGATTGTTCTTGGGATCGGTCGCAAAAGCCTGTTCGTTGACCCAGTTCATCAGTGTTCCGACCTGCACTCTTTGCGCCACAGGATCGGTCATAGCGTTACCGATGTCGATGCAATAGCTTACGGTCAGCTGCGTTGCCGGAATCAGAAAGATTGCCATCATTGAACGAAAGATACCCATGAATGGGCTCTGAGTGTCTTCATCTTGTGTTCCCAGAATACTGAAGGAAACGAGAGATTTGACCTGTGTCAGCACCGCGCCGGGGAGCAAGAAAAGAACTGCCATCGGCACATAGCATTTCTTGTACATTTGCTGCACCATCCAGATAACATTGGCTTCGGTCTTATCTGCTGCATTTGAAGAACAAGGCGCTGCAGCTTCTTCGTTTGCTACATTTATTAGAGCGGTTTTCATACCGTTGAAAGCCGCTTCGCAATTCTGACGGCAGGCATTTCCCTGGTTGTCGGCATTCTGCGCGTTCTGAGCTTGTTGAACACCTTTAGCTACAAGAGCCCAGCCTCTGGGGTTTGGCACTTTTTCAGCAAGTGATTCGCCCAGAGCAGCTTCAATATGAGCTTCCTGCGCGGCGCTGGCCAGGTCTTGTGATTGCATGGACTTGGAGCCGTGTTCTTCCTGTCCTTCCTCACTCGGGTCGATACCGGCAGCCACCATCTGGTTGGCCAGTCCGGCGCCTCCCAGGTTATGCTGTGCCCCTGTCGAATCGGCAGCACGAACCTCGTTGTTGTAAAACTCATTCAAGGAAATGACGCTGCCGAAGGCTGAAACGAATTTGACGATTGATTTTTGACCGAGGGCTTTACCGGATGAAGGATTGACTGCTGTCTGGTCCTGGTTCTTTTCAGAAATTTCTTGCGGTCCGCCGGTTTGCACGCCGCTGCCCATTGACTGGCCGTGACCGGGCGGATTGTTACCGCTGCCGATTTTTTCAGGACCTGGTTTACTGTCTTTCTGATGAACGTCAGCTTCAAAGCCCTTCTCATCGCATGGGCGGTTATTTCCTTTGGATTCTTTGCAGTTACTGACCGGAGTCGGCGAAATCTTAGTCAAGTCGCCGGCCATGCTCTGTGCCTCACCAGCCCTTGATGCGGGCGCGCTGAGCAGCAACGACAGTCCTAAGAAAAATAGAGAGAACTTGGTTCGCAATCGAGTTGCAGTTGTGCGCATAGTTTGGTTGTTCCAGCTCAGATAGTCCGAAAATAACAGAAGGCCAGGCTCTACGGGCGTTTTAGCAAAGATTAATTTTGTGGAATTTTCGTGAATCTCCGTTCAACGCGCCTTTTTCTTGTACTGGAGAAGTCTTCCCGACTTTCTCCCACTCTTGCCGGCAAGCCTAGCTTGCCTTCTATATTAGGAACGCTTTGCCCATTGAGCAGCCAAAAGCTTGAGGGCATAGATTTCGTAGGTTCAACCAAACTGTCCGGTGCGGGAGTGCCGGACGCTCGGTTAATACCGTCCAATTGCCCGTTTGCGGGCATGATCACACTGCCATACGGCAGTTCTGGTAATGCGCCGCCTGGATATATGGGCGCTAGTTCCAAGAGAGTAATACTGATATTCACGCCTGTCAAGTGGATTTCCCGCCTTATTAGCTTCTGCTGCGAACGACGAACTTCTCTCTCTTGCCTGGATTCGGGGATTTGTCTCTTGAGCCTGTCGCGTCTTTTGCGAGCAGTGGAGCCGAGTTTGGCAATTTCAGTTTTTGCTTCTGGATACTACCGGCAAGCAGCTTAATTTAGCGGCGCTGGACTTAAATTTTTGACTTTGATCTTAGTCACGCTAATACCTGTTCTTAGCATGAGGCTTCTTTTCTTGCTTTGCAGCAAAGCAAAAACTTGCAAGCCTGAGTCGGCAGTGCGAGAATCGGCTCGTGACTCAGAGGAAAAGCTACTGGCTTAAAGCTATGGTTTTGGCCAGGGCCCTGGCTGAAATTACCGTATTGGCCGTTTTGGCGCTATTGCCTTTCATACTTCTGCTTTTGAATAAGTTCTCGCTTTTGCACATCATCGTGAAAGCTGCAGTCTGTCTTTTGTCTCCTCTCTCCCTTGTGGGTTTGTGGGGGCTTGCTCAGTTGCCTTTTAAGTTAGAGATTGATGATTCAGGTTTACGCGCATTTTCAATCTTGAAAAAACAGGAACTGAACTGGTCTGAGATGAAAGCTCTCAAACAATCAAGCAAATTCGGTTTTAGGCAGTATGTTCTCAGTCACGCTAGCGGCGAGCTGAGCTTTCCGGTTTTTTTCAACAAAGCACCGGAGTTGATTGAATCTATTCGCAGCGAATTGCCCGAACGCGGATTCAGCCGCAGTCCTGAAAATCAGACATATAAGGTCTCCAGACTCAATTTCCTTTTCGAGCTTCTAAAACAAATGGGTGAAGTCATTCTTGCGATTTTGCTTTTCTGCTTTTGGGATTCATTGAGACGCGCCGGAAAAAGCAGTTCAGAAGACTTGCTTGTGGTTTTCTTGGCGGCCTCATTCATTGCAGCGGCAGTGCTATGGAAACTTGTGAACTTAGTTCTTCTTCCTCAAGAAGTGGTGCTTTCCAGGGACGGGATGAAAGTCAAAAGCCTTTTCAGCACTGCAAATTTCAGTTGGGCTGAAATTCAAAAGCTCGGTCAAAACGGCATGCTTTTTCCGGAAGGCATGAGTATTTTTGTCGCCAAGAAAAAGCACTTAATAGGAAGTATCATCGATGGTTACGATGAACTCAGCGAAGAAGTTTCGCGCCGGGCAGGCAAAAGCCGGGCTTAAATACGGCTTTGTCGTGAGAATGATTCGAACCAGCGATGAATAACCTGTCGGTGCAGATCAAAAGCAATGTTGCTGGGCAGCTCATGTTGTTTAAAGCTGCCTACTTCGCTGGCATCGTCTCCGGCTATTAGTTGACCGCCTGTCGGAATTGCCTCGTAGAAAAGGATGACGACGTTGATGCCTCTGCCGGGGGCTGCTGCATCTAAGAGTCGTGAGACCTGAACCTCCAGTCCTGTTTCTTCGAAAACTTCCCGGGCTGCCGACTCGGCTGGATGTTCAGTAGCTTCGATGAAGCCGCCCGGCAGGCACCAGTCGTCTACGAAGGGTTCAAATTTTCTGCGCACAAGCACTATGCCGCCGTCATGTTGGATGACTGTGGCGGTGACCGGCTTGGGATTGTTCCAGTGCACAAAATCGCAGGTCGGGCAGGCAAGCCGGTCTCGTCCACCAATTTCGACGGACCCTAAATTTGCTGCGCAGTAGGGACAAGTTTTCAAAGCAGGTACCCGCATGTAATTAGTTCGTGACTTTTAGCTCTCTGAGCGGTTGCCGTTGATCATAATTTCTTTCGATTTCGGCAAATTTGGCAGATTGTAACGCCCTATAAATTGTATTGCACTAAGTTGGGTATTGGCAAAGAATCCCAAATGCCTTTACAGCTGCGCGCGAAGAGCTTTTGTGATTTCTGCTTGAAATTAGCTAAGGATGAATAGATTGATCGCATATAGCGGTGACTCATCATGCTCTATAAAATTGTTGCAGAAAATATATTCGGCTTGGACCTGGCGATTCAGCGCTGGACCAAGGTTCGGGTCAACTGCTGACTTTGAGTTTTGCAAGTCGAATAAGTCAAGAGGCGCAATTGATCACAATTAGCGCATAATAATGTCTGATGCATATGCGTTGGTGCCCCGGAGACAGGTATGAAGGAAAAGCGCAGTAAATCTCAGCTCAGTAAGCTTGGCAATAATTTGCAAAATGACAACAGCACCATTACTGGTGGCAAATTAGATCTTACGGTCAAAAGCAACACTAAAGATCCAGATTGCTCATCGGGTGTTTGTCATACTACTTGGAAGCCGGACGCTCTCAAGAGATAGGCATCTTCGAGCGTTCTGACCGACTCGAATAATTGTCGGCAGCAAAGACTTTTGTCTTCTCCTGCTGGATTTGATCTCCTTCGAGTTTTTAACTTACTACTTCGTTATTTTTGTATCGACCAGATCCGCATCTGGAAGGGATTCATGCTGAAGCGAGAGGCTACGCCATGCGTAGCCCGATATCTTGCGGGCAGCAATTTAAGGCAGGCAAAAAAGAGCCCGACTTTTTAATAGTCGGGCTCTCTTTTTTACTTTGATAGAACTCTTAGGCGATTGTTACGTCGTCGCAGAGGTAAACGTCCTGAATTGCGTTGAGGAGTGCAATACCGTCTTTCATGGGTTTCTGGAATGCTTTTCTTCCCGAAATGAGTCCCATGCCGCCGGCGCGTTTGTTAATTACGGCTGTGCGGATTGCTTCTTCAAGATCGTTTTGACCGGAGGCTCCACCGGAGTTGATCAGACCCTGACGGCCCATGTAGCAGTTAACTACTTGATAGCGAGTCATGTCGATCGGATGATCGGTGGTGAGTTCGGAATAAACGCGAGCGTCGGTTTTGCCGAACTTGAGGGCATTGTAACCACCGTTGTTTTCCGGCAGCTTTTGTTTGATGATGTCTGCTTCAAGAGTGACACCAAGATGGTTGGCCTGACCGGTGAGGTCGGCGGCCACATGATAATCGGTATCGCCGACTTTGAAGCCGCTATTGCGCAGATAGCACCAGAGAACCGTTGCCATACCCAGCTCATGAGCTTCATGGAAAGCTTTTGCAACTTCCTGAATTTGTCTGGCTGATTCGTTGGAGCCGAAATAAATGGTGGCACCGACTGCGACAGCTCCCATTTCCCAGGCCTGACGAACATCGCCAAACATGATCTGGTCGAATTTGTTGGGATAGGTCAAAAATTCATTGTGGTTGAGTTTGACGATAAAAGGAATCTTGTGTGCATATTTGCGAGCAACTGAGCCGAGCACCCCGTAGGTTGATGCAACAGCGTTACATCCGCCTTCGATAGCCAGCTTGACGATGTTTTCGCCGTCGAAGTAAATCGGGTTTTTGGCGAAAGAAGCACCACCTGAGTGTTCAATTCCCTGATCTACAGGAAGAATTGAAAGATAGCCGGACCCGGCCAATCTTCCTGAGTTGAAAAGTGTTTGCAGGCTGTGCAAAACACGGGGCGATCTGTCAGAGCTTGCGACTACGCGGTCTACGAAGTCAGGACCGGGCAAATGCAGCAAATCTTTGCTGACTGTTTTGCAGCTGTGCTCGAGATAATACTTGGATTTGTCGCCAAGTGCTTTTTCAATACTGTTCATTTCTGTCATAACTGGCATAAAGACGGCTCCATCAAGAGAGATCAGAGCCAGACTACCGCAAGCCGGACAGAGATCGCCCAGATCATCAGAAAAGATGAATTTTGTTCTTAATGATCTGAATTCTGGGGTTCTGAGAGCTCAAGTAGAACCCCGCCGGTTGCTTTGGGGTGCACAAAAGCAATTTTGGCGCCGCCTGCTCCGATGCGGTGCTCCTTGTCAATTAGGCGAACTTCAGCATTTTTCAAGCTGCAAAGCTCCGATTCAATATCATCTACACCCATACAGATATGATGAAGCCCGGGACCTTTCTGAGCCAGGAACTTAGCGACCGGACTTTCGGGCGAAAGCGGTTCGAGCAACTCTATGTGGGTGTTACCGGCATCGAGCTTGGCAACCTTGACGCCTTGCTCTTCAACCGTTTCAATACCGATGCAGGTCAAAGCTAATTTATCCTGGTAAAAAGCAAGCGCTTCTTCCAGGTTCGGCACAGCCACCGCAATGTGGTCGATGCGCTTCACAGTCGACTAGTTTCGGTAAGGACCGTATTCTTTTCCGGATGTTCCTGGTCCGGGTCCGAAGCCTGAGAGCCTTTCCATTAATACATTGAAGCCGTTGAAAAGATGGAATTGATTGGCTTCGTTATATTCGGGCCAGAGATGCGAAAGACGCACGCCTTTTTGCGAAACGGACATAGTGTCCCAGGGTGACCATGTGGCACCATCCCAGCGGAAGTCATAATAATGACGATTCATATAATCGGTGAGATTGTTTGTGCTGTCGATTTGCAGGCTGAATGCCTGTCCGTCGTTGCGCATCGGGAAAAAGCCATTTTCTCCCGGTGGTGTAATCAAGTGGTCCGGGTTTGGTCCTGCTGCCTCTGGATATGAAATGCCTGCGGCGCTGACCGAACCTGCAAATATCAAGGGCAAGCTGGCGATGAATGAAAGAGTAAGGAGTCGGCGGATCATAGTAATACCTTTTCTAGCAAGAGCTGCAGGTCATGAAGTTCTGCTTCCCAAGAGTTTGTTATCAAGAAGAATCTTGGAATATCTCTTTCCATAATACGCCCTTTATGGAAAAAGAGAGCAGGTTTAATCGCAATCTTAAATGGATCGCCGTGAAAGGTTGCCATTAAGCAGGTAAACTTCTACTGCTTTATTTATCCGCAGAGGTGGATATCAAGCGGTCGGAAACTCTGCTGTCCTTCGTTTAAAACGGAAAAGAACTAAGCGAAACTTTCGGCCAGACTATGATTAGGAGATTTGAAAGCATGAATCGTTCCGCAAAAAAATCGATATTGAAGCGGCTGAGTTTGGCGAGTCTGGTCACGATCATTTCGGGGCAGTACGCAGTTGCGGCTGATAATGCGGTGCTTCCTATTAAAAAGATTTCGGCCAGTCAGGCTCAAGAACTTATGGTCGAATTCGCTTCCAACAGTTTTCCGACGGCTCCTCAAGTTCTTGATTTGCCGGGTCCAAACCACAGGGTTGTCATTGATTTCGCCGACGCCTCACTCGATAAAGGCAGCGTTGCCGGAGCTGAAGAGCTGAGCAAGCAAATTTCAAAATTAATACCTTACGTGAAAGCGGTTCGTTATCAGGAGCTGGAAAATGCTCCCAAGCCGACAGCTCGTGTTGTAGTTGAGCTGCCGGAAGACCTCAAAGTCAAACCTCGTGTTTTAAAGCTGGAAGAAGGACGGGTTCTGATTTCTTTCTCCGATCAACCAATAAGCTTTACCCAGGCAAGCCCGGCTGCTCAAGAAGCTGCAGCTCCTGCGGAAAGCAGCCCGGCCGTTGATACAGCTAATCAATTGCGTCCCTCAATTCCGGAAACCGATGGCGCCACTGCAGATAGTGGCAAAACCGAACTTGCGCCCTCCACGGCTGATGCCTCTGACGATAAGCAGCCGGTTCCTGCAGGCAAGATCAAGCTGGAAGATGGCACCGTGGTTAATGTCAAATTGGAATCGGTTAGACGTTATAACTCGGCTGTGCAGTTGCACTTGAGCGGTAAGCTCTCGGATGCAATCGCTGCCTACAAAGAAGCGCTGGAAGTGAATGCTTCACTTGCCGAAGCTCATAGTAATCTCGGTTTGATTTATAACCAGCAGCATAATTATGCACAAGCTCTGGCTGAATTTCGAAAAGCTCTGGCAATCAATCCTAAGGATGCCATCACTTATAATGGTATCGGCGCGGCTTTGAGAGCCGAGCATGATCTTCAAGGTGCTATCAAGAACTGGCAAACAGCAGTTTCTCTGGATCAGAAGCTGGCAACAGCTCATTACAATTTAGGCACAGCCTACGAAATCGAGAAAGACTACGAGAAAGCTCTCAGTTCATACAGGCTGGCTGTCAAAAACGACTATCGTCTGGGCGAAGCTTATTACCGGATGGGTTTGATTCTTGAGCGTAAACATAAAGCTGAAGAAGCCGCCGAGCAATTCAAGGAAGCACTGAAAGTTTCAAGTGATTCCGAGTACAGCGAAGATGCTCGTCAGCGCCTGGTCTTCTTGCAAGGCAAGAAAGGCAAAACTCAATAGTTAGACTTCGCGCATTTTTGCGATTGTCTTTGTGGTGCTGCGACCAGGCACCAGTTGCAGTATCACGACTTTGCCGCCGTTCTCTTCAACCACAGGTGTTTCTTCAAGCTGCTCAGGTTTGTAATCGGCGCCTTTGACATGGATATTCGGTTTCAAGAGTTTGAGAAATTCAACCGGTGTGTCTTCGGGAAAAATGCTGACATAATCTACGCAAGAAAGAGCGCAGAGCAACTCGGCTCGGTCGTCTTGCTTGTTGACTGGTCGGCTTGATCCTTTCAATCTTGCAACTGAATCGTCACTGTTCAGCCCGACCACCAGCACATCTCCAAGACCTCTGGACTCGGCAAGAATTCTTGTGTGGCCGACATGCAGAATATCAAAACAGCCGTTAGTGCTTACTATCGACTTGCCCTGTTCTTTCAGCTTTTTTCCAAGTTCGGCAAGTTTTTCTCGTTCAATCAAAAGACCCATTACTAAACTCCCGGTCATAATCCCTGTTCAGCATAACCGAAATCCTGTTTTTGGCAGCTAAATGCAAAGTTGCTGCTCAGCTCGCGCTATCTTGGCGACGCCCATGAGCTCGATGCGTCTTGCTTCCTAGCGTAACTGCGCTTGTAAGAAACATGGCTAGATTAGCGATTTCTAGAGAGTCAGGGCGCAAGATGCTTGCTTATCAAGAGACCATGGGTGTAGCCTGAGTTCGCATTTCTTTTCTCCAAGTTCTTAGCGCGCCATAGCCTAAAACAGCAGATATACAGCCTTAAGACTCTCCAAAGACAGAACTAAC
>JAIEPM010000336.1 GCA_019748395.1 Candidatus Obscuribacterales bacterium
GCTCTTGAAGATGCCTCGAAATTTCACCAGCGCTCGAAAGTGGATGACTACAAACATCACTTGTTTATAGTTTTGCGCGTGCCCACAGGTCAGCCCGATTCATTCGACACAGAGCAACTGGCACTATTCTTAGGCAAAGACTATTTGATCAGCTTTCAGGAAAAGGAAGGCGGCGATTGCCTTGATCTGGTGCGAGAAAGAATACGCAAAGCACAGCATGTGATTCGCAATCTCGGCACCGATTATCTTGCATATGCAATCATCGACGCCGGTATTGATGCTTATTTCCCGATGCTGGAGCGGCTTGGCGAAAGGATTGAAAGCCTCGATGAAATGATCATCACCGAAGCGAACGCCGATACACCTCATCGCATTCACGAATTAAAATTACAGGTTCTGGCTTTGCGCCGTTCAGTCTGGCCGATGCGCGATACCATCAACACGCTTTGCCGGGACATCAGCCCTTATCTATCCGAAGGCATCCGCATTTACATGCGCGATTGCTACGATCATCTTTCACGCATAATCGACTTAATTGAAATGTATCGCGAGTTATCGACCGATTTCTTGAATATCTATTTGTCTTCTGTGAACAATAGAATGAATGAAATCATCAAAGTTTTGACGATTATTACTTCTTTATTCATTCCGCCGACTTTCATCGCCGGGGTTTACGGCATGAATTTCAATCCGGCCAAAAGCCCGTTTAACATGCCGGAGCTAGAATGGTATTACGGCTATCCTATTGCTCTTTTAGCCATGTTAATCACTTCGCTGGCAATTCTTTATTACATGAAACGCAAAGGCTGGCTCTAAGTTTAAAGCAGCCAAAAGAATGATTTTATTCACGGCGTCTCTTGTCATAATTGAATTCAAAGCAGTTGGAAAGGGAGCCCGATTTACTTGTCGAAACTTCTAGAAGAAAGTAATTCCGTTTCGCTGCACGCGCCCTGGCTGCAAAAGCTGGACGAGCCGCTGGAAGCTTTTGTCTCAATTGATGAAAGCGGACTGCTTGCCCTCTTCGGAAGCGACAAACATCACGGACTGAGCGAAAACGAAGCACTCGAGCGAACGAAGCTGGTCGGAGAGAACAAAAGTGAGCGCAAGTCGGGATTGAGTGCAATTCGAATCTTCTTGCATCAATTCCAATCGAGCGTGGTTGCATTGCTTTTATTAGCTGCACTGGCATCGGCTTTCTATCACGAAATGCTGCAAGCTGTAGGCATTCTGGCTGCCGTTTTTATCAACGCCATCACCGGATTTTATATGGAGTTCAAAGCAGGCGCGTCGCTGGCTGCATTGCAGGAACTGACCGGGCAAACATGCAGAGTGGTGCGCGGCAGTGGACATGATGAAATATCCGTCAGCAGACTCGTTCCCGGCGATCTCCTCATTCTGGAAGCAGGCAACCGCGTTCCGGCAGATCTTCGCTTAATAGAATCTGCAGGAATGACTGTGGATGAATCGACTTTGACAGGTGAATCCCAAGCTGTGCAAAAGGATGCGGTTTCGGCCGCAGGCGAAACTCATAACATTCTTTACCACGGTACTTTAGTAAGCGCCGGGCGTGGTCGGGCGATTGTCCTGAAAACCGGGGCCCGCTCCAGCATGGGCAAACTCAGCAAACTCCTGGACAGCACGGAAACAGGCGCCACCCCACTTGAAAATCAGCTTGAAGACTTAGGCAAACAGCTGAGTGTTTTGACTGTGATTATTTGCACTATAGTCTCGGCAGTCGGCATTTTCCATCAAGAGAACTTACTGCTCATGGTCGAAACCGGCATCGCATTGGCAGTTGCCGCTATCCCGGAGGGTTTACCGGTGCTGGCCACACTGGCTCTGGCTGTAGGAACCCAGCGCATGGTCAGAAACAAAGCAATTTTGAGACACCTTGCCGCTGTAGAAACGCTCGGATGCACAAGCATTATTTGCACTGATAAAACCGGAACTCTTACCGAAAATCAGATGTGCGTCAGCAAGCTCTATATTCACGATCAGCTTATTGAAGTAACTGGCAACGGCTATGCGCCTTCCGGCGAATTTCTGGCAAAAGACAAGAGAATTCTAGTCGATAAAAACAGCGCATTGAATGAACTGCTCATAGCTTCTGCGCTCTGCAATGATGCGAGCCTGGAAAACGACGAGGCCGAAGAAGGCTGGCACGTACATGGCGATCCTACAGAGGGAGCGCTTTTGAGCATGGCTGCCAAAGGCATGATCAATCGCCGCGAAATCGCGAAAAAAATGCCTCGCGTTGCCGAATTTCCATTTGACTTAAACCGTAAACGCATGAGCACAATCCATCAGCGAAAAGACAACGGACTCGTGGCTTATGTTAAAGGTTCTCCTGGAGCCATGATCAAGCTCTGCAGCAAGATCCTAAAAGAAGAAGGAAGAGCTGAGCTCAACGCAGAAATGCAGGCTGAACTTTTAAGCATAAACGAAAAATTCGCACAAGAAGGTCTTCGGGTGCTGGCCGTAGCGAAGAAAGAGCTGGACGTCACACCGCTTTGCCTGGATCTCGAGCTGGTCGAAACAGACCTTTGTTTCATTGCTCTGGTCGCTATCAAAGATCCTCCGCGCGAAGGCGTTAAAGAAGCAGTCAGCCTTTGCAAGGGTGCAGGCATCAAGGTTTTAATGCTCACAGGCGATCAAGCACTCACAGCTGAAGCCATAGCCAGAGAGCTTGGAATCCTGGGCGAGAATAGTCCCGCTGATTCTGTAATTACAGGAACACAACTTGAAACGATGAGCGAGCAAGAGCAGAAAGTCGCGCTTAATAAGGCTTCCGTGCTGGCAAGAGTCAGCCCTGAACTCAAACTGGCGATTGTCAAAAGCATGCAAGCCGACGGTTCAATAGTTTCAATGACAGGAGACGGAGTAAACGACGCCCCCGCCCTGAAACAAGCTCATATCGGCGTGGCCATGGGCAGAAACGGCACCGACCTGGCCCGCTCCGTGTCTCAAATGGTTATCACAGACGACAACTTCAGCACCATCGTCAAGGCTATCGAGCAGGGCAGAATAATCTACGGGAATATTCAGCGCGCAGTCGGCTACTTGCTTACAGCCAGTCTTGCTTCGGTGATCACAGTAGCGCTGGGCATCGTTTTCGACATCGGTCTGGCATTGAGTCCGCTTCAACTTCTATGGCTTAATCTAATCATGCACATTTTTCCAGGACTGGGCATTGTATTGCAGCGAGCCGATTCTTCAATGATGCAGCAGAAACCGCGCGACCCCAAACAAAAGCTGATATCCGAGCCCCAATACAAGCAAATAGGCATTCGCAGCTTACTAGTGTCCTTGTCTGTGCTTTTTGCTCTGGAACACGGTCAAAAGCTGAGCACGGCATTTGATCACACAAGCACCATCGGTTTGACGACTCTCTCATTTGCGCTCCTTTTCCAAGCCTGGTCCTGGCTTGGCGTCAAAGAGCGCCACTCAGTCAATCAAGACCGCACTGAAATCGGACCGGGCATGGTGCTGAATATGCTCTGTGCATACGCTCTGCTTTTCGCAGCGATTTATCTACCGGTGCTCCGGGAGGTGCTGAATACCGTCCCTTTGAGCTTTCATGAGTTGCTCTTCTCTGCAGCCGTGGCCGGTGTACCTTTTATCATCACAACCGTGGGCGAGCATTTCTTAAACCTCCGAAGGAACTCAATACTGACTCATCCGAAAGGATGAATGGAGTACTTAGTTGGATGGAAGTTAGCCAATTCTGAACATGAGACTATAAATGTACGATCTCTGGGCTTTGATAAAAAAGCTCAGGCGTGGCCTTCCATGGCAAGACCGATCAAACATACACCAATTCACAAGAAGAGTAATGTTATGACTCAAAGTTCAATGCCCAGCACAAAATGTCCAATTGACATTACAGTGCAATTTCTTTCAAACAAATGGACTATCCCGATTATCCGTGAATTGATGAGCGGTCCCAAACGTCCATCGGATCTTGAACGAAAGCTCAAGGGGATAAGCGCCAAAACACTCTCCGAACGCCTTCATGACCTGCAGACCTGGGGTCTGGTACTGAGACGTTCACACCCGGAAGTTCCACCACGAGTCGAATACTCGCTCACAGAAATCGGCCGCGAACTGGAAAGAACTTTCGATTCATTGAAACAATTCGGCGTCAAATGGCAATTTCAAATGAATCAACCCGCATATGGCGGCGGTCAATGCGAAAGCTGTCCGGAAACGGTGAATGCAGCCGACTGTCCGGCAACAGAAGATCTTAGCGCTAAACGCCCGGTTGACAATATGGCAGTCAGCTAAAAGCCTTTCCATTTATTCAAAGAACGAACAAACTTAATGCTTAAGAGAGCGCGTCAATTTTGCCTTAAGTGGTAAACCTATTTATATGGAAAGGAAGAGGCAAGCGTTATGAAAGGCAAATCAATCTTACTGGCATTGAGCGGCTCTCAACAGTCACGCTTCGCCACTGAAGTCTGCTGGAATCTAGCTCGCAGATTAGGCAGTAAAATCACCGCCCATCACGTTATAGATTCACACAGCGCCTGGGAATTTCTGGGACATGAGAATCCTGGTTTTCTCGAGTCTTCACGTTATCTTGAAGCCTATCAAGAGCTGCTCAGCCGCCTTTTCACTCTGGGTGAAGAGCTTTCCAGAAAATATGCAACGGAAGCAAAAGCTCTGGGTATAGATGATATTTGCCTTGTGGATGAAGGCAATCCTATAAACGAAATTTGTCGACGCGCAGCCAACCACAAACTGGTCGTAATCGGGCACAAAGCTTCGAAAAAAGAGCAGCCGCGCAGCCAGTTTCAGCGACTCTCAGTCGCAGAAGCACTGGCGCACGACTGCCCGCGCCCGCTCCTGATCGTGCAGGATGAATGCAAGCACTGGAGTTCTCTTTCGATCATGATCTCGCCCGATCATATCAACGAGATTTTCATCAACTCCTGTCTCGATATGGCGGCTGCGCTCTGCTTGCCGGCAACGCTGGTCTGCCTTACAGGTGGTGCGCATGAAGAACGACCGAATGATCTGGTCCGAGACTTAAGAGCATCAAACGAACGCTTGAAAGAAATTCCAATCGCACTGACTCCTGCCAAGCAGGAAATTGAAGTGAGCACCAAAAACTGTTACGCGCCTGAAGGTCAGAAAGCAGATACCACACTCTGGGAAAACCCTCTGATTGTGATTCCAACACGCATGGTCGGGGGAGAGCGCATTACAGTTGTGGATAGTTCGCCGTCCCTCTTCGTCCGCTTCCTGAGCTTGCCCAGCATTATGCTCTGGCCGGAAGAGTATCTCTTTTCAACATCTGACGACGAGTCCGCAAAACAGGTAGCCGGAAGCCGGTCCTAAGCAGACCAGGCCATCAGGGCGCAGTCGTTTGCAGCACTGATATCAAGAAACTCTCCAAGCTTGATCAGCAAATCAACGTTTGCGTTAGCCAGGTTTGCAAGTAAGATTTCGTAGAACTTGCAGTCATGCGCTTTATCGCAATATTCTTTGAGCTGCTCAGGCTCGACATAAGCAATTCTATGAGACGAATGCTGCATCCACCAGGGATTTTGAGCCGTCTCAGCCGAACTTGATTCCAGCCCATTTAAGAATGCCATGCACTCGGAAACTTTCAAGGGCTCAGGAAGAGCCGCTATCCAGCCGTCAAAGAAATCTTTCTGTGGAATACTCAATTCCGCATTGAAATCGCTAACCCGGCATTCGTCCACGCAATTTTTCATAACCAGATCGGCGGCTTGCGTTTGCTCGGCACTGTCACCTCGTGCGAAATTCGGAGTCGTGACAAACTTCATTTTGAATGTACGAGGATTAATTGCCACCACATTCAGTTGCATCATTTACTCCTCAAAGGGTCTCTCAATTTCGCAGCAATTTCTTCTCTGCCGGTTTTATCGTAAATACGAATCAAGGCCTGAGCGGCGCGTCCGGCAAGTGCTTCAAATGGTTTTGTTGTAGCCATGATTTCGTTAAGCATGCTTTCCGCTAGCTGGAAGTCTTCCATCTCTTCAGCACGCGCGGCCACAGATTCACGAATAGAGCCCGCATTTTCAAGCCAATCCAGTTCCCACTGAAGTCTTTGCAAATAAGCTTGAGATTGAGTTGCATTGCCGGCTTTCTTATATGTGATCACAAGCGCCACAAAAGTTTCGAAAAGATCAACATCTCTTGAGACTGCCTCCTGAATATTTCGGATGCGCTCATAAACTCCGGCCGCCGTCTCAAAGTCCTCAGCCTTACAGGTGCAATCAGCAAGCAACTTCAAGATTCCAATCAATTCGGCTCGTGCAATTTCAGGACAGTTATCTGCAAGAACAGCAGCTTCTTTCAGCGTCGATTTAGCTTCCTTATATTCGCCAAGCTCAATCAAAACCTGAGCCAGCTTGGACAGGCAACGAATTCGTGCCATATCGGTCACATGTGGATGCTTCTTGTAAGCCAGCGCCGCGATGCGCAGTCCCGTAGAAGCAAAATTGAGGTTTAAACAGCCGAAGATTTCATGCGCATAAATATGCGATAGGCGGCACAGACTATCAATGGTATCAACATGCAGCGGACCAAGGCTGAAAGCCCTGCGCAAAGTTGCATAGAGCAAGGCAACTTCAAAAGGATAGGTTTCGGGACTACCGTCAAAACTCGAGTAAACAGCGGAAAGTTCTTTAAGTATTGTCCAGTCGAGATCTAAGCTTTCTTTTGAACGGCTGCTCTTGTCGAATGGTCGTTCGAAATCAATCTGGCTGACTGAGCTGCGCTCTGCCAGCATCCCAGACACCAGAACCAGTGTTTGCCTGTAAGCTGCTGCCTGATTTTGCTGAAGTAGTTTCACCAGTTGTTTGGTCAATTCACTACAGTATGACTCCCAGCCGGAAAGAATCTCCTGGAAGCTTGACTCGATTGTCAAAGGCGGAGCAACAAATTCAGACTGAATTTCATCCTCAAGCGGAGCAATTTCCGGAGCTTTGGATGGACCAATGAGTTCATCCAGCATATAAAGGGTTGAGTTTTTCTTGCTCGACTTTTTACCATCAGCACCGGCGGGCGGTGCCGATTCTGCTTTGGCAGGCGCTGCTGACTCTGCTTTGGCAGGCGAGACAGATTCTGAATTAGCAGGCGGCGTTGTTTCTGCTTTAGCCGGCGATGCCGCCTCTGCTTTGGCGGTCGGTACAGCTTCTGCATTGGCAGCCGCGGCAGACAGATCCGGCTTAACAAAAGCTCCTGCTTGCTTGGACTGGGGAGCAGCTAAAGGACCTGCCGCCACAGCGTTGTCCTTAGCCGCAGGCTCAGGAGCCAATAGCGGTGGAACAGGCACAGTTCGTTCTTGGGCTGCCTTTAGCTGTTCCGGCTTGATGGCATCAAGCTCACAAGTGACTTCAGCCGCACGCCTGCGAACTGCTGCGATTGAATTTGGACCGCGCATCGGCTGCTGGCTTGGCGCGCTTGATACCGCTCCCACTTGAGCGGCCGCCGGAGCAGGCGGCTGCGCAGGCGTTGCTGACGCCGCCGGAGCTGTCGATATATCGACATGGCTCGCGTCTGCAGCCTTTTGAGGCGGAACAGTCCTGATCACCGGTTCACGCTTTCCGGACATATCAGTATCTAAAGCCGAATAATTTGCCGAAGACCAGACAGAAGGCTCGGGAGAACTTGCGGCCGGAGCCTGGACAGCCTCACTCACCGCTGCCTCAGTTTTAGTTTCAGCCGTCGTTCCAGCAGTCTGAGCAGCTCCCAATTCCTGCGCCTGTTCAGCTTCAAGCTCCGCTTGCGCATCGAGCACTGCCTGAGCTGCCTGAGCAGCCTGTGCTGCTTGCAGAGCTTGTGCAGCCTGCGCTGCCTGTACCACCGAATCTTGCGGCGAACTAGCCAGTCCGACAGCACTGGCTGCAGACGGCATGGCTGCTTCCACGCTCACCGCCAGGTCCGGGTCTTTCTTAACGCTGTAAGCCCAGATATAGAGCTCTTCTACAGACTTACCCTGCATCTGTCTGAGCAAGGCTGCGGTTTTCAACGCACCGACCGCATCACTGTGCTCCGGTCCAAGAAAACGAGCTCTCTGCTCGAAAATGCCTGTATAAATTTCCTCGGCAGACCTTAAATCACCTTTCTGGTGATGCAAGCGAGCCAGCCATTCCATAACACGTGTGCGCTCGCTGACATCGGTCTTTTCAAGATAGTCGTAAAGTGTTTCGGGCTTATCAAGCTCATTCTGGCGCAAATACTTGCCAGCAAGTTTTAGCAAACAGCGCAGAACCTCCTGCCGGTCCTCCTCTGTCGTACAGAGCTTCATCGCCTTCGCCAGAGTTAACTCGGACTGATGGAGCTTTTCCGCCTCCATTTCCTCCAGCCCGGTTTTTATCAGTTCAATCAGACCAGCCAAGATGTACTCCGCCGCCATGCACCCCTATCTATTATCACCCTTAGAGGCTAGCTTGAGATCCATTTTCGGTGCAGTCTTTTTACAGCAAATTCTTTAGAACCTTCATTTTGCCTTAACAAAAATTCGGGAACATGAACTACCCCCCGGCGTCAACTGTTTCGTGACAGTGGTGACGACAATTTATTAGCGCAACCAGGCGAAAGTTTTGCCCGGTACGTTAGTTTTCGCGCGCCGCTTAACTGAGCAGGGAGTTCAGGGTCACAGAAAAGAACAGGACTGACACAATGGCCAGCAAAAATACAGCACGAGCAATAAAACCAAAAACATTTCCACGTTCGCTTGCTGAGTCTGAGCAATTATATGAGCAGCCCATAGAAAGCGAGTACGTTTCCACGACTGACGAAGCCATGGAAGCCGAAATAGAAATGGAGGCTAAACGCGCAGGAGACGAAGACTCTGTCAAAGCCTTTTTGCGCGAAATCAATCGCCACAAACTTTTGAAGGGACGCGAAGAAATTGAGCTTGCACGTCTTGCTCGCTCCGGCGACCAGGCAGCAAAAGATAGACTAGTCCAGAGCAATCTCAGACTTGTGGTGAGCATCGCACGGAGATATATAAACCGGGGTCTTCCACTTCTTGACTTAATACAGGAAGGTTCACTAGGTCTGATGAGAGCCGTTGAAAAATTTGATCCGGAAAAGGGATACAAGTTTTCAACTTATGCGACCTGGTGGGTCAGACAGGGCATCACACGGGCCCTCACGGATAAGTCTCGAGTTATTCGCATTCCAGTTCACATGCACGAGCAGATGAGCAAATTGCGCAAAATGGTCCGAGAACTGCGCGACAAACTCAATCGTCAACCGACAATAGAAGAAATTGCCGAAGCAACAAAGTGGAGCAAGAAAAAACTGCTCCTGACTCTGGAAGCTTCAAGCGAGCTGGTATCACTAGACAGTTCCGCCCGGGACGAATTCGATACACCGCTCGGGGATATCATCGAAGACGAAAGCTCCAGGCAACCGGAGCTTGAAACGACAACCCACATGATGACTCAAGACATTCAAGAACTCCTGGGCTGTCTTGCGGAAAGGGAAAGAGCAGTTATAAAACTACGCTTCGGTCTGGAAACCGGCGAGCCACTCTCGCTTGAGCAATCCGGAAAAATTCTCGGATTTTCTCGCGAACGAATTCGTCAGGTGGAACAGCGAGCAATGTACAAACTGCGCAAACACAGCCGCATCAGAGATCTTGATGCCTATCTGAACAACTAATCGTAATACTCTTTCAGTCGCCACTAAAGCAATCGAGCTCGGTTCAAAAGACCGGGCTCGATTTTTTGTAGCCTAAAACAAATCGTGGAGAACCTGAGCAATCTGGCCCAAATAATTGAAAGTAGCGCTGCAAAGGTCGAGATCGAGATCCTGAAAACTGACTGCCTGACTGAAGCAAACTCCGGCTTCTGTCTTGATGATCAGCTCTTTCAACTTGCAATCTTCTTCAAGTATCAGCAGCGTTTCAGGAATGCCTGGATATTTAACTGCACGCAAAGCCGCATCGCGACTGTCATAGCTGAAAATCAATTTGCGCTCCAGCCTCTTGTCATTGACGCTCATGCCTTTGCCTTCAAACAAAAGAATATGAGCAAAAAACGAAAAGAAGCCCTGACCCATACGCGGCACTATATTTATTTTCGCCTGCTCGTAACCCTTCTCTTCCTCGTCAGGCAGTCTTGATTCAACAACATAAGTTACACCGAAAGGCCAGCCGGTCATGAAAGCTTCAAAGTGAGCCGGAAAGCCGTTAACCGTGCCTTTAACGCAAACCGCAACTCGATCTGAATCATCGATAACTTGCCCGTCGATGATTTTTGCAACGGCGTTCTGCTTGGCTGCTAAATCCATGAATTACTTGCTTTCATCAGTCGAAATAGGCGGCGCCGGTGGTGCCACCACATTCATTTTGACTTCACCGTCGTTTTCGTCTTTGCCCATCTGGCTGTCGATGCCGCTCAACTGTTTCTTAGCATCGGCGACAAAGTCTCCTTCAGGAGCAAGCTGAACGGCTTTCGCCAGCATTGTTTGAGCCTGAGCAGGATGCTTTTGCTTTGCCAAAATCAGTCCGATTTCGTAATAGGCATCGGCCATGGATGCGTTTGTTTTGATAGTCATCACATAGTTCTGCAAAGCCTTATCCAGGTCTTTTTCATTCTTCCAGGCGTTAGCCATATTGAAATAAGCGGAAAAGAAATTCGGATCTACTTCCACAGCTTTCTGCCAGCGCTCCATCGCATCTTGCAGTTTGCCCTTGGAGTAATAGACGCTGCCCATACCGTTTAGTGAAAACGGATTATTAGCTTTCAATGCCAGAGCTTTTTTGAAAGCATCGCTTGCTTTTGCAAAATTGCGCTGAGCGATATAAATCAAACCAAGATTGCAATGAGCCCTCTCAATGCGATCGTCCGCAGCCAGAGCATTCTTGTACTTTTGAATTGCCTGGTTTAGGAAGCCCTGCTGCTGCAGTTCCACACCCTGATTGTATTCTTTGATGGCTTCCGGGCTAAATGGTCTTGCAGGATCAAGAGCCGCTTCCTTCTTTTCTTCCTTGCCACCAGCTGCAGTATCAGTCGTTTTTTCAGGCTTGATCTCAGGCTCTTCGCCATTTGCCTTATTCACAGCTTCCTCAGCCGGTGTGTCGTGCTGGCCGGTCGCTGCTTTCTCGCTCTTTTTCTTTTTATTTTTCTTAGCCGGCTTTTCGCTCTCAGTTTTTGCAGTAGAAGAAGCAGCCGCAGCCGCGTCTGTTGTGGGCTGTTCTTCTTGCGAAAAAGCCGCAAGCGGTGAGGACAGTCCAAAGAACAGGCAAACTGAGATTGCACTTTCTATGCCGAGAACTTGCCGTTTCTTAGCCATCTGTAAACTACTGACCTCCTGAATTCCCGGCATCCTGAGCCGTTTGCCGCAAATGCAATTATATCGTGCTTAAAGCCGCTCCCCTGCTCTCCGCCCAGCTGCCACAGCCGCCGAATGCCTTATCCAGCCCCGCTTCCCACCAGAAATTACAGTTAAGTAATTCACCCCTGATAAACAAATTCTGATATTTCCCCCGCAACACTAACGATAAGCCTGTCAATTCGAGCACGACCCAAGACCGGAAAGATGCCCTGCGCTTGACGAGATACTAAGCGAGCCAGCATGAATTGTAATGGAATCCCTCCGCAAGTTTATGCAGAAGGCACCGTGTACCGAAGCGCAGAATATCAGGGCGCTTCCATGACCGAGGCCACCTATGTAACCCCGGGTGCTTACGTGACCAAGGGCGCCGCATGGCAGCGCCCCTACCCCTGAGCGATATCGAATCAATTTCCATCCGGCATTCATCCACCGCCGGTCATATCGGTGCCCTGTGGCGCCCGTCGAGTAGGGCTGCTGCCATGCGGCGCCCGTCGAGTAAGGCCGCTGCCCTGCGGCGCCCGTCGAGTAAGGCCGCTGCCCTGCGGCGCCCGGTTCACGGAAGCGATCTGAGACATCGGTCCCTTATTCAAATAGCAGGCTTTTAAATAGCTTGCTTCAGCCGGCCAACCAGTCCAAGCAGAGCCAGCTCATAACCTTGCGGGCCGAAGCCGACCACGACACCGGCGGCTAAATCGGAGAGATAGCTCTGCTGACGGAAAGACTCGCGTGAAAAGGTATTTGAAATATGAATTTCAGCAAAAGGAATCTGCACCGCCAGTAGTGCGTCCCGGATCGCAATCGAAGTATGGGTATAAGCACCCGGATTGATCAAAATGCCATGAATGCCCTTTTCCTTGGCTTTCTGAATTGTCGTAACCAGCTCGCCTTCGATATTCGATTGATAAAACTCAATCTCTACATTCAGCTCACGCGCACAATCACCGAGACCACGGCAAATATCATCGAGAGTAACGTCGCCATAAAGCCCCGGTTCGCGACGCCCCAACAGATTGAGGTTCGGACCGTTAATTACCTGGATGCGCAAGGCTGACAATTGTGTTGACATATTCTTGTCTTAGAGACTGCCTAGTCTTCCGCCATGGCTTCAAGAGCGCACTGCGCTTCTATCAGAAACGGATCGTTGCGCGCGAGAATGCCGCGCTGACTGACAAATTGAATTATCTTGCCGAGCAGCTCCTGAACGCTTACTTGCTGTCCATTGCAATCGAGCTGATCTGTAATCAAAAACATTAGCGAGCCTAATAGCACACGCGCTTCAACATGCCCGAGGTCACCGCTTGCCATAGCCTGTGCAAGAGTTTGTTGATCGAGCGAATTGTCATAAAGCAAGCTCTGGCAAACACCAGTCATATTGCCTTTCAACGGCTTGGTTCTCTCATCGGGCAGCGTTGCAGCCGCACGAATCAAATTCAACTTGTTACCGGCATCGCCAAGCGACTCGGCAGCATCCACAAGGTTACGCACATTGTTAGCCTTAGTATTGAACTGACGTTTCAGTTCGTTCTCAGCAACGTTGGCTGTAGGTCTGGTTGCCTGATCAAAACGCTTCTCGTAATAATCCTGAACGTGCTGTCTTTTCAGCTCGACCCCAAATGGAATCAGCTCCAAGAAAATGGACTCCAGCCCTTCAAGTTGGGA
This sequence comes from Candidatus Obscuribacterales bacterium, assembly GCA_019748395.1. Taxonomy (GTDB): domain Bacteria; phylum Cyanobacteriota; class Vampirovibrionia; order Obscuribacterales; family Obscuribacteraceae; genus JAIEPM01. The sequence continues at coordinate 12,982 of JAIEPM010000336.1, forward strand.
CTGCAAAAACATCAATTCTTCCTGGGTGACCGTCAAGCCGAATTCCTCCCTGACGAAAAGCTCTAAGTGATCCTTACCCTATGTTGTCGGCCTTTTAACTGAAGCAACGAGTTCAAGCAGCTCTTCAATTAATTGCTCAAACGGCTTAGCCGACGTGTCAATTTTATACCGGGCGCGGTTGTAAATGCTCTCTCTTTCGGCAATTAGCTTGCCAAGGCGTTGCTTGACGGCATCAGCCTCAAAAGCCTCGCTTGCAGAGGCTCCAGGCGACAGAAGCGGTCGATTTTCGCCTCTATTAATTCGTGTAACAAGAACTTCAAGCGGCGCAGTCAAGAAGACGGTGCAGGCAAACGAGTCAAGCTCCCGCCAATTATCAGCCACCACCGGCAAGCCGCCCCCGGTGGCCAGAACCAGTTCCTTGCTTCGGCTTTCTTTCAGCTCATCCAAGAGCCGCCGTTCCAGCCTGCGAAACTCCGCCTCGCCGCTATCCCGAAAAATATCGGCAATGCTGCAGCCCTCACGCCGTTCAATTTCGCGATCCGAATCAAGAAAAGTCCAGCCGAGCCGCTCAGCAAGAGCCTTCCCCAGGGTGGACTTACCACTGCCCGAGGGTCCGATTAAAGCTATAACAGCGCTCAAGTTTACCTAGCCGCGCATTCCCGAAAGTCTGTGGGCTTCTTCAATTTTCGCCTGCGCTTCATGCAGGCGCGGATTGAGCGTG
>JAIEPM010000367.1 GCA_019748395.1 Candidatus Obscuribacterales bacterium
GTAATAATCAATTTTTTCGCTTTTATGCGTTTTTCGCCAAAGTGGACATTGATGCTTTTCCCTTCGTATTCGAAGCGGTCCACAACTGTTTTGTCGCAAAGAGTCGCGCCGTTTTTCAGGGCAAGATCTTGCAGTGTTTGAAGACAAAGATTGGCGTCTAAAAGTCCGGTATTTTCTTGATACAAACCCTGAGTATTTTTTGCAAGTCTGAATTGAGGAAAACGTTTATTTATCTCTTTTAGATCAAGAACTTCGTGCTTGATACCGGCCTGCTGGAAATTCTCGCGGCAGGCGGAAATGCGTATGCCGCCCTCTTCGTCTAGATCTATTCCACCGGTTTGGCGCAATAGCGGCTTGCCTGATTCTTTTTCGATTTCTTGCCAGAGGGGATAGACTCCTCTGGCCATTTCCAGGTAAGTCGGATGATCATAGGAATACCTGATTATGCGACTTTCTCCGTGAGAGCTGCCTCGTTCATGCCCAAATTCAAATTGCTCGAAAAGCAGCACGCTGGATCCTGTCCTGGCAATGAGATATGCGGCGGCAGAGCCGACTATTCCGCCGCCGATGATGCAATACTCGTAGTCTCTGGACATTGTTTCGCTTCATGCGCCTCTATCAAGCCATAGGATAACACCGAATAGATTCAAGGGCTGAATGACAATATAATATGAGGGTGAGACCGCAAAGGATTGCCATGCTTGTCCGTCAGTTCTCCCCACACGGAGGGCTGGAACTTTATGCTCACAAGGTTGTTGAGGGGCTGCTCGAAAACGACATTGCTGTAACAGTTGTCTGTCAGGAGCTCAAGTCGGAGCTTCGTCAGGCAAATCTTGACTACGAAATGATTGAGCCTGATGCATCTGTCAAAGGCAAATATGCTCGGCAGCTCAGTTTATTCAAGAATGCTAATCGAGCTCTTGCCGGACTTTCAAATGTTGATTTGATTCATTCTCAACACTGTCCCACCGACAGAGCCGATATTGTCACTTTTCACAATCACAGTACAAAACGCTTGAGCGAGGTCGGGTTTTTATGGGAGCGAATTCTCAATGACTGCAAAAGAACCGCAGTTCCGGCTTATAAGCTGAGAGAGAAACAGGATGAAATACTTTTGCGGAAAGCTCAGTGTTTGATATTTCCGGCTGAAGTGATGAAAGAGGATTTTTTCAAAAATTATCCTTTTTTGAATGGACCTCCGTCTAAACCATATGTGGTGGCACACCCCGGGGCTTCACTGGCTGACGAAAATGCCGGTAGATCCATAAACCCGCCGTCAGTCGATGCTTGCTTTAATTTTTTATTTGTCGGAAGAGGCTTTAGAAAAAAAGGGCTTGATGTTTTGCTTGCAGCTTGCGCTCGCCTGAAGCGGCTGAGCAATGCAAAGTTCAAACTCTTGATTGCTGGATTGAAAGCTAAACCATCCGACCAAATATATATGGCGGCTCTGGGTCTTGGTGATTGCGTGGAGTTTCTCGGTTTTCAAAAAGATATGGATGCTGTGTATCAAAAGGCGAAAGCCATTATTCTTCCTTCTCGAGTTGAGCCATTCGGCATGGCTCCCGTGCAGGGAATGCAGCGGGGCCTGGTTCCAATTGTAAGTAAAGTTTCCGGTGTCGCCGAAGTCTTAAACGATGGAGTTGATGCTCTGATTCTTCGCAATCATCTTGATGCCGACGAGCTGGCGCATATAATGCAACAGCTCTTAGACAATCCGGAACTGCTTCAAAAGCTTTCGCTTGCAGCCGGCCGCAGGGCCGAGAAAATCAGCTGGCAGGAAACTGTGAAAGAGACTATAAAAGCTTACGATATTGCTCTGAGCTTAAGGAATTAGGGTGAGAGCCGAAAGCCTCCGCCGCAGTGGGATATTTTGTTTTTTAGCAAGGAGTGAAGCTCGTGTCACAGAATGACAGTCTAAAGTCTGCCAAAGAGAAAACTGCCAATCGCGCCAATAAGTTGCTGAATGAAAGCAGTACATATTTACTGCAACATGCTTACAACCCGGTAGATTGGTACCCATGGGGCGAGGAAGCCTTGAAACGTGCACGAGATGAAGACAAGCCGATTCTATTGTCGATTGGATATTCAGCCTGTCACTGGTGCCATGTGATGGAGCATGAGTCTTTTGAAGATGAAAGCACTGCTGAAATCATGAACCGGAATTTCATCAATATCAAAGTCGATCGAGAAGAACGTCCTGACCTTGATGAAATTTACATGAAATCGGTCCAACTGCTCACCGGCCATGGTGGCTGGCCCATGACCGTTTTTTTGACACCCGAGCTCAAGCCCTTTTACGCAGGAACTTACTTCCCGCCGGAAGATCGCCATGGCATGCCGTCTTTCAAACGAGTAATGAGCGGCGTAAAAAATGCCTGGGAGAAGCAGCGTCAAGATGTTGAGGAAAGTTCGGCTGATATCACAAAGCATTTAAGTATGCTGGACAAAGTCAGCGCCGGTCAAAGCGAGCTTAATGATGAGCTTCTGGAAAAGGCTCTTGAACCTTTGTTGAAAGTCTTTGATCGCCAGTGGGGTGGTTTCGGCGGTGCGCCCAAGTTTCCTCATGCCGCCAGTCTCAGTTTTGCAATGCGCAGTATGAAACCAGGCTCGGACCAGAAAACAAGCAAGCACTTGCTTTGTTTGGAGCTAATCACAACAACGCTTAACCGCATGGCCTGGGGCGGCATTCATGATCAGTTAGCCGGAGGCTTCGCCCGCTACTCGGTGGATCGCCGCTGGTTGATACCGCATTTTGAGAAAATGCTTTATGACAATGCTTTGATACCACGCAATTATTTTGATGGCTATCTGATCACTTCCGACAAATACTGGCTGGAAGTCGGCAAAGCTACTCTGGATTTTGTTTTGCGCGAACTGTTGATGCCGGAAGGAGCTTTCTATTGCAGCCTGGATGCCGATAGTGAGGGAGAAGAGGGCAAGTTCTATGTCTGGACCCCCGAGCAAATTGAAGCGGCTCTCGGCAAAGAGGACGCAGAATTCTTTTGCGCGGTGCTGGACGTAACAAAGCAGGGGAATTTCGAGCATGGCAGAAGTGCTCTGAATTTCCCGGAAGGACCGGACCTGGCCATGTCCCGCTTCCAGATGTCGGGACCTGAGTTCCGGCAACGTTTGAATCCATTGAAAGAGCGTCTCCTGGCCGAGCGAGAGAAGCGTGTAAGACCCGGTCGCGATGACAAAATGCTGACGAGCTGGAGCAGTTTGATGATTTCTTGCTTGCTGGACGGCTATCGAGTTTCAGGCGATCGAAACTATCTAGACGCTGCTCTTAAAGCTGCTGATTTTATCTTGAATAATTTATGGAAAGACGGTCGCTTGTTACGTACTTATGGAAGAGGAATCGCCAAGCTCAATGCTTATCTGGAAGACTATGCCTATCTAATTCAGGCGCTGCTGGATCTGGCTGCTTGCGATGCGTCGCCGCGCTGGTTTAAGAGCGCCGAACTTTTGAATGATTTTGTTTTGACGCATTTTTGGGATGAAGAAAATGCCGGATTTTTCTATACAAGCGACGAGCACGAAGAGCTGATTGCAAGAACCAAGCACTTCTATGATGGCTCGACACCTTCATCGAGTTCGGTTTCAGCCATGAATTTGATTCGTCTTTCACGCTTGAAAGGCGATCTGAAATTGATGAATTATGCCGAACGTACGATCAAACTTTATTCCTCCTTTTTCCACAAAGCGCCCGACCAGTTCTCCAACATGCTTTGCGCTTTAGACAGCTACAATGCGCAAGCTCTGGAAATTGCCGTACTTTTTGACGATTCAACTAAAGCTCAGGCCGAAGAACTTCTTTCTGTTATTTATAGAACTTATTTGCCGAACGCTGTGCTTATCCTTTCGAATCTCTCGGCTAGCGACAATGAACAATTGCTTGCTGCCTGTCCGCTCCTGAGAGAGCGTCCTTTGCAGAATTCTCTGGCGACTGTGTATATCTGCCGGAATTTTAGTTGTCAGAAGCCGATCGTAGATAAGAACGCGCTTGCTCAAGAATTGGCGAGTTTACAAAAATCGCAATAGGATTCACATATGGTTCATTCCCGATCTGTCTTAATCAGTTTCATGGTCCGAAGAACGGCCTGCCTGTGTTTGTCGGCAACTATTTGAGGTTTTCTTATGAGCAGCTCTCGAAATCCGAATCTAGGACTTGTTGAGGCGGCCGAGCCTCAAGGGCAGGAATGGCGAAAAAATCTAGGACGTTCGCGCGTACATCTCGGGGTGCCGCGCAGAGCCCAGTGGTGGACCGGGCGAGCCCCTTCCCGCTGCCCGGGCTTCAATCATCGAGAGAGCAAGCTGCACTCTTTGAAGATGCCGAATCTTGCCACTTGCAGGCGAGACGAAGTTCTTTCCTATTTTGACAACAGCTGGACTCTTACTGAGCTCTTGTTCTCTTCGTTGATCGGCGACGAGCCTTTCTATCGTCCACCCTATCACGCTCTGAGGCACCCGCTCATTTTCTATTATGTTCATCCGGCAGTACTCTATGTGAATAAATTGCGTCTGGCCGGGCTTCTGAATGAGCCTGTCAATGCTTATTTTGAAAGTTTGTTTGAAACCGGCGTTGACGAGATGAACTGGGATGATATGTCGAAAAATCAAATCGATTGGCCGACTATCGACGAAGCACGTCAATACAGGCAGCTTGTTTATCAGGCTGTCGAAAAGTTGATTTTGAGCCATCCTGCACTGGCAGATGAGCATGCTCCGATTTTGCAAAATAGTCCTTTCTGGGCGCTCTTTATGAGTTTCGAGCATGAGCGAATTCATCTGGAAACCTCATCGGTTCTGATTCGGGAATTGCCTCAATTTTTAGTGGCGGCGCCGCCTGAGTGGCCTGAGCTGGCATGCAGGAATGCGAATTCCGTACAGAACTTTCCGCCGGTGGCGGGCAAGAGTCATCCTCTAAATGAGCTTCTTGATATTCCGGCATATTCGCTTCGACTGGGCAAAGATTTCGATTTCCCAAGTTATGGCTGGGACAATGAGTACGGCAGAAGAGAAGTTCAGCTTGCCGAATTCTCGGCATCTCAGTTTCTTGTAAGCAATGGTGAGTTCTGGCAATTTGTTGCTGACGGCGCTTATCAACAAGCTGAATACTGGTCTCAGGACGGCTGGCTCTGGCGCTCCTTTCGCAACATAAAATGTCCGACTTTCTGGGTGCCGGATGGGCCGGCGGGCAGCCATCAGTATAAGTTGCGGACCTGTTTTGAAACCATTCCGATGCCGTGGGATTGGCCGGCACTGGTCAATTTTCACGAAGCAAAGGCGTTCTGTTCGTGGAAATCTTCAAAAGAGGGGGCTCGCTATAGACTCCTGAGCGAAGCCGAACATCAGGCTCTGCGTAAGTTCAGCGGCTTCAATAATGAATCGGAGCAGGGCGAGCTTTCCTGTTTTAACCAGAATCTAATTTGCGGGTCCGAGTCTGCCGTAGATATCCACCGACACTCGGAAAAGCCGCTTTTTGATCTTTTCGGCAACGCTTGGCAGTGGTGCGAAGATCACTTCAACGCTCTTGAATCTTTTAAAGTTCACAGCTTTTATGATGACTTCAGCACACCATGCTTTGACGGGCAGCACCAGATGATTATGGGTGGATCCTTTGTCAGTACGGGTGATGAGGCCGGACCTTTTGCTCGTTTCCATTTTCGTCCGCATTTTTTCCAGCACGCAGGCTTTCGTTTAGTTAAATCGGAAAACGACGGGCAGGCTCTAAAAATAGAAAGCTCCGAGCAGTCAATCAATTCTTATGAGTCCGAGTCTGTTCTAAATATGTACATGACTTTGCACTTTGCGCCGGACTCAGTACAAATGCCTTTTATAGATGGTCCAAAGCAAGCTTGCTCATTTCCTCAACGCTGTGCTGATTTGCTTCTTGAATTTGCGGACAAGCTCCTACTGAATAAAAAGAAAGTCCTGGATCTAGGCTGCGCAGTCGGCGGCGCGTCTTTCCGCCTGGCAAAGGACTTTGAAGAAGTTCTGGCCATTGATTTGAGCGCGAGCTTTATCAATGCCGCCCGGCAGCTTAAAAGCAATCATTATTTCGACTATCGATGCAAAGTCGAAGGAGATATCTTTAGTCAGGAAAGAGCTCTTGTCGATGCCGAGTCGGCTGAGCGTGTTGAATTTCGTCAAGCCGATGCCTGTTCCTTGCCGCCTGAGCTCACTGACTTCGATGCAGTCTTAGCGGCTAACTTGCTCTGCCGCCTGCCCAGTCCTAAATCCTGCCTGTCTCGTATGGCAGGTGCTCGCGGTATCGTCAAAACAGGCGGTTTGCTCTTGCTTATTTCGCCCTTCAGCTGGGATGAGCAATATACCGTAAAAGACCTCTGGCTGGGTGGATATACGGATCAAGAAGGGCGTGAACAGTTTTCGGAAGACGGGCTTACCGCATATTTGAGCCCGAACTTTCACTTACTTGAAAAACGAGAAATGCCTCTTTTGATTCGCGAGCATAAACGCAAGTATCAGTATATTGTCTCTCAGGCTATGATTTTTCAACGTGTCAATTAATTGACCGGATCGGAAGGTTCAGGCTGAAACCAGCTCGGACTCAGTGTTGTGCTTTTCTGTTACTTGTTTGAGCGGACCGCTTTTCTCTCGCTCAAAATTAGCTTTGCAGTGGTGACAGTGATAGTAAGTGATGAAAGTGTTGCCTTTTGCCGACTCTTTGCTCACTGTTTCCAGATGCTCCAGTTTTCGTTTGCGGCAGCCGGGACACTTGCTTTTGAGTAAAATCGGCAAAAATGGGGAGGCCATGACGATAAGCAAAACAATCATCATTGATGAATCTCTGAAAAACTCTTTCATTTTGCTCCTCCGGCCGGAGCCTCGAGCCGGACTCCATTGCTTGCTTTCGTTTCTGTGATTTGCTCTAAAGTATCAAGCGTCTCCAATTCCGGCAAAGGGAATTTGATAACGATTGCCGGTTCTAGTTTTAGCGCATCATCACGATACTTTTTCCATTCTTCAGTTTTTCCAATACGTTTATAAAGCCTGGAAAGGAGATAAGCAGCCTTAGCGTTCCGTGGGTCGCGTCTTACGAGATTTTTGAGAATTTCCTCAGCTTCGGACTCGTGCTTATAGACCAGGGCTGCCCGCGCCAGAAGAATCCGGGCATTTGCGTCATCGAGCGAGGAAAGATTTGTGCTGGCAATCTGGTAAGCCTGCTCGAAGTATCTTAGCGCCAGCGCTGATTCGGTAAGCGGTAGCCAGGCTTCACTGAGGCTGGGGTCTAAAGAAAGCGACTTGCTCAGCAGGCTGAAGGCTCTCTCATAGTCTTTGTTTTCCAGTGCCGAAAGAGCGACCAGATATATGAGTTTTGCTTCACCGGGGCTGTCTTGCAATAGTCGGCTCAAAATCTCATTGCCTTCTTTTGCTTTATGCTGGGCTATCAATGACTCGAGTTGCACAAAACGACATTCATTTTTCACTACCGGTGCCAGTTTTTGCGAATCGGCCAGATTCAAAGCCGCTGCCAGTATTTGATCTGCCTGGCTAAATTGCTTTCTGGCAAGCGCAAGCTTGGCCTGGGCAATGCGGGCAATAACCAGCTCCGGATTGTATGAACTTGCCAGCTTCAGTTCCTTTTCTGCAGCATCCAGATTCTGTACTTTCAATTGCTCCAATGCCAGCATTGCGTGAGCCAGCCCGCTTTTGGGTCTGAGAGCCAGCGCCGACTCCCATAAACGAGTATTGGAGCCCCACTGAAAGTTGCGATATAAAGATAGCCCGGAGAGTCCGAGCGTTAAAGAGACAAAAACAAGGGATGCATTGCGCAAGTTCTTCTCTGCTAATTTGCAAAGTCCATACGCTGCAAAAATCATGGCTGCGCTCAGGGGCAAATAGGCTACCCAGTCTGCCACAACGTCTGTTTGTCTCATACAAGCATGAGGCAGGAAGCCGGCAATCAGCAAGACTGCCGCGAATCCCAAAATGCCTTCCTTTATTCTTGAACTTAGAAAGATAAGCGCTGCCACAATCGCTAGAGCAAGAAGCGCAAGCGGATCGCTAAAGCCTTTTGCCGCTGCTATAAGAGGCGGATCAATCGACAAACCCAGGGGGATGAAAAAACAACGCAAATAGTAAAAAACGAAGCCTTTGATATTGCCCGCAATATAAGCGGGAAGTTCCGGTGTCGGCAGGAAAAGATTGATTGCGCTTGTATGCTCCACCCCCAGAAAGCATAAAGCCGGAACGCCGATGCTCAGCGCCAGAGCAGTGCTCAGGGCATAAGGGTGTTCTTTAAAGGTCTCTTTCCATTTAGCGATTGGATTTTTCACAAGAAGCAGGCTGAGTGCTGCAAGAAAGGGCAAAGTTATGCATTCCGGGTTTGACCAGATGCTCATTAATCCGGTCCAGAGTGTGAGGAGCGCGAATGAGGCTTTGAGCAGCTTATGATTGCTGAGTGCAGAAAGCAAAAACAAGGACAGCGAAAGCAGAAAATTGTTCAGTCCAAGCAGGGAAGATCTTGCTGAAAGATAGCTGACAGATTCGCAGCTGAGCGGATGCACTGCAAAGAGTGCTGCGGCTGCAAGCGCCAGATGATAAGGATTTACTCTCATTCGGCCTTGATGATGCAAGTGCCTGCCCATTGTCAAAAGCACAAAAAAGAGCAGGGCGCTGCTCAATGCATGCCAGTAGACGTTGACGACGTGGTACCACATGAAGTTCAGGGCGTATTCACCATGATCTGCTATGAAAGATGATTTCAGCCAGGGTTGTCCCAGCGGGGCAAGTCCCAGCATATCGCTCAGTATTTTTTGCGAGACTCTTTCCATTTGCGGCTTGCTCATTAAATAAGCAAGGTTGTAGCGATCGTTTAAAACCAGCCCGTTGTTGATGCTGAAAAGATGTGTTGTCAGAGCCAGCATAAGCACGGATACGGCGCTGATGATTGAAAATTTCCAGTTCATCTCCGGTCCGCGCTCGTTTAAGCTGCGACCGGGTATGCCACCGGCGGCAGTGCTTGCCGAATCAGAGCTGCTCCTGGGAGCTTGGCTTGCGTAGGTGTTTTTCAGTTTTTCCAGATCTATTTTGACTTTATTGGAAGATTTCGGCTTCTTGCTGCCGGCGGGTTTTGCATTCTCACCCTTCTTGTCTTTTTCTTTAGCCATGCCGGAAGTCTCCCCGCTGAAGCCCATATTATCTCGCTTGAGGAGAATTACTTGCTGTGAGCGGTTTAAAGCGAGCATTTTTCAGTTTCTGTCCAGGCTGCTTTCTCCGAATCTATGAGGGGCGGCGTAAGAATCTTTGATGTAAAGATGTGTCTCGTGCTCCTGCTTTTGAGGATCTCTTTACAGCCGTGGGGCGCTCTATGCTCTTTACTACCGAGCTTGGAAGCCTTCCGCCCATCTGTTAATTTGGAATTTTTTTCATTCAGGAACAATCGTTCTGTCCTGCCGTCTTGCAAGTTCAAGAAGGGGGTACTTTTGTATGAGCTCCATAAATTCTAAATTCGTGCCACCGTCTGTGGTTAATTTTCCTTGCTCTAGAAAGGCTCTTAGCTTAAACTAGGATGAAGTTTTGGCGCTCACTGCCGGAGTTGTTCTCTCCGGTGTCGGTCAAAAGGCAAAATAGAAAGGTACTTTATGAAATTCAAGAATACCAATGCATGCTTAGTTCTGCTTGCCGGATTTGCTTTGAACTCTGCAGCCGTTCTTGCTGATCCTGTGCAGGGCGTCGTGACTAAAACAGCGGTTAACGAGAAAACTTACCTGCAAAAGCACCCGGTAGTGAAACGCACCGCCATTGGTGCTGGTGTCGGCGCTGGTGCCGGCGCGCTGACCGGACTTGTTACTGGCAAAGGCACTCTTAGAGGAGCCGCCATCGGTGCCGGGACCGGAGGCAGTGTCGGTCTGATAAAGTCCAGTAAAACTCTAAAGCAACATCCGGTTGCTAGCAAGGTTGCCGAAGGCACAGCGATAGGTCTTGGCCTGGGCCTTGCGTCAAGCGGAGGACACTCGACGGCCAAACGCAGTCTTGGTGCCGCTGGTATCGGTGCTGCGCTGGGCTTGGGTGCCGGACTACTGGAAAAAGAGTTCAAATAATCTGCAAAAGCTCATAGCTCTGGTATTAGTTGCGACACTGGCGAATTTTGCTTTTACGATTCGCCGCAGTTTTGCTGAGCCGTCCAAAGCCGAGAAATATTGTTCAGTAACCCAAATGCGCCCCTTACCCGGCGCTCTCAATCAAGTACCTTGCTTCAATAGTAACTCTCCCGAGCTGGTTTTGAAGGAAGGTATTTTGCTTTCGACATTTCCGGCAGATAATATGAAAAATCCGGAGGCTCATCTAAACTATGCCTTCGACGGAAATTTCGATATCTTTTCTCATCACATCGCTCGCAATGATTCCAGCGAAGATCAAAAAACTTTGTATTTGGGCTTTATTGCTTTTAACCCAAGCAATAAGCGTTTGCGTATTCAAGTTCTTTCCGGTGCCAGTTATCTGAGTCAGCCGGACGCGCCGTTTTTGCCGCTTTCTGAAATCAAAGAAAACAAGGATGGCTCTGTTTTTGCTGGTCCGGGCGACAGGGTCAGCAACGATGTTTTGCGGGGGCGATTGCCTTCTTTCTTGCCTCGTAGTTTTTACATTGATCCAGGGCAGACACGCGTTTTTTTGAGTCTGCCGATTCCTGTAAGAGAACTTCGACCGGCATTGAACGGGCGTTCTACCTTAATAAAATTGCACAGTAACGGACCTCTATATTTGGCCTCGCTTGCTAAATTTTCCGAGAAAAGCGATAAGTCCGGCCCCAGCGATGACGAATATTTGGATTTGCTTTATAACGGAAAATTGGCCGGACCCAGGGAAAATCAGCCAAGCCCGCCCGGTCAAAAAGGCTCGATACGATATGGACGGGTTTCAGGCGTCGCTAAAGGAAGCGAGTGGCAGGGAGATTTCAGCGAGAATAAAGACTATCCTGATTTGAAAATTGCCCCTGCCGGCGACAGCATCAGCTGTCCAATCAGCACTGTTGAAGGCGGCAGCTTCGGTACAGGTCAAGTGCAAAGCGCAGAGCTATTGCGCCGCTACGGCGATACAGCCTATGCAGCACACGGAAATTACGGAGTACGTTATCGCCTTTCGGCAGTCTTGCGCAATCCCTTTGAAGAGCCTCTTTCGGTTCAGATTCTTTTTCAGTCGGCATTGAAGTCGGACGAGCAAAGCCGGAGACTTTGCTTTCTTGAAGGCGCGCCGCCGCGCGCTTTCTATCGAGGTACGATTGCTGTTGATGATGGTTCCGGCCGCAAATTCTGGCATCTGGTGCTGAGACAGGGGTCTGAAGGGGCCAAGCTTGCCGAGTTCAATTTGCCTCCCGGACAAAAACGCCGAGTTTCGCTCGATTTTATTTACCCTGCCGATGCCACTCCGCCGCAAGAAATTTGCATAAAGACAGTCCGAGCAAAAGAAAGTGAAGATTAGTTATTTCCTTGTTTTTTTTCTTTGGAATCTGCTCTCAGACCAAGGAAGGATTCGGCTTCCTCAATGGCGAGCTTTACTTCTGCGCCTGCTTCTTGATCCGTGATACCGTGCGCTGAAGCATAAGTTTTGAGTATGTTATAGTCGCGCTCGACTGCTCCTCTCTCGTAAAGCTTCATTTCAATTTCGCAGCGACGAGCAAGGCTGGCCAGCCAGGCTGTTATGAATGTGTCGCCTGCCTGTCGAAAAATTTCTACTGATTTTTCTATATTTGCCAGAGCTTCCTTATAGTTTTTGGCATCTTCGTAAATCACTGCTTTAATTTTGCAGCAATTTGCATAACTGTTGTCGTCTCGAGTTGAGCGGCAAAGTGACTCTGCCTCATTTGCAAAGTCCAGGGCGTTTTTGAAGTCGCCCATTCGTCTGTAAGAATTGGCGATTGTGTGTAGGACAAGAATCTTGTCCTGCTGCTCTCTTGCAAAATCTCTGTTTCCGGCCAGGGCAAGTCTCTCTTTGGCGATTCTAATGGATTCTTCGAAATTGCCTTTCCTGTGTTCGACACGGCTCATTGAAAATAGCAGGTCCTTGTATTCCTGCGATTGCGGATGTCTCTCGGCAATTATTAATCCACGTTTTGCCGAGGAGTAGCTTTCCTCGATCATTCCGCACTTTTCTTGAAGAGCACTCAATTCCTGTTCTGCCTGGCAAATTTCGTTCCAGCGTCCGCTTTTGCGATTGCGTGCCAGCCACTCCAAATATAGGGTGATTGCGTCTTGCTTTTTATTCAATAAAATAAGGGCATCAGCCTGCTTGCGTGTGGCGGATAGACTCAGGGCGGGCATTTTGCTCAGAGCAGTTTTATGGGACTTGTTTGAAATAGACTCAAGTGTATCCATGCGCTGCTTCACGACGACGGTGGCGCAAATTCCGACAATGATCATGCCGGAAAGCATTGTCCAGAAATAGAATGTGCCGAAAAGGTCTTTTGGTGCCGGATTTGGACTTGCGGCGTTAACATAAGCGTTTTGACTTTTATTCTGCAGTTCTTTGATTTTTTCAAGTTCGGATCTGAACTCGGCAATATTTTGAAATCTTGCATCCGGATCCGGATTGCAGGCCTTCGAGATAAGCGGGCTTAGAGTCTCCGGAATCTTGCCGTTTTTCAGCACCGCTTCTTTCAAGCTTACTCCCATCGAAAAAATATCGGAGCGCTCGTCGGCTTCGGCGCCTCTGAAGAGTTCGGGGCCGACATATTGTTTCGTGCCGAAAATTTCACCGTCCTGTGTCAGGCGCTGAGCGTTCTCTCCCATGGCGCGCACTTTCGCCAGACCGAAATCAACAACTTTGACGTTATCCGCATGATCCCTGTCTGAGAGCAGAACAATATTGCTTGGTTTTATGTCGCGGTGAATAATTTTGTTATTGTGAGCATGTTGAAGGGCCGAAGCCACTTGGTCGAAAATCTGCAGAGCCTCGCCAAGCGATAAAGCTCCGTCGCGTGCTAAATGGCTCGAGAGGTCCTGTCCGTCCAGATATTCCAGGGCCATATAGGGTCTGCCGTCTGGAGAAACTGCAAAAGCGTAAACTCGAGCAATATTTGGATGCTCGAGCTTGCCGATTGAAACCGCTTCCTGACGGAATCGCTGAATCTCGACAAGCTCGCTGTTTCTGAGAATCTTCAATGCCATTATGCGATTCAATTTTGTATGGCGAGCCTTGTAAACCCGGCTCATTCCTCCAGAACCGACGAAGTCTAGTATTTCGTATTTGCCGTCGAATATGGTGCCGATTCTGGCGTCTTTTTCCGTGAGCCTGACTAAGTCGTCCGGACATTCCGTGACATTGGCGGGAAATTCCCGGCGACAGACAATGCAAACCTTTCGCTGTGCTGCCATGTCACGCACGTTCCCAGTCGCTTTGTGAGATGTTCTTGACGCTGTAAATCAACCAGCGCCCCTTCTTTCGTAATAGCTTGAATGCATAGTAACCGGAGCCGCCGTTGCTGAAATAGCTCATATCCACAAGTACTTTCGCCGCCTGCTCAGATACGCTCACGATTTTGGTTGCATTCCCCGGGGCCAGATCAGAGTCTGCGTTCGGTTTTGCAAGCTTGAAGCCGCGGGCGAATTCTTCGACTGAGTTTTTGCGCAGCGAAGAATCCGGGTCTAGATTGTCGTAGGCCGCCTGATATTGCTTGCGACCAAGCTGCCCGTAATGTCTGCGCACAACGGCGTCGGCATCTCGCGCCAGCGGGTCTACCGTGCCTGAAAAATCAGCAGCGTCCATTTCCAGACCGTTTGCGCCTTGATGATAAGTGAAATTCC
>JAIEPM010000624.1 GCA_019748395.1 Candidatus Obscuribacterales bacterium
CTACAGGCAGCGGCGGCGACATCACGATGCTCGCCGGTGTCAACTTCACGGCAAATGGACCTGTTTTGACTGTTACGGTGCAAGCGCAACTGGTGGATATATTGATCTGGAAAATTCCAAAGCAGTGATCACCACTATGAAAAGTAGCGGCGGCGGAAGCAACGCCAGCGGCGGAGACATACTGATCATCGCCATGAAAGGAAGCGCGGCTCACTCCGGTGAGATAACTATGCCGGAAGATCTAGCCATTCAGACCGGCGGGACCGGTAGTGGCAAGTCCGGAAACGTCAATATTTTCGGCGGCTCCGATCTTAGAGTCGGAACCATCGATACTCGTGGCGGTGCTGTTGGCGGCGACATTTATATAGCGTCGGTCCAGCCTGATTTACTTAACGGCACCCCGATGCTCATTCAGAGCGGCAGTATAATCAGCGGAGCTTTCCTTCCCGGTGATGCTCCAATCGGCGGACAGTTAACACTTTATGATCAAACGCGCTTGACCGCCAATCAAAGCGTAATGCTGCTGGCTTATCGAGATGTTCAAATATCGCACACGCACAACGACACAGGCAGCCCTGTATATATCAGTGCCGGCGAAATTTCTCCAACTGCTGATATCACAAAAACATTAAACCCCGAAGACATTATTCGCTACGGCAAAATCGATATCACAAGCCGCAGCGGTGACATCACATCTCTGAGAAAAACTGAGATGACGGCCGCCGGCGGAAACATCAGCCTGAAAGCAGATCAGAACATAGTTTTTGAATCCAATCCGAAACTGCAAGCTCTGGGATCTTACATAACCATGAATGCAGGTCAAAGTATCGAAGGTGCCAGGGGAGGAGATTATCTCTCGGTTGCCCGCTGGCTCAATCCTGAACACTCTGACTACACTGGCGGCGGCATCGCGGCTGCCTCAGGCATGCCTGATGTCGATCTTGTCAGCGCTGTGCTCGACCCGGCGAAATCTCTTCCAGCCGGAATTTTCGAAGAGGGAGACGGACTCAAAATCAGTGCGGACAGCACTCTGACGGAAATTGAGAACGGTCGCATAAATCTCAGTGCTTACACACCCGACTTTGTCTTCTTGAAGAAAACAGATCTCCTTTCCAAGGGCGGAACCATTGACATGCGCAGCCCTGGCGGAGCTTACAGCAAGCATATTAGCTTCAAAGACAGCACGCTGACTGCCATAGCTCCTCGCGGCGAAGAACCACCACCGCCGCCGCCACCTCCGCCACCACCACCGCCACCGCCGCCACCACCACCGCCGCCACCACCACCACCACCGCCGCCGCCACCACCGCCACCACCACCGCCGCCACCGCCGCCGCCACCCCCGCCGCCACCACCGCCGCCACCACCGCCGCCACCACCTCCACCGACACCTGGTGTTTCCGAATTCGGTGGACCTGTAAACTACGGATACTTTAGTGCACCTTTACTCGAAGAGGTTTACACTGTGCCTGTTGGAGTCAACACGCCGTTGATCGTCCGTCGTCGGCCCTGGCCGCCCTATGATCCAAGAGGACCACAAAAAGTAGAGCAGGGTGAAACATTCGTGGCTACAGA
Organism: Candidatus Obscuribacterales bacterium; assembly: GCA_019748395.1. GTDB lineage: Bacteria > Cyanobacteriota > Vampirovibrionia > Obscuribacterales > Obscuribacteraceae > JAIEPM01. The sequence continues at coordinate 1,576 of JAIEPM010000624.1, forward strand.
AGACAGCGGAGCCTTCTATCCTGTTAACGATCCCGGCATCCTAATTCAAGGAGCTCGAGGCACGATATTCAGCAACAGCGGCTCCGGCATCAACCTCAAAGAAGGACAATTGCTGGTAGCAAGCAAAAACAACAGAATTGATGTTTCCAGCAAAGAAAGCGCAATTACACTTGCTCGAAATAGCCTTGCACTGATCGACAAAGGAGAACATCACACCAGGTACTCCCTGGTACAAAATGGACGCAGCGATGGAAGTGCTGTGAAAGTCGCAGAAGATACTTACGTTCTTTTGGGCACAGGTGATGAACTTATCTGTGCAGACCAGAGACTCGACAACAAACTGATTGCAGGCAACGATGGAGTAGATAGAAAATACGATTTTGAGCCAAGCTATGTAGACGGTAAATACATTTATCAGGGCAAGTTCTCCGTCAAACAAATGACTGATTTGAATTCGCTCATCCAATCCCGCCTCCACAGGCCAAGCAACAGAATCGCAGTTAAACCTCTCGGTCCGCAAGCAAAGACAGACACTCACAAAATTGTGCTTTTGCCGGCAGCTTTTAATGAATCCGTCAACTCTCTGCCAAGCAGACAGGAATGGGAAAAGAACCCGGAAGCTACGGCTAAGTGGCAAAGGCGTCCAGCTGCACTTGCATTTGAATTACCTGTAGGAGAGTACTACAGCATCGGAACTGATGGAAATATGCACCTGAAAGCCCGCATTATTTCCGGCAAGACTCCGGACATCCATCTGCAAGACAACGCCGACCTAACCGAACTGGAAACCGGTCGTTACTTGCTGCACGAAGGAACAATCATTGTCCATCCGGACAAAAACGATATAGTAATCGGAACAAATTCCGCAGCAATCCTTGTTGAGAAAGGAACAGCCGCGATCATTGACTCTACGGCTGATTACACCCACGTCCTGAACGCTTCCGATACAAGAGAACATGGAATCCACGTTCTTGTAAAAGGAAGAGACATCAGAGTTGATGCTGGAAGAGAAGTAACTTTCAGTACAAAAGGAAACATCGACATGAAGATGATTCTCGTTAAAGAACAGTTAGGTAGAAGAACCATGAAACTTGTCGAAGTCGTGCCTGGAACTTACGCCATAACCAACGAATACTCCCTCGCCGATGCGCTTGTACGATTGCCGATACTCAGAGAACTCAGAGCATCTACGGATGCAGCCGATCGTAAGCTCATAGCCGAGCTCGATAAAACTGCAGCGGCAATAAGCCTCGTGCTCGACCCATCCAAAGGACCATATGCACCTTACACAAGAGTTGAATACTGGCCGTAAAGCTATATAAGGAGTCTGAGTCCAAATATTGCTATTGATTAAGTTGCGTCTAAACGGCGCAACTTTTTCTTTGAACGGGTGTAATCGCATTTGTCATCGCCCCTGGAGAGTATTCATGAGAAACGCAGTTATAAGTGCGGCAGTTATCGCAATCCTGACAATCAGCACCCAAAACGCCGAAGCCCGCGGAGTCCATGGCGGCCACGCTCGAGCCGGCGGTATGGCGCGCACAGGCGGCGGTGCAGCTTCAATCAGAGGCGCCAACGGTGCCCTTGGCGGATTCTCAAAATCGGGTCAATACGGACAGGCTGCTGGGGCCGGCGGATTCAAATACGGAAGAGGCGCTGCCGGTGCCGCCGCAGGTTCCTACCACGGTCCTTATGGAGGCAGCTTCAACGGCGCCGGTGGGGGATTCGCAACACAAAACGCCGCAGCAGGAGCGGGAGCCTTTCACGGAACCGGTGCTTATGGCGGCAATTATTCGGGCTCGGGGGCCGGCGCCTGGAAAAGAGGAGTAGGCGGGGCTGAAAAAACTCAGTTCAATGCCACAGGAGCAAATGGAAACAGCTATTCAGGCTACACCAGAGGTGCTTATAATGCACAAACTGGTCAGGGCAGCTACAACAGCGGCAAGAATGTAAGCAACGCACAAACGGGGCAACAATACGGCTATGACCAATCAACCCAGTTCACGAAAGGGCAGGGCGGTCAAACAACGATAGACACTCAAAACAAAGGAGAATATCAAGTCGACTGGCAAAAGGGACAAAAACCGACCGTAACCCAAAGCAGCCCCGGAACCGGAAGCACAACGACAACTCCGCACAGTACAAGCTATCCGACCAGCACAAGCAATTATCCGACCACTACCACTTATCCGACCACCACCGCTTATCCGACCAGCACAAGCAACTATCCGACCACTACCACTTATCCGACCAGCACAAGCAACTATCCGACCACTACCACTTATCCGACCACCACCGCTTATCCGACCACCACCGCTTATCCGACCACCACCGCTTATCCGACCACTACCACTAATCCGACCACTACCACTTATCCGACGGTCAATGTTTACCCCCAAACAGGATACCCATACTATCCAACGCAGACTACGTCCACAATAATTCCGGTTCCAGTACCAATTCCCAGCAGCAGTTCTACCCCTGTCTACGTCCCCACACAAAGCAGCAGCGCTATGAACAGTACTACAAGTCCGAACCAGACTTATCAATCAGACACAAGCAGTTACTCAGGTACAGAGCAACAAGCTCAGACTCCTACAGACTACCAGCAGTACTCGTCGCCGCAAGCACCTTCCACTCAGACAACAAACAACAACCAGGGCACCCAAGCAACGGTTTATCCACCAAGTCAAGCGCCTGCAGAAGCAGTGAGTAATCAGAACATGAATTTGCGCAAACAGATTGCGACTCTTCGAAACCAGATCAGACAGCAGCGGCAAGCTCAGAAAATAGCTCAACCTCCTCAATAGTAATGCAGCCGCTTTAGACTGCAAGCCTTGGTCTTTTCTCTTCCATTGAAGCAGAAGTAGAATCGCTTTCCAGCATGACTTTCTTGGCAAAGACTGAACTCAGCAATTCATCAAGCGCGTTAGTAAGTTCCAGCGGAGATACTTCTCCCTTGAGTAAGTATCTGGTGAGACCGAGGCTAAGATGCTGCTTTTCGTCGCCGCTTAAATCTCGGCAGCTGTATATCATTACAGGCATATTCATGTGTAGTCGATTTTTGCGCAAAACCTCTACGACTCCAAATCCATCTATCTCAGGCATCATCACATCAAGAACCATTAAATCCGGTGCTTCCGCATAAACCATGTCCAGAGCTTTTGAGCCACTATCAGCTTCAACGCACTGCAAACCAAGTGCACTAAATTGCATTTTGAGAACTCTTCGAATATGAGGATCGTCATCAACGATTAATACTTTGCAGCAACCTGCTTTCATTATCGGAGCAGGCAAACTAACAGCATGCTCAGGAGGCGATGGGGATTGTTGCCAGTCCAGCAATACTATGGAAGCTTCCATTTCTTCGCTTTCTTCAGCAGCCAGCGCAAGAATGGGAATATGCTTGCTGCGCTCGTCGGCTTTAAGAAAGCTCACTAACTCTAAACCTGCACCATCTGGAAGATTGAGATCAAGAATTACGAGATCGGGCAAGCTATCCTGCAGCAATTTCCGCGCGGCTCGCAAAGTACGAACCGTCGAAACATCGTAAGCCAGTTTTTCGAGGTGTTCTTTCAACTTAAAAGCCTGCTTCGGATTGCTTTCTACAATCAAAATCTTGCTCTGCTTTCCCCCACCAGCCGCGCAGTAGAGCGGCAGATCAAAGAAAAATTCGCTTCCCTGCTCGGGAGCACTTCTAACCCCGATTTTGCCGCCATGCTCCTCAACCAGAGCTTTCGATATAGCAAGACCAAGTCCGGTGCCGCCGTAAGATCTGGAGTCCGATGAATCAAGCTGTTGAAATTTTCCAAACAGTTTCTCCTGATCAGATTCACTAATTCCTGAACCTCTGTCGATTACGCGAAACCGCAATCGGTTATTTTCCGCAAGCTCGGTAATCACCTTTACCTCGGTCCCTCTGGGTGAGAACTTGATCGCATTGGAAAGCAAGTTGGTTAGAATCTGAGTTGCCTTATCCCTGTCAGCAAACATTTGCAGGCCGATTGGTGTTTTATAACTCAGCTTAACATCCGCCTCCTCGGACATGCCGGATATAGAAGCCAGACATGATGCCACAAATTCGTCAACATTGATTTTGCTTCTTTGCAGTTGCATTTTGCCGCACTCGATTTTTTTCAAGTCAAGCATATCGTTAATGAGTCGAATTAACCGGTCTGAGCTGGAAAGAGCCACGTTTATGAGTTCTTTAGCATCGTCGGAATTGGCTTCTACCAATCCACCCTCGATTAAACCGAGCGCACCCCTTATGGAAGTGAGCGGCGTTCTAAGTTCATGAGAAACAATCGAGTAAAATTCGGCAACTCGCCTTTCGGCATTTTTTCTCTCGGTGATATTATGCATGGTCAGTGAGCAGCCCGCGTAGGCACCGTCGTCTTCAAACCAGGGCATGGCAAAGAGGGAAATATCAATAGTTTGAGCTTCCTTTGACTTCAAAGACGTTTCGTAAGCTTCGACCCGACTACCCTCGGCAAAACTCGCATGCACAAGCTTCTGAAGCTCCAGTCCTTCTTTCGCGAAAAGTTCGCCTAAATGCCTGTGACAGGCCTCGTCTTTCTTAAATACAAAAAGGCTTTCAGCACCCTGATTCCAGTTCACTATTTGATCGTCGGCGCCAAGAGTTATTATTGCATCGCTGGATTCCCTGACGATGTTGGCTAATCTCAAACAATCGTATTCTGCTTCTTTGCGACTAACATAGAGACCGATCTGCTGTCCAAGAGACTCCAGAGCTTCAAGATCCCAGTCCAGAGAAAGCTCACTGAAGAATTCAAATATTCCAAACGTGCAATCATCATTCCTGACTGGAAACGCTACCGCGCTGCTGAAGCCGTTTTCGACTGCCAGATCCGTCTTGACTGAAATTGTTTCATCAAGCCTATTTATTGAACGAGCTCGTTTTTCTTGCCAGACTCTGCCTGTAAGTTCGACTGTACATTTGGTCTGAAACTCGCCATCTAGACTCTTGAAAGAACTCTCCATTTCAATAGGGTAATAAACTGTTTCCGCACAAATCAGTGTCTGCCGATCTTCACTGAAAGTCCAGAATGAGCCCCAGATTCGACCTCGATCTGCTCCTAAAGTCGAAGCAATCAATCCGATGACTTCATGCACGGATTCGTGCCATGTTTGCGATTTGGAGAGAGTATTGAGAATGGCATATTCCATACTTGCCCACTGCTTTGCCTTTTTCAGTTCGCTTGTACGTCTTTCCACGAGCCCTTCAATATCCATCTTTATCAATTCAATATTGGCTTGCTTTTGACATGAGCTAAAACGCTCCTTTAAGCTGCGACGGCACATCATAATCAGGAAGGAATCTTCAAACAAAATCCACCATGCATGTTCAAGCCATCTCCAGGGCTCAATACCGGCAACTCCATAGACCGATTGTGGAAAGTTAACCCCACGCCAGACGTGGTCTGCAACAACAACAACAGTTGCCGGAATCAGAACTCTCCAATCTTTGTAAAAGCTTAAAAACGCCAGTGAGCCAAAGATATGGAAATGAGTTTCGATGCGACCTCCGGTCAGATGAATCAGAAGCGAAGAATAGAGCATCTGCGCGCAGGCAATCAAACAGCGAGTAAAAAATCTACCTGGATATTTTGAGGCAACAATACATGGCGGAATTACAACCAGCGCACCAAGAACGGTAGCTATCCAGACATTTATATGCAGGCTGCTGCTTCGCCCGGCCCAACTCAATGGAGAAACCCAAATGGAAAGAATGATGCCGACTATCCACTCTGATAGCAAAAGCGCGGAAAACATCCTGTCTGTATTTTGGTGCAATTGCAAGAGCTGCATTTTCAGCAGCTCCCTGGCTCTGAGATTCACGGCATCGGTGGCTGACTCAATCATTTCCTTCCCCCGGTCTGCGTAGCCGCATCGATAAGAGAGCAACCAAACACAGAGGTTGATGACTGTCTCCCGCTTTGATTATTGACTACGGATAAAATCCGATCGGCACCCAAGTTGTCGCCTTCGTGAGCACGTCCGGCTGTAACACCGCCGCTAAACATCAAATGACCACTTGGAGAATAAAGCACAACTTGCCCGGAAACACTTGAGCGGAACACGCGCGCTTCAACGCCGTTCTCATCCTGAACTTTCTTGACTTCAGGAATACTAGCGGCGCTATCCCAAACCCTGCCGTGAAGCCAGTTACGGTCAACTCCGGAGGGCTTGTAAAAACATATTACAGTATTGAGATTCTTCGAACGAGCTGTAATTTTAGACAACTCATTCAAACTAGCGTTTGTACAGGGACACTTTGGATGCACGAACATAATCAAATTGTATTTGTCTTTTGTCGGCTTAAGAGCGCTTCTCAACGGCCAATAAGCCGGGGGTTTCCCATCAGCACTGGAAGCTTGTTCATGCAAAAGTAATAGGTCATATGCGCCGCCGATCATGCAAATCCAGAGCAGAACGGCTAATCCTAGAAAGGTAGTTCTTGCAAAGTTACTTTGTCTCACGCTAGCTTCCATATTACGATGCAGCCTCCTAGCAGCCAACTTTAAGAAGCGATTTCACGTCTTCGATCAGTTCAATATTGTTCTTAGCCTTATTCAATGTCGCGCAAATGCTCAAAGAAGCTGAAAGCGGCTCGTCTGATTCCAAGCCATCCGACTCCAGTCCATCAGCAAGCGCGACTATCCGAAAGTTTCGATGCCTGGAAGATTTATGCAAGACTTTCAGCAGATCGTCGCCGCCGTAGCGCGAAATTTGACGGTTCAATATCAGTAAGTCAGGTCTAGTTTTCTCAATAACATTTTCTGCAAATTCAGTGTCATGAAAGCTATAAACCAGAATGCCTTCCGATGAGAGCAAAGAACGTAAGCGCTTGGAAAAGGATTTATCTTCATCAATAAGAAGAACGTGAGGATAACGGCGCTCAGGAGCGCGTTCATCTCCGGTAGAACTCTGGGACAAAAAATTGTTCACCGCAAATTTACAAGCTACAAAAATACGCTCAATTTCAAGCCAGCGATTCATCGACCCGTCGTTGCTTATTGAACGAAGCAGATCCTCGATTTGTCCCATCATGACGCCAAGTTCGATAAATCCAAATATACCGGCGTTGCCTCTAAGCGTATGCGCTTGTCTGATTGCTTCTTTCAAGTTTGATTGAGAAAAGCTTTCCTGCGCCTGATTCAATACGACTTGCAGATCAGACAATGTCTGAGGAAGGTCCGCAATATACTCAGCCACAAGCTCATTCATAGCCTCAAGATCCATTCCCCAGCTGTCAGCCTTAAATAAAGCTTCCAGCTTGTCCGACATCAGTTCCGCTGAAATCGGCTTTTGCAAAACCAGGCTGACCTCGAGCTCTTTGACCAGGGTATTAAATGATGCGCCCTTACTGAGATGAGCCGAAATATAAACCACAGGAATTTTCGGCTCGAATTTACGATATTCACGAAGCCAGCCCAAACTATCTCCGTCAGGCAGTAAGCCATCGAGAAGGATCAAATCAAATTTAGAATGTGAAAGAGCGGAATTTGCCTCAAGCAAGCTTCCGGATTGAACAAGCTCCCAGTTCAAATGACGAACGGACATGGTAACTACGGCTCTGAATTTCGGATCATCATCGACTAATAAGACACGCATAAAACACCTCGGAATGTTCTACCATCCTCGCCGTTTCGTCGCGTTTTGTAATCGACTGTTCTAGCTAATGCAAGAGTTACTTTTTCGAGTCGTCCTTATGGGGGAACAGCAAGACCATTCACTCGAATGGGTGAATCTATGAGCTCCAACTGCCGGATGCCATTAAGAACCGGACACCGGTAATGCCAATCTCTGCAGAGTTTCGGAAGCTCTTGCTGCAACATATGGATTTTCGTCTTCAAGCAGTATTTGCAGAAAGCGCTCGGAAAGTGATGAGTTTTCAGCGAGCGCCAGACGCAGATCCGGATCCTCATCAGTCAAAAGAAGTTCCAGAAGCCAGGGCATAGTTGCCGGATTTTCGGCAACGGCAATCCGCACTTCTGCAAAAGGATCGGAAGACAGGCGCACCAGACAGTCCATCGGCAACTTAGAGTTTTCTGCAGCTCGTCGCCTGATTCGAGGATCGTTATCACTAGCCAGTTCGCTGAGCTGATCAGCACTGCTTTCAGGATTGCCTGCAGCCAGGTATCGTTTTTCCTGCTCCTGACTAAACGGACCGCTATAAAACGAACTCGGCGGCAATACTGTTTCCTGAATTCTATTCAGCTGCCATTTTTGCATGATGTTCTTGAGCTGCTCGATAGCGACCGGCTTACTCAAAAATTCATCCATTCCTGCATCTAAGCAGCGCTCACGAATGCCGGGCACCGCACAGGCAGACAGAGCGATGATTGGGACCCTCAAACCTGAACTCATTTCCTTCAGACGAATTGCCCTTGTAGCTTCTATGCCATCCATCTCCGGCATTTGCAAATCCATCAGAATCAAGGCATAGTTGGTGCGGCAAGCGGCTTCCACCGCCTCTAGACCACTTGAGGCTGTATGCACTCCGTATCCGGCCCGGCTCATTTGTTTGCGCAGAATTTCCCTTTGAACTTGATCATCCTCAACGACAAGGATTAAGTCACAGTCCTTGGCGGTACGCTTGCGCACGGGAATCGGCGAAGTAGCAGGCAGCTGTATATTGTCACCAACAACCTCGGCAATGGTCCTGAGCATTTCGCCCAGTTTTACGGGCTTAACCAGATTTGCCGCGAAAAGGCGCCTGCAAGTTTGTTCGTCGGCAATTTTTTCAGCCAAATTGCTTACCAATATCAATTTAGTTTCAGCAATGCTGGGGTTCTCTTTGATTTCTCTGGCAAGAATCAAGCATTGCTCAGGTTCACTCGCCATATCGATGATCGCAGCATCGTAGGCTTCATCTGCAGTATCAGCTCTGGTCAACAAATTCAGAGCCTCATCCACGTTGGCAGCTACGCCGTCATGCATGCCTGAAGCCCGGATATACTCGTGCAGAATCTCCCTCGAGCTGGCGCTGTTACTGACCACCAGCACGCGCACCTGACTCAGGCCTGAAGCCTTTCGCAAAGCAATTGTTTCTCTCTTGCCCGCGGAGCGCTTCAAGCGCACTGAAAACCAGAATGTAGACCCTTTGCCCTCCTTGCTCTCTACACCAATCTGCCCACCCATGACGTCGACAACCAGCCTTTTGCAAATGGATAGGCCAAGGCCGCTACCTTCATGCTTGCGCGGACCAAGCTGCACAAGCGGCTTGAACAACTCCACACTTTCTTCAGAGCTCATACCGCTGCCTGTGTCAATCACGGCAAAACGCACACAAACGTGGTCTGCATCCTCATTTTCCATGATGGCTTTGACCACGACTTCACCCTTTTCAGTGAACTTAACTGCATTGGCAATTAGATTAACCAGAATCTGCCGGAGCCGGTCCGAATCACACTCGAGAAAAGTAGGTAAAAGAGGATCTACAAAAGTCATAAGCGAAATTTTTTGCCTGGCTGCAGCAGGCTCGAGAACCTCGGCAGCCCCCTCGACCAGAGCAATTGGCGAAAAATCGCGCAGTTCCAGATCTACCTTGCCGGATTCAACTTTGTAATAGTCCAGAGACTCATTAACAATCGAAAGCAAGGACTGGGATGCTTCATAAGCCATCGCCAGGATTTCCTTGGGCTCCGGCGCCAGCGGCATTACTTTGATTAATTCCAGAACACCGATAACAGCGCTGATTGGAGTCCTCAGCTCATGACTCATTTTGGCCACAAAATCAGACTTGGCTTTAGAGGCTTGAATAGCTTCGTCTCTTGCCAGAGCAAGAGCCAGTGTCATCTGATTGAGCTCGGCATTGGCTTCCGCCAGATCCATAACTCGTCGTTCGAGATCATAATTAAGCTGAAGTATTCTCTGCTCTGCCTTATTCCGCTCAAAAGCATAAATTATGGAGCGCGAAAGAGCATCGGCTTCAACCTGCCCCTTAATCAGGTAATCCTGAGCACCGGCCTGAACAGTCTCAACCGCCGCAGACTCATCGTTCAATCCTGTCAGGACGATTATCGGCAGCTCGGGATGAATTGTGTGCAAACGCCTAAAAGTATCTAGACCCTGAGCATCCGGTAAAGAGAGATCCAACAAAACTAGATCAAAATAACCGGCTTGCAAAAGTTCAATCCCCTTCTGCAAGCGCGAAACATGCTCGAGCTCAAACTGTACTTTCTCGGAGCCCTTCAACATTGTGCGAAGCAACTTCGCATCGGCTGCACTGTCTTCAATAAGCAATATTTTCAAGATCATGGCTGCAACCTCAATTTACCTTGGGCAATTTAACTATGGTGAACCAGAATGTCTCGATGCTATTGACCACACTATTAAAACTACCCAGATCTACGGGTTTAGTAATAAAACTATTGGCATGATTATGATATGTTTCGTGAATATCTCGTTCTTCCGACGAACTGGTGAGAATAAGCACCGGAATAGTCCTGAGTTCCGGGTCCTCTTTTATTTCCTTTAGAACCTCTCGTCCGTTTTTCTTGGGCAGGTTCAGATCCAGCAAGATCAAATCAGGTCGGGCAGCATTGCCGTATTCTCCCTGTTTTCTCAGGTACTTAATGGCTTCCACCCCGTCCTGTACGGCAAAAATTTCGTTCTGGATCTTTAACTTTTCAAACGCAAGGCGAGTGAGTTTGATGTCGGCCGGATTGTCCTCAACCAGCAAAATGAAAATCGGGTCGCCCATCTGGACCTCGCACCGGCAATTGGGGGAAAGCACCGCGCAGATCTGGTTTCTCACCTTCTAGTAAGTACTATATAAGCAAAGACTCTAACAACGCAATTGGAAAACTGCTCTATAAGTCTGCTTTTTCACCCCTCAAAAGAGTGAATTTAAAAGAAGAACCATTTCCCAACTCCGATTCCACCCAAATTCGGCCGCCATGACGCTCGACGATCCGCTTGCAGATTGCCAGACCTATGCCGGTACCGCTGTATTCATCCATCGAATGTAATCGTTGAAACATTTGAAAAATTCGATCTGCATACTGCATATCAAAGCCTATGCCGTTATCCACAACCTCGAATAAGCAAAACTCGTCATTGATAGCATGACCTTTGATTTTGATTTCAGGGCAGAGGTCTGGCTTTCTGAACTTGACTGCATTACTGATTAGATTTGAAAACAATTGCTCCATCTGTGTAGGATCGGCGAAGATCAAAGGTAAATCGTCATAGATAAGCCTGGCACCGGACTCGCATAGAGGAACCCGCAAAATCGTCTCAGTCTTAGAAACGATATCCTCTATGGAAACCGACTGAAATGCTTTCCCTTGAGTCCCTACCCGGGAAAATGAGAGCAGATCATCTATCAAACTCTGCATGCGCCGGGCAGCTTTCAAGATAAAATCGAGATTTTCCTGCGCATCTTCATCAAGACGATCTCTAAGTTGCTCTTCTAATAGGGCAGTGTAACTTGCGATAGTGCGTAAGGGTTCCCTCAAATCATGAGCAGCCACGTAAGCAAACTGCTGAAGCTCGGCATTCGATCTGCTAAGTTCTTCCTTGAGCTTTTGCTCTTGAAGCTCGGCCTGCTTACGCTGACTCACATCTCTGATTGCACTCAAAATTATTGTTCCGCTTTTTGTTTTAAGCGGACTCAAACTGATCTCTACAGGAAACTCAGTCCCATCTTTGCGTAGACCAAAGAGTTCAAGCCCGGTCCCCATGGCGCGCGGTAGCGGATTCGAGGCAAAACTAGAACGGTGCTCCGGATGACGAGAAGCGAATCTCGCCGGTATCAAGATTTCGACTTTCCGACCAAGCAACTCGTCACGTTTATAACCAAAGATCTTTTCAGTCTGAGAATTCACGATCACAATACAACCATCCTCAGCCGCGATCACCATTGCATCAGGGGCAGCCTCAAGCAACGCGCGAAACTTAGACTCCGATTTTTCAATCTTTAGAGCCTGCTCTTTTATTTCCTGTGAGCGCAGATATACTTCCTGTATGACTTTATCATTCAGCTCGCCCGGACTCTGCTCAGCCTCCTTCTTGTTCAAGATGACAAAATCGCTTACGTCCTCAACTCGATGCATGATGTATAAAAGCCGCCCTTGCTCATCGAAAATCGGCGCATTTACCGGACTCCAGTATTTTTCTTGATATTGATAATTTGCGTCACGAATGTCATATCTCTGAACTGCCATGTAGTGAATTTCTTTATTTCTCAAAACATATTCAATCGAGTGCTTCAAATTAACGCTTCCAAAACTGCTCTTATCTTCGGGATTCTCAGGAAACGCTTCAAAAACATTGTGGTTT
>JAIEPM010000421.1 GCA_019748395.1 Candidatus Obscuribacterales bacterium
AATCAGAAAACCGGACGGAGAAACACGTGTCATAACTCGTCTCAAATTTTTCGGCCAATCTTTGCAACAGAGCCAAGAGAAGCCCTGAACGAACACGAAGCGTCAGCCACTTGCTTGCGAGCCTCGACACCGACAAGCTCTGCCTTTTTTCTGGATTTATCGCTATGACTACTACCGAATGCTCTATCTGGAACACGTTCTTCAAATCCTGCAAAAGTTTCCTCCCTATCCTGTAATTTCTCAGACACAAGCTCCAGGTTGGCCTTGTGCCATATGGCTTCCCAGTAAGCAGATCGAACGGCTAGTGCAACTGTATTGCAATGTGCTGCATAGGCAGCCAGTGATGTCGGGAAGTCAGCCAATTGCGCATCGGTACATAGATACGAAGCAGATAAACCAGATTGGGATGGAGATCGACACAATTCAGAACGAAATGGCGGTAGTTGCTCAGTAACCGCATGTCTTCGACGGTCACTGTCTGCAGCTAAACCCATCGTGACTGCCTCGCCAAGTGTTATTTCACCCGTGAAAGTCGGCTTGGCGCTGTCGATCAACCTGTACTTATGCCATTCTGAGTGTCTATGTGCTTGAATGCTGTAATGATACGGAGCTGACCTGCATTCTGTGATACTGGCGAGACAGAGCACCGTGAGGAGAGACGAAGCTCCCAATAGTTGCATAAGCCGGACTTGGACATCGCTCTGACTGTCGAGACTCCATTTACCTGTCGCCATAGCTCATTGCTCCTTTTCCGCCCTGTCATATCCCATATCCGTGTGTTTTACGTGCCGGGCATGTTCATCTTGCTGCGATTCATGAGCAACCTTTGAAGTCACATTGTTTCTCCTAATTTTCCGTTCTTGGGTACGAGGAAGCATACGAGCATGCCAATTGACCCCAGCCCAACCAGTGCCAATGGAGCAAGGACTGGTGGCGTACTGTCTTCATCAGATTGCTCTTTTAAATGTCCCGGAGCGCTCAAGTCTGTAGCCACAATTTCCGCCACCTTCTGGATCGGGTTTCCTTTTGAGTGAAACCAGAAGCCCAAAGTTCCGACAATAATCAAACCGGAAAACAGGGCAATCAGTAGGTTTCGTCCGAACCGGTTAACAAACATGATTCCTGTAGGCATAAGGACAACCAGGACCGCCAGATAAACACACGGTATCCACGACTGCCATTTTTCGCCCATCACTGCGGAATGCTCAAAGCGAATTTCGAGAAGAAGCAAGAACATGCCACCTAACAGCAGCACAAGTAAACCGCGCTGAACCAAAGCCAGCCGCCGCCAGGAGGGATGTTGTATATCATCCATTTTTCATCCCTCCTCAAAGGCAATCTCGATTAACCACTACTCGGCCTTCACGCTGTGTATATGAATCACTTTCGTGTCTGGATCTATGTGACCAGTAAGCGCAACTTGCTTACCTGCATACGACTTTACTTCCTTGGAATTAACGAACGTGTACACAACCTTGTTTTTCTTGTCCGCTAAAACAAGCTTCTTGCCTTCCCTTACGCACTTCTCCGTGCATGATTTTGCATCAGTTCCATGGCCGCCTTTAATCATTGCCGAATGGTCGAATTTACACATGCTGTCGCTTATGACACCATGTACGGTGCCTGAATAAACGCCGTGCTTTTCCTTGGCATGCGAACCCTCGTCAGCATCATGACTCAAAGCCGCACTGGACATGCTTAAGGTCACGCCAGCTGCAAATATCACTGCCCAGTATTTTGTTGTAATGTTCATAGTCTTCTCCCTTGTTGTGTTTTTTGCGTTGTCTCGCCCAACCTTCTGGGGCAATACTTCCTACATCCCTCCACTGGCCCAGAGAATCTGAGCCTGTCCTAACCGATACTTATAGATAGATTCAAGCAAGGCAAGCCGCGCTTGAAACATCCTCACTGCTGCATCGAATTCTTCAAGTGCAATTGCCTTCCCAACAAGATAACGAGCGTGGAAGAGCCGGTAATCCTCCTCTGCCGATACCACCTGCGCTTTTGCTACCTCAACATTTCGCCGAGCCAGATCCAAATCGATCCAGGCTTGAGATACGTCTCGCGCAACTTTGAGCCCTGTTTCCTGCTGGCCAATCTCTGCCTGACGTACAGCCGCTCTTGCTGATCGAAGCTCGTTCAAGCGCGTACCGGAATCAAACAGCGTGACACCACCGATAACACTAACCATTCCTCCCCACCGTCCCGATACGGTGTTCTCTATCCCAGGAGCACTGCCTGTGGCGTTGCTTGTCAACCCGTAAAGGTTTATCTGGGGTGCATATTTGCTCACAGCAACCAGCCGCTTTGCTTTCATCTCCGCCACCTTGCTTGCTGCTTGCGCCAATTCCGGACGATTCCTGCCGGCCTGCAGCAAGTACTCGTTTAGAGTTCCTGGTGTATCCACATAACCCAGCTTGTCCTTCAGTCCAATCAAAGAACTGACATTCACAGCCATTTCGTACTTAAGATTCAGCAAAGCCGTGTTATAGTCCCGGTAGGCATCATTCATAGCAATTTGCGCCCGAGACAGTTCGGCTTGTTCGCGCAGATAGTCAGCTGGTGGGGCTTTCCCTTCCGTCACTCGCGCCTTCATATTAGAGGAGCTCCACTGCCGGAACTTGACGTAATCCGAAGCTACTCTCAATTTCGCCTCTCCCCAAGCTGCATTCCAGTAGGCTTGTTTTATCCTTAGCGCTGTAGCTATCCTGCTTGCTCTATATTCCGCCAGAGATTGCCTTTCACGAGCCCTTGCCGCTCTGTAGCCGCCCATTAAGCGACCGCCGGTAAATAGTGGCTGCGTTGCCGCAAACATCGGAAACAATCCAGTTCCCTTTTTAATCGGCTGCATGGGAACTGGCGAAATCTCATTGGTCTGATAGAAAAGCATCTGGTCTATTGAGGAACTGGCAAAAAATGTGCTGAACGAAATTGAGGGACCGAATTTACCCAATGCCGCTCGCGCGTCGAACTTGGAGCCAATCCACGATTGCTCGTTTTGCCGCAAGGAGAAATTGTTTTTTACTCCTGCATCAACTGCCTGCGACAAACTTAAATCACCCTGCGCAACTTGAAGCTCACCAGAAGGTGCTTCCTTTGTAATTGTCAATTTGATCGGATTGCCGGAAACTGCTTCTTCGGTGCTTGTGGATTGCGAAGTTTCAGTCCCTGAGAGAAGTTGGTCAATGTTCTCTTGCGCATTACCAGAGCTGCTTGAGCACAGAAGGACCAAGATTGTAGCAAAGCCTGTAAATAAAAAGCGAATTATCATTTATTCCTTGCCGCCGCCCTCCGCGCCAATGAAAGCCGAGATTGCGCCATCTCGATTACCGCTGACCTTTGTGCCGGCTCAAGAACATCAAGCGCACGATCCGATGCCGCTTCGAGTATTGTGCGCTTGATAAAGCTCAGTCTGGTTGCCGGTTCACATAGCCTTTGAATCTCGGACATGGCAACCTGTCCATGTCTTTCCGCAACCAGTTTGTCGAATTCGCGCCGAGCATCCTCTATATCGTGCTCTATCGGTCTCAGAGACGTTAGCTCGGTTTGTTCTATGCTCCTCAACTCTTGCACCTGCTTGGGTCTTAGCTTCAATTCCAAGGACCAACCCAAAACATCTGTCACTGTCGGGTTCCGTCTCTCCAGCTTCTTTCCGCTTGCTATGACCTTACGCTCGATAGTTACGTGTTGCGGAACCATCAGCTGCTTACCGACAATAGAACAAAGCACT
This sequence comes from Candidatus Obscuribacterales bacterium, assembly GCA_019748395.1. Classification (GTDB taxonomy): domain Bacteria; phylum Cyanobacteriota; class Vampirovibrionia; order Obscuribacterales; family Obscuribacteraceae; genus JAIEPM01. Next base: position 3,731 of record JAIEPM010000421.1, read on the forward strand.
ACCAACATAAGCACAGTACCTGGACCAAATAGAAGCTTGAACTTGTTCTTCTTCTCCCCTCCAATATGCAAATTCATTACGGCTCTCCTCTCTTGCTAAACCACTTCTCTTTAGTCCGAGATAAGAACTGAAGCAGATCGTCGATGTAAGCGTGCATAATCGGAATGTCCAGAAGACTTAAAATGGTCCCGACAATGAGACCGCCAACGACGACCGTGCCGAGTGGCGAGTAAGCATCCATGCCTGTCTTTGGCGCAATCGACACCGGCAACATGACGATGATGGTAATGACTGAAGTCATAAGAATGGGGCGCAGCCTTACCGGGCATGCCTTGATAATTGCCTCATCCCGCGGCATCCCCTGCTCTCTGTAGCGCAGAATCTGATCTATAAGCAAAATCGCGGTGGTTATGTCCATTCCGGTAAGAATGATCACCGCCATGATCGATACGCTCGAAAACGCTTGATGAGCCAGCCAGAGAGCGAAGAACACACCGGATAACTCCAGAGGCAAAGAGAAGACCATCTGAAGCGGTTGCAAGAATCCCCTGAACTGTGCTACCAGCACAAGGAAAATGAATAGAATTGCAAGCTGCAGTCCGGCAAGCAACCGTCCGAAAGCATCCATCATCTGAGTCATGTCACCGCGCATCTCAAGTGTGTAACCTGGTGGAAAGTTGAGTTTAGCCATAGCCTTCATCATCACTTCCATGCCGACATCCATAGAGGGCGGCTCACCTTTGCGGTAATAACCCAGAACAGTAATTGCTCGGCGCATCATGTCATGACTGACCAGAGTCGGCGCCAACCTGTATTGCAGATGCGCCACCGTCTTAAGAGGAAATTGCCTTCCATCAGGCGAGGTAACTGTCATCAGTCCGATATCGTGCGGGTCACGCCGCTGCTCTTCGTCGTAACGCACAAGAATGGTTCGCTGCCTTACATTGGGAATCCTGTAATACTCATTAGTCAGCGCTCCAGTTATCGAGTAATAGGCTTGTTCGGAGATCTGCCTGGGAGTAAGCCCTACCTCTTGTGCTCGTCGCGGGTCTACTTTGATTTCCCAATCAGGCTTGCTCATCGTCCAGTCCGTAGATACTTGATGCATGCCATACGTTTGCCGAGCAATCTCGGCGACTTGTTCTGCTAGCCGAGAAAGAACATTAGCGTCCGGACCGGTAACAAGAATCGATATTGGCGCTTGCGAGCTTGCCATCACATCTGAACCCATCTCCTTGATCTGCAAACGGCGAATGCCGCCAATCTTCTCCGTCGCCTCCTTTTGCACCGCGTCAATCACATCCCAAATCGTTTTCTTTCTATCGTCTTTATCACTTAACGTGATCATAAATGTGGCAAAGTTCACACCCGGCATGTTGTAACCGTTGAAATAGGTTCCTCCATAGCCCAAACCCAACTCACTTGAAACCTTCTCGATTTCCTTGTGTTTGAGCATTAGCTTTTCGACTTCAGTAGCAATGCGTTTGGTCTGCTCAAAAGACAAACCAGGCGCAACTTCAAGAAGTCCATAAGCTTGCCCGACATCAGCCAGCGGCATCATTTCACTGCCGATAAAGTTGTAGAACGTGAACCCTATAACAATCGTCGAAAGGATCCGTGCCATATTCACGAATCTGTGCTCCAACATCCAGGCAACCAGCCGCCCATAGCCATGCTCCAAATTGGTGAGCATCCTGTCGAATGGCTCAAGTACTCGGATTCTCAATTGCTTCTCCAACCAAAACTCATGCACATTGTCATAAGATTCCGGTTTTGCCCTCAGAAACTTCTCTGCCAAGACAGCAGTGAGTGTTAGCGAAACAAGAAAGGAAGCAAGCAGCCCGTAGATAATCGGCCAGACAAGCCCCACAAACATCTGCTCCACAATGCCGCCGCAGAAAAGCAATGGAGCTAGTGCAAGAATAAGCACAAGGGTTGAAGCAGCTACAGCCAGTCGGACCTCTGTGATACCATCGATGGTGGCAGTCTTCGGATCTTTGCCCATACGCAAATGGCGTTCTATTGAGTGAATATCAATGATTGAATCATCGACCAGTCGTCCTATAGAAAGCAGCAAACCGATAAGAGTTGAGCTGTCGAGTGTCATCCCCATTGGTATCAGAGCTAATACAGCCATCGCTAACGAGATTGGGATCGTGATCATCGAAATCATCGTTGCCCGCCACTCGCCTAAGAAAAGCAGTACAGCTATACCGGTTAGGATAATCGCCGTGCCCAGTTCCTCGATCATGTTGCGCATGAGGATCCCGACAAAGTGAGAATTGTCGTATGCCACCTTGAATTCAACCCCCGGGAAGTCCTTCTCCAGGCGCTTCACCTCCTTCATGACTCCTTCGATGACTTGCGGTGAGCTTGCCTCCGGCGACTGAATTACACTTACTTCAATGCCCGGCTCAATCTTGCCGTCATGCACAATGTGATACTCGGACCGTTGCTCCCAATACGTATCAACTACCCGCCCGAAATCCTTCACGTACAAGATTCGATCGCCAACAGCCTTGATTGCGTAGTTCTCTACGTCCTTCGATGACAGCGCCAGTGTGTTGACACGCAATATGGACTCGTTTTGCTTATAAGTGGCCCTTCCTGCTGGCTGAGCAACATTTTGCTTGTCTATGGCATCTCGAACATCTAAGATGGACAGCCCGTATGCTGCCAATTTATTTCGGTCCAGAATAATCTGCAGTTGTCTCTGGTAATTGCCGAATGTATAAACGGACCAGACTTTTGGCACTTTCTTTAATCGATTGACGATCTGATTGTCCGCAAGTTCTCGCAACCGTACTGGATCCCAGCCCTTTCCCTTCAGGTTGAATGTCAAAACAGGCAAATTCAATGGATCAATCCGCAAGATCCAGCTCGGCTTCAAGTTGGCGCCAGTGACGGGCAAGTCTGCTTGAACGACGCTCATAAGCGTCTGCACCTCCACTTGAGCCCTGTTCATATCCCAACCGTATGGATACTCCAGTGATACGATCGACAGTCCTTCTTGTGAAGTAGACCTTATGTAGCTCACTCCTCTGATGTCTACCATTCTCTCTTCGATCGGCTTGCTTATATAGGTCTCCATCTCCTCGGCCGAAAGGCCCTGCTGCATAGTCACTATGCCGATGATCGGAGCCTGTACATAAGGCATCAGACGCTTGGGCATGTAGAAGCCAATTGCCACAAATGCCAGGATGACCATAGACAAGTAGAAGGCATAAATTGTGTAAGGGTGCTCGATCGACCACGCCGATATGTTGAAGCCGCGCCGGTGTTCATCCGGCTTCTTCGTTTCTCTTACATCGCTTTCAACGGGATTGCCCATGCTTACGGCACCTCTACATCCACGGTGCTTTCAACAGCCTCCTGTCCGGGTGCCTTAATCGAAAGTTTGATCTCCCACATACCGCTTGAGAAATTGCTCTTAAGCCTGGCTACTCCATCAAGTCCCGTAGTGCCGCTCAAGTCCGGTCCAGCCATATTCATACCGGGCATCGAAGTTTTTCCTTTAATGGTGGTACCTGACACCACTCCTCCTTCGTGCCGCGACACTTTCACAACCACATCGTTGGAGCCCGACTTAGCAGGCTGCAACGCAATATTGACCATCAGGCTGCCCATCATTTGTTCGAGCGTCCAGTTGTTACTTGCGCCCAGCATGTTTCCCTGCACCTCTGAGGCTAACGGTAGTTTCTCTGGTCCGGCTTCGCCCCAATCCGTAGCCACCACTGGCTCTCCAGGTTGCAAGCGCTCATACCCAGCGTAGATGACCCCATCGCCTTCGCTAAGCCCGCTCACCACCTCAGTTTCATCCGGATTCGCAAGTCCAACTTTTACGTCCACTACTTGAGCAACTCGGCTTCCACCGATCACCTTCGGTACAAGATCCATTCCGCATTTCGGGCATTTACCCGGCTTATCAGAAACTACCTCCGGATGCATCGAGCAGGTGTACTGTTTTTCAGTGGTGCTTCCGCCTAAAACCGTAGGAACAAGGTCCATCCCGCATTTTGGGCATTTGCCCGGCTTGTCAGAAACTACCTCTGGATGCATGGAGCATGTGTACTGTTTTTGACCGCTTGTGCCCCCACCTGCAGATGCCTTCCAGACTTGACTCTGACCTTCACGCCATACAATCGCGCTTGTAGGAACAACCAGTCCAGACCTTTTCCCTATCACTATTTTCATCACTACATACTGGCCGGGAAGGAACCGATATTGAGTCATACTCTTAATTTGCTGCAGCCCAAATGTTCCAGTCCTGGAAGCTGTGGAAACGAGATTGTCCACAAGTGCTTCTACTGTAAAAGTACGGCTTGTTGGATCTGCTGCCGGAAATATCGATGTGACGCTCGCCTTAAGCTCTTCATCACTACCGGGAGATCCCTTGATAAAGACGGTGTCGCCAAGCTGAACCTTGCCTACATCCTCACTGGCAACTTCTGCTTGTACGCGGACCTGCCTGATGTGAGCCACCTTCAACATTAACATTCCAGGATTTACAACTACACCCGGGCTGATCACTCTTTTCGTAACTACACTGTCATCTCCCGCGACAATCCGAGTGTACTTCTCGTAGATAGTGGCGTTTTCCCCTGCTGCTCCAGCCCGCTTTGCCTCATCGTAAATGTGGCCTACGTGATGCACCATCGCATCTAGTGCTGACTGTGCTGCCATTCGAGCATTTGTCGCCTGCCGAAGTTTCGCCTTTACTGTTTCTGTTTTTGCCATAGCAGCTTTGCAAAATGACTCTTCTTGCTGATACTCAGCCAGGGAAACAACCTGCTTCTCATACAGCTTTCGCTCACGCTCAACCTCGGGCTTCCAGTAATTCAGGCTGGCTTGTGCCTCGTCCACCTCATGCTGTGCGGCTTCTTCTGCCTCTGTCGCTGCCTTCAGCTCGTACCGCCTTTGAGCAAATTCCGATTTCGCCACTCCGGCGTTGTGCATTGCGGAATCGTAAGCAAATAGCGCTTCCTTCTGTTTCGCCTTATATTCAGACTCAGTTGGATCTAACTGAACGAGTAGCTGTCCTTTGCTTACTCTGTCACCAGCATAGACAGGCATTTTCACAATTCGACCAGTAACCCTTGGATAAATGTCCTCGTCTTCATAGGCCTGCACAGTTCCCGTATAGACAACCGAGCCTTCTATGTCCTTTCGCTCAACCTGGGCTATCCCTACTGGAACAGCTCCTTTTGGCGGAACCATCACCGTCATGTCCATAGCCTGCGACTCCAATACGCTCATCTGCCCAGGCTTTTTGAATACCTGCACTATGATCACGCACACCACGGTGACAACAACAATGGTCACCAGTCCCCAGAAATTCTTTTTGAACCAATTCACAATGCGCGGCGCCATGCCAGCCTCCTGTGAGTTACTAGCTGTCATTCTCTTTTTCTCTTCTCCAGAACTACTCAGCTTTCGGCTCCTCAATCTCTTTAATGCTTGCGACCTTCAGAACTTTGCCTTGTGCAGTTCCGATGACCGCCACAAAAAAGCCACTCTTGCGCTTGCTTGCTTGCAATATCTTTACGGCGCGCTGATTACCTGCTTTATCAAAGTCAAACCACTTCTCGTTGGCATATAGGCTGTAGCCTCTGGCTCTGCAATTAGGCATCAAAGCGCAGTCCTTGGTGTGATGTTGAAGAAATACTTTGGGTTCGCTGTCTTCCCTTACCGACTCTGCGCAATGCCTGTCTACCAGGTATCCTTGCCACTTCCCTTGGCCAGCGCCAAACGCGTCCGTCCATCCGGTCAGCATGAAAATAGCCAGCAACATCATTAAGCCGATCTGTACCTTCTTCATCACCTAAACCTGTCCTTAAAGGCTCCTCAAGCAGAAGCCAGCAAAAAACCAACCTGCACAAACAAAGCGAAATTGCCACTCAACATCGTTGGGTGGCTTGCTCAGATAAGCAGCGTTCTTTTGAACAAGTATGTTTTGCTAGAGCCCAGTCCCCCGGTATATGGCGGCGCTCGGTTTGCTTGTGACAAATCAATTGTATGAAGGCTACTTGGCAAACTCACGATCCTGCTGAGAAAGGCTGCCTTCAGGGGCACACGCTCACCGTCACCGCCGAACAGGTCTAGACTGCTGACAGTCGCCGGCGTCCTATCAGTCGCCATGCCACAGCAACTTTGTCCCTTGCCTATTCCCGTACCGTCATACACATTACACCAATGTGCTCCGGCGCTTTCCTCTTTGCAGCAACTATGCTCTTCTGCCAATGACTGGGATGCAATAGTTGACTCATGACACATGCAATGCGGGTGCGGACCTGCATAAAGCAGGGACAAGAAAACCAGAAGTAAGGGGACCAATCGTTTCAACTTTAAACCAGCACACCTTCGCACGTTGAATTCTACAATTCTTGCCAACCTGTTGTCTAATGAAAGATCTAACCATTTAACTCAATGTTTATGGATCTTCATCTGAGATTCACTAGACCCAAGCAAGATAGGCGCAAGAAATGCCTGCATGGCAAATGTCATGACTCCGTACATTGCAAAAGTGACAGCCACTTGCAACGCAAAGCTATGAAGCGCCTTGCCGGATCTCTGATGTTCTTTCCACATGTATCCGCACGCTGTAAGGAGAATCAAGATTGCTCCCACCTCAAAAACAAGATGATATTGGCCAAGTTGCTCTTTGAAAATCGTCACGCCTCCTAACCCGATCATAAGTGGAATTAGCGGCAAAGAGCAGCACAGACATGCCAAGAAAGCCGCCACAGCCCCCGTCACATATGACCGCGGCGCTCTTCGCTTCTTCTCTATTCCGGCTTGTTCTTGTTTCTTTTCCTCACAACACGAATGATTCTTGTTCACACAAAAAATTCCCTCCCTTGCTGATATATATCCTCCATGTGATTGTCATGCAGAATTCCCAACACAACATCCATCGTGCGGCTGACTGACCAAAAATTTTCGCCACTGCCACGCCCATAAGATGAATTCGCTATGAACTCATCATGATATCAATTCAAATTCAAGAAGAAGAGAAACGTGCGATAACGCTGCTTCGCCTGAGCAAAAGTCAATTTTCCGACCCACTAAGTGAACTCACAATGAGTCTATGATGACATCGATAAGAATTCAATATGATATCATCCACTCATCTTCTTCCAGCTAATCTGAGGAGCTCCAATGATATTTGTAAGTGGTGGCATTAAAGGCGGTGTCGGCAAAACGACGCTCGCCACGAATATGGCCATACTGCTGGCCGCACAAGGCAAGGATGTATTGCTTGTCGATGCCGACGATCAGGAGACTGCCAGCGACTTCACTATGGTCAGGAACGAGACCCTGGCCGATCATGGTGGAGCCAATTACACAGCGGTCAAACTACACGGCGTAGCCATCCGCACCGACACCTTGCGTTTGGCGACCAAATACGATGACGTTGTAATCGACGTTGGCGGCCGGGACACCGCCGGACAACGCGCCGCGCTCTCCATTGCCGATGTTTATGCCATCCCGTTCCTACCAGCCAGCTTCGATGTCTGGACCCTCGAAAAGGTCTCCCAACTCATTCAGGAAGCGCGCCCGTTCAACGAAAAGCTCAGGACCATCTGTTTCCTAAACCGGGCCGATGCTCGCGGACAGGACAACGAAGAAGCCGTCACCATTGCTCGCGAAATCGATGGACTAACCTACATTGATGCGCCCCTGGGCAACCGCAAAGCATTCCGCGCCGCCGCCTCTCAGGGCCTTGCTGTGACTGAGCTGAAGCCAGCCGATCCTAAGGCTGTTGCTGAAATGACCGCCCTGTTCGAGCGGTTTAGTGAAGTCACTATGACATCAAAACGACACTAATCTGACATCATAATGAGGTCAAAAAGATGCCAGTACGAAAAAAACCAACTGCGCCCCAGAACGTCCACGAGTTTATTAATGCCGCTAGTGCCGAGAAAGCACAAGGCGACGGAGAGCCAATTGTGCCGGTCAAGCTCAGGGTTCCTGAGCAACTTCTTGCCCAGGTGGATCAAGCTGTCAGCAAACGCCGCCCTGCTCCAAGCCGGCACCAATGGCTCCTTGAAGCCATCTACGAAAAACTTGAGCGAGACCATTCAACTGGTCAGCCGACAAAACTAAAGAGATACGCAACCGATGAGTGACTAAGAGCCTCGCTCCGGATCAATTCCCTGCTGACTCCGTTCCCCAAGACAAAAGCTTTTTCCACCAGGGTGTTTGAGACTTATCCAGTTTCTTGGACAGCGCCGCTAACTCTTCTCTTATAGCGGCTGTCTGCCTCTCTTTTTCGGACTCCTGCGTAAGATTCTGCTCCTCAACGATCTTTTGTAATTCGTTCAACTTCGCCTGTGCTTCTTCGGCTAGCTTCTTATATTCTTCAACAGACGCCAACTTTTCCTGAAGCGCTTTGATCTCTTCTTCCTTAATGCGAGCCTGCTCAATTTCCGATGGCAGCGCAGTCAACTCGTTTTCCATTGCTTCTTTTTCTTCATGCAACTGCTTCTCGATAGCAGGCACTTCTTGCAATGCGGCGATCTGTTTTTTCAACGCTTCCACTTCCAATGCCTTAATTTCAGCATTCTTTCGCTCAGCTTCTGCTCGTTCACTTTCAGCTTCAGCCCTGAGCCTTAGTTCCTCGGACCTCTTTCTCTCCGCTTCCGCATCGCTCGCTTTCTTCTCCAAATCAGGCAGCAATTTTAACTGGCGATCTTTATCAGCCAGTTCGCTGCGCATCTCACCGATCAGTTGATCTCGGTCCTTCAGTTCGCCCAGGAACCGGCTGATGATGTTGTTCCAAAGCTCTTCGGCCATACCGCTTGTTGCCGCACGTGCATCACCTGCCCACTTGCCAGGGTCCGGGTGACTCGAAGGAACTTCCTGCACTTCTTCTTCTACAACATCATCATCGGGTGCAAAATTCTGCGTATCAACGTCCACGACTTCCGCGTCCGATAACGATTCATTACCGCCGAGGATGTCGATTCGTCCAGTTGCTTTAAGCGAGGACTGAATTTCCTTGTTGGGATAAACCCACCACTCTTCGACACCGTACTTGTTGGTTCGCCGCGTCCCTTTCAACTGCCCACTGCTGAGTCTCTTAAGCACGGCCCTTGGACTTACGCCCAGAACATCCGCAACTTGTTTAACAGAAAGGGTTTTCATGAGGCACTATATACAGTATTAATCAGATCGATATACAATTGGGCGACGCACTGTTTATCAGCATTATAAGTGTATTTGTGCAAAATAAGTCGACTTTCTTTTTGAACACTGGCTTGAACCAGTGCGAGTCTTCTCGACCCGAGAACCAGCGTCGAACTAGTGACGAACAACATCCCCACCATCCGCCATTCATGCCTTTACTTATATCTAATTTCTGGCATATCGAATCAACATAACTTGAGCGCACCATCGACCGACGAACCTCAAATCGATCCACATCCAAGACCCTTCAAGCATTTACCGTAGCGCCGCACCAACGAACTGAGGGCGCTCCGCACCGCCGAACTATCGACGAACTTTATGGTTCGCCACTACGTCGCACCGCCCCGAACTTGGTACGCCGGTACGGCGGTCGGTTCTTTAGTGGTCAAAAATGCTCCGACGAACCATCAACAACTAGCAAATTCGCCAAAGCTGCAAATGCCCACCAGTGACCTGGTTCGTCGCTGTTCCGCGTTTGGTTCGTCACTGTTCTGCTCCCGGTTCGTCGCATTATCGGTTGGATAACAAAACGGTTCGTCGGTGGTTCTGCGGTTCGCCGGATCTGGTTTGCTGCTTCCGTGGTGCTAAATGCGGACCTGTGCTATCCGGCTTACAATGCCGATCTTGAATGCAGAACGTGGTACGTCGCTGGTTCTGCAATTTTCGTATCCTCGATCTGATCTCGGCCTTCAGATCCAAAGTATTGATCGAATTCGCAGCACCTTATATAGTGACTGGTGGCACTTGGCAGGTAGCGCCAGTGCATATTTAGTAGATATCTCGGAGCTTTGCTCCCTAGAAAGTTGGCTCGGACGAAAGGCTTATAAACAAAAACATCGCTTTGCGGCGATGTCTTTGTAAGACCCTTGCGGACCTCATCTATTCAATTGTCGTCGCGTTCTTGGAAGTTCCGCGATGTGACTTCAGGATAGACGAACGGTCCGGATAGGTCAACACGTCCCAGATTAAGAAAGGGAGACCGTCATTACCGGACACGTTCAAGCG
>JAIEPM010000058.1 GCA_019748395.1 Candidatus Obscuribacterales bacterium
CTCAAAATAGAAAGCAGAGCGAAACTGCGTTTCTCTGCGCTGCGACCTTGCTGATGTTTTTTCACTCAACGATGGCAGCGCAAGCAGAGGCGGACGCGAGCGTGAGCCTTGAGCCTTCAAAAGATCCAATTTCCATAGTTGAAAGAGATGTCGCACTGTTTCAAGTCAGCGAAAAAGACTTCCAAGTTCTGGATCAGTTCTTAAAAAAGAATCCAACGCACAGTTATGCTCATTTCATTCTTGGACGCTGCTATGAACGGCAAGGACTGACAGACCTTGCCGCCGAACAGTTTGAAGCTTCATACAAACTCGATCGCAGTCCCGAAGATTCGCTCAATAGATTTCGACATCATATTGAATCCGGCGAACTTGCCGAAGCTTACAACTTGAGAGTTATAGTACCCTCCGATTCGCCAAGCGGCAAATTCATGCATGCACTATTCTTGCACGAAACAGGTGTTCAAAATGCGGCCGAGACTATTTACAATGAGCTCCTTAAGGAAGAGGATTGCCCTTTAGGAGTAGCAACAGCCCTGGGCACGGTCAGGATGGAAAAGCAGAATTACACAGAAGCAATTGCGCTGGCTGAAAAAGATCTGGCAATCAACAAGTCATACATGGGAGCACTCCTTGTAAAATCAGAGTCACTGTTGAAACTTGGAAGAGCGGCAGAAGTTTTATCGACCTTGAAGCAAGCCCATTTAGAGCATCCTTTCAATCGTCGCCTGAATTCATTGCTTTATGAAGCCGACTGCCAAAGCGGCAAATGGGAGGATGCGCTGAGAGTGTCCTTGCTTATTCTTTCCGGTTCGGACGCCATAAGTTTCTATGAAAACGCCAAAGCGCAGGTACGGAAAACACTTAAAGTATTGCCTAAAAGAAGGTCAAAAGAAATCATCGCCGAAATGTCGAAAACAATTGATCCGACCATTTACGGCATGAAATTTCACTTCTTCTTGAGTCAAGTTTATTTCAAAATGAGGCGAGCTTACGACGCGCTGGAACAAATAGAAATTGCCATTGCCAAAGATCCGGCGTTCGAGCCTAGCTGGGTAGAACGAGCCAGAATAAAAGGAACTCTAATCGGCGATTATAAAGGTGCGCAAAAAGACTTTCTCTATGCGCACAAATTGCAGCGCTCCGACCAAGGTCCAAGAGAAGCCTACATGCGTCTCTCATCCAGAATCCAAAACGAAAAGCGAGACATAGCACTACAGATAAAAGAGCGAATCAGAAAACTGAAAGTTCAATAGTTTCTTGAATTATTTGGCGGACATCCAGTTTTTGCCGGAGCCGATATCGACTTTTAGCGGGACTTGCAGCGGTTCTCCCATAGTCATAGCACTGTGCAAGACTTCTTTTGCCAGTTCAAGTTCTGCAAGAGGCACATCAAGAACAAGTTCGTCATGAACCTGCAAAATCAAACGGCTTTTCATTTGCCTGGCTTCCAGCTCGTCTTGAAGTTTTATCATTGCCAGTTTCATTAAATCGGCAGCACTTCCCTGCAGGGGAGCATTAAAAGCAGCTCGCTCATCGGCCCGCCTTATGCCTTCATTGCGATCATTGAGATGACTGAAATAACGGCGGCGCCCCCAGAGTGTTTGCACATAGCCGCAAGTTCTTGCATCTGCGATTACACGGTTCATAAAGTTGCGAACTTTCGGGAAGCTCAAAAAATATTTCTCGATGAAGCCCTGGGCTTCTTTTGTGGAAATGCCGAGAGATTGACCGGTGGCAAAAGCGCCCTGTTGATAAATCAGGGCAAAATTGAGAGTTTTGCCGATGCGTCTTTGCTCATCAGTAACTTCATCAACCGGCAGCTCAAAAATCAAACTGGCAGTACGAGCATGAATGTCCTCGTTGTTTTTGAAAGCTTCGATAAGCTTTTCGTCGCCGCTCATATGAGCAAGCAAGCGCAGTTCAATTTGCGAATAATCAGCTGAGATAATTTGGCTATCGTCATCTGCAGCGATGAATCCACCGCGAATACGACGACCTATTTCAGTTCTAATTGGAATATTTTGAAGATTAGGACTTGTGCTTGAAAGCCGCCCTGTTGAAGTCACAGTCTGATTGAACTCGCCGTGCAAGCGAGAATCACGCTCGGAAATGAGCTTGGGCAGGGCTTCTACATAGGTAGAACTGAGCTTGCTCATATGACGCCATTCAAGAATTTTAGCGACGATTGCATGTTGATCAACAAGACCCTCAAGCACGTTTGCGTCAGTCGAATATCCGGATTTGGTTTTCACTTTAGCAGGCAGTTTCAGTTCTTCAAACAAAACTTTCTGCAATTGCAGCGGCGAACCCACGTTAAAAGGATGACCGGCCAGCTCGTGAATTTCCTTTTCAAGACGAGCAATTTCGCCGTTCAGTTCTTTAGCCAGGCTCTTGAAATAAGGCAGATCGAGCCGAACGCCGTTTTGTTCCATTTTGGCAAGAACCGACGCCAGCGGCAAATCCATACCCCAGAGCAATTCGCGCTGATCTTCATCCATAGCTTTCATATAAGCCAGACAGAGATCATGTATGGCTTTCAGTTCTTCACAGCTCAGTTCTGCAAGCTGCGAAAGAGGCAAGAAATCCAGATCAAGCGGCTTGCGAGGACTTGAGGGCGGCAATTCAGGCAGGCGCCGTCCTAAAATAGACGAGCTCTGATCTCTCAGTTTATGATTCTCGTCCGGATTCAAAATATAACTTGCCAGCATTGCATCAAAAATGACGCCTTGAAGCTCGATCTTGTGCAGCGAAAGCACATTTGCAAAATATTTAGCGTCAAAAACGATTTTATGGCAGCTCTTTTCTTCAAGAAGCGGTTTAAGTATTTCCAGTACTTCCTGCCGGGAGCAGGGTCCCTCACCGACCGCTTGCAGCGGCACATAAGCCAGACGTTTCAGGTCGCTCTCTTGTTTAAAAGATAGACGCCCAAGCTCATCCTTTTCCAGCGCTTGCGAATAAGTAAATGCAAGTCCATGAACTTCAGCCAGAAGAGGATGCTCATTGCCGGCTCTAATTGCCATGCAAAACAGCCCGCTCTCGCTGAGCTCTTGTTTTAAAGCTTGAATTTCGGCAGCATTTCTAAGTATTTCGTATTTCGGACTTTCAACTTGAGTCAAAGTCGCAGAACTTTGACTCTCAGAAGAGAGCGCGGCAGCATCAAGAAGACTCAACTGTCGTCCGGCAGCCACAGGCTCCGCCTGCGTTGTTTGCAATATTCGATCAGGAGTATTAGCGGCACCGCTTTTCATGCGGCTGCGGCTGGCAACTTGCAAGAGCTCCGGATCTATTTGAGGAGCCACGCCATTATTGAAGTGACTCAGTACTTTCGGCAGCCGTTTGAGCAAATTTCTAAGCTCGAGATTGCGAAAAATCTCGGCAATTTTTTCAGGCTCAGGACAGCTCATCTGGCAGTGATCAAAATCAAATTCAAGCGGCACATCAAGCCGAATTGTCGCCAGATCTTTGCTGGAAAATGCACTGTCTTTGCCCTCAATCAGCTTGTTTTTCTGCGAGGCCGATTTAATTTCTTCAATATGCTCGTAGATGCCTTCGATAGTCTGGTACTGCCCCAGCAAAGTGACGGCAGTTTTTGGTCCGATGCCTTTAACACCCGGAATATTATCCGAAGTGTCGCCGCAAAGTCCCTTGTAATCGATAATTTGCTCAGGCCAAACTGAAAGCTTGTCGTAAACTTCTTGCCGACCGTAGGTTTTCAATCCCTCCTTGGTCGGCATAAGAACCTGAATGTGATCATCCAGCAACTGAAATGCATCCTGATCGCCTGTTAAAATCACGGTTTTCAAATCACGAGTACGAGCTCTTTTTGCCAGAGTCCCGATTATGTCGTCCGCTTCCCAGCCCGCAAGTTCATATAAGGGTATTGAAAGCGCTTTCACCGCATCTTTTATAATCGGCCATTGCGATTGCAAATCATCAGGCATTTCATCGCGATGTGCTTTGTAGTCCTCAAACTGCTCATGCCTGAATGTCGGCTCGGCCATATCGAAACAAACCGCCAGTGAATGCGGCGAGTGTTTTTCGATAAGGTCGAAAAGCGACGCAAAGAAGCCGTACACAGCCCAGGTCGGCAGCCCTTCCGCATTTCGCATGCCTGTGGTCAGCAAAGCAAAGAAAGAGCGAAATGCCAGAGAACTGCCATCTACCAGAAAGAGTATGTTGTTTTCTTGCTCAGGCATGAGAAGCGCCTACTGAGCCGGTTGGGAAACTAAACCGAGCGGTCGAGCCGGACCGGCGATTTGTGAAATTGCTTCACTAAGAGCACGACCTTCGCAAAGCGAGGGCACGTTGATATGAAGAATCGAACAAAGAGTCGGCGCAATATCTGCAGGGCTGCAATCTTGCGTGTATTTTCCGGCTTTGATTCCCGGTCCCATGATAATCAAAGGCACCTGCGAGTCATAGCGGAATTGAGAGCCATGACCAGTACCGTTGGGCTCGCTGCTGAAGATATAGCCTGGTTTCGGCAGTATGAAAAGGTCGCCGCTGCGGCTTGTGAAATAGCTTCGCTTCGCAAAATCAAGATGCGGCGATGGCGGCATCTGATTCATATAAAACTGGAAAGCCGTATAAACATCGCCGACACCAGGAACTGATTCTGCAGTTTGAGCGGCGATGTCTTCCACGTCTTGCTTTCGTACTTTTTGTTTGGAAATAGTGTTTCTGTTGAAATAAAGATTGGGCGGCTGAAATGAAGCAATCCAGTCGTCGGCGCCGAGCTTCTGATCAAGACCGGCTTCCATTAAAGACATCATCGCTTTGGAATCAATGCGTCCGGCGTCCAAGCCCTTGTCTCTGAGAAACTCAGGAATCGGCATGCAACCGTGATCTGAACACAAAACCACCATGCATTTATCAAGTCCGATTTTCTGATCTAGATATTGAAAGAAGCTGGCCAGAGTTTGATCAAGCCGCAAGAAAAGATCTTCAATTTCCTGGCTGTTAGGACCAAATGAGTGTCCCAGAAAATCGGATGCCGAAAATGAAATTCCAAGCATGTCCGTTGCATCACGGGCGCCAAGGTTCTCTTTCTCAATGGCTTCCTTGGCAAAGTCGGCAAGCATCTGATTTGAGAACGGCGTCATTCGAAAAGCTTGATAGAAAGGCTCGCTTGGCGAAGAGGCTCCACCGCTGATCACATGCGGGAACACACGCCCGTCACCGGGGATGGCGCGCTCATATGTGTAGTCGTCTTTAGTTGAAGCGTTGTATAGATTTTCGGGTAGCAGGCGCTGCCAGGGCTTACCGAAACTACTGTCGGCTACGCGACGATCGTTGAAAGCATTCACCCAGCCGGGCATGGTGCTGCCGAACTGAGAAGAACTGACAAAATGGCCGGTGCGAGTGTCAAACCAATAAGCACCGTTTGCCATACGCCCGGCTAAGAACAGTGCGGCGCGGTCTTTCAAAGAACAGGTAAAAACTTTGCTCTTGCCGTTGGTGGCAAGACGCATTTCATCGCCAAGGCTTGAACCGGCCATGCTTCGGCAGCTGGCTCCCGGTCCGTTGCCGCCCACAAGCTGCACAGTGTCGTCCTCAACGGCTTCGATTTCTTTTTCTTTGCGTTTGCTGTACCAGGTATTGGCTACTACACCGGTGGACCATGGATATGCACCGGTAGACATGATCGAATGGCCGACAGCCGTATGCGTGGTGGCATGTTTATATCGGCAGTTAGTGAAGTTAGCGCCGTTGTCCATCAGGTATCTGAAACCACCGGCACCAAAGCGCTCGTTGAAGCGGTTCAAATAATCAAAACTAAACTGATCTACAACCAGAAAGAGTATTAGCTTCGGCTGAGCTGAAAGCGGCAGTTGCGCGGCAACAGGTTGCTCCAGAATAGGTGTAAGCAGCAATACTAAAAGGCAGAGAGCGCTTGCGAATTTGCGGACAAACATAGACACGCCGTGCAAAACAAACCTCCAGATATAGAATGGGAGCTGCATATAATGATTTATGATTGACAACCGAAATGGGATTACCTAAGCTTAATCACTTTCAGCAAAGCAGGCTATAATCAGGCTTTGCGCAGTTTCAGCTCAGATTTAAATAGACTTACGCCTCTTATCCGAATTGCTAATATGTGAGCTTGAGTAATAAGAGACAAAAGATGAACAGAGTAACTTGCAGCATCCTTCTCTCCCTGGCCGTGCTGACACAGCCGGTCCTGGCTTTAGAAAAGAAGGCTCCTGAAAGCAAAGCCGCCGCGCCGAAAAGAATTGCTACCCCCGGCTTTCAGCCTGCGGCCGAGTATATTGAAATGATTCAGCGTACAAACGACGACAAAGAGAGTATTCAAGTCGCTGTTATTCCACTCATGGAATCCACTGCTAAAAGAATTAAAGAGGGTGCAAAAGACTTCAGACTGCATCTGATCTTGTCGGCGGCTTACGAAAAAATGGGGATGGAAGAGCTGGCCCAATCGGAGGCTGAAATCGCTCGCTCATACGGAGAGGAATGCTTCAAGTTTGCACAGGAAGCATTCAAGAAGAAAGTTCTTTCTTCTGATTTTGAACTTGCCATGTATTATTATCCCTTCGTCAAATCAGAGTTTCCCGATGATGCAAGCCTGGCGATTGTCGACTCTCTGATTTTGCACAAGCAAGGAAAGCAAGCTGAAGCCGAGGCGCTGCTCAATAGCCTCAAAAACAGCAAAGACTTCGGCATTGCAACTGCCATCGGCTCGCTGAAACTGGAAAAAGGGCAATATGAAAAAGCGATTGCTCTTTTCGATAAAGATCTTTCGATTGATCCTCATTATGATCCGGCAATTGTCGGCAAAGCAAAAGCACTGGAAGATCTCGGTCACTATGGTGAAAGCCTGGCTGTGATTTTACCTGTTTATCTGGAAAACATGAATCGCAACGAAGTGGCAGGCATCGCCGCAAGAAACTATTGCAGGTTGGGATACTTCAGACTGGCGCTTTATCCGGCTCTGGTATCAATGGCAGTGGCACGCCGCGACGAACAAATGCAGCAGGCCAAGCGATTAGTTTCATTGCTCTGGCCAAAATTAAGGAAAGCCGAGCGACAAAAAGTGCTGCAGGAAGTCAGCCAGGTCTTGAAACTCGGATTTTTCGGCGTACGTATGCACTTCGCCTTAGCTGACGTTCTGCAAAAATCCGGTTTTATCGACGAGGCAGAACAGGAATACAGAGCCGGACTAAAAGGGGATCCACGGCACAGCAAAGCCTATCTGCACCTGGGCGAAATTTATCAAAACAACTATCACAACGGACCGGGAGCAATATTCAACTACGTCAAATATCTACACTTCGGCGGGCGAGATCCATACATCGAACAAAGGGTCGCCAGACTTCTGGATGAAGACAAACGTTATAAAGATATCGCTCTTAGAATTAAACGGAAATTGCATCCACTCAAAAACCCGGGGCTGAACTCAAATACAGCCGAACCGGAAACGAAAAAAAACGAGCAGGCGTCCTGAAACAGTTAAGGCGCTATGGAAACAATCGGCTCCACGTCTTTAGCCTGGAAATCAACCTGGCTGGGTATGAACGGGAAAGGCACCGGCACTTTTACTCTCATGGTAGTAACACAAATAACCTGACCTGTGGCAGCGGGCGGATCAGGCGGAGTTCCTTTTGGAGTTACAGTGCCGTCGTTGTAACTGAATCCCGTCAGGAATGAAGCCCCCGGTTTCTCGATAATTGAGGATACGGCGAAACTGTCTGCGATAGCATTAGCAGCATCGTAGGCTTTATCCGCCGTGCCGGTATTAGTTGCAGTATCCACCGCACTGGCTGCGGCCCTGCAACAGCTTTTAGCCAGGTTATCGTTTGCCGTATTGCAGAGAACCAGAACAGCTACATCGAAAAGGAAGAGTACAATCGGCACCAGAAAAATGATGCCAACCACGGTTTCAATGATGCTCTGACCTTTTCGCGAGCTAAAAGACCTGGCAGACATTCTATGCACCCTCCTCAGTTCTCCTGAGTAATATCAAAACGAAGCAAACTAGTAAGTGACAGGCGGGATTATACCGGAAAATCAACCGCACTGAGGTTGCCAACATTATACCAGATTAATCCTACCTGGAAAAGCAGATATTTAGGCTCTCTTTAAGTGAATATTCAAAAACCGGAAAGCACTTCAGTTTTGAGTCACTTCTCTTGGTCTTGAGCTGACAATCGTGAAAGTAACTCTTTCATTCAAGCCCGGGATAGGGCTGAACCAGGGAATAGTAATAAACGGCCTGGCCGCAACTTGAGTAGTGCAGATCACCACAGGCTGCTGACCGGAAGCCGGGGCAGGGTACTGCGCGTCGTGACTGAGATCGGCAGCATTAGCAGGATCAATTCCAAGGAAGGTGACAAGACCTGAATCTTTCAGGCTGGCCGCGATTTCATCTTTGACGTTTTGAACTTCAGTAGCAGACGAACGTCTTACGGCTAACTCCCGGCAACACATGAAATTGCAATACCAGCCGACACAGTATGCAGCCAGAATTCCCAGCAAATCGAGCATAGGAAAGAAGATCAGAATAATCAGGAAAAACATTGCCGGTCCAAACTCGGCAATTGCGCTCCCGCGTTTGCGTCTAGCGTATTTGCGAGCACCCATCTGAAATTCCCTCGCTAAAGAATAACTGCTTTGGTGTGGAAACACACAGAGGCATTATACCCCGTGAAATCCTGAGCTAGTCGAGTTTGTTCAGTTGCGACCTTTCTCTTCCTGAGGTCTTTGTGTTTCCATTTCAAAATTTATCGGCGCATTAAGACCGGGCAGATTTGTCCACCAGGGAATGCTGATAAATGGTTGAATCACACATCTTGTTTTACACTGCACCGTCGTCGGATTTGTATCGTCGGGAAGATATTGCACACTCACAACCGAGGCATCTCCCGGAGACATTCTCAAGAAATTGAAAAAGCTAGACGTTTCAAAGTCCTTGTTGATTTTCTGGATAGCCTTGTCTTTCGACTGGATGGAGCTATCGGCTCCGGAACCGGGCGGCGCACTCAAAGCCAGCTCCCGGATCATGTAATCGTGGTAAATGCCGGACATGATGTAACCGGCTCCCAGCGAGATCAGGTCGAGCATTGGAAAGAAAATCAGAACTATCAAGAGAAAGAGCGCCGGGCCGGTTTCCGTAATCGCGCTGCCTGTGGCACTTCGTTTCAACATTTTCAGAGCTATCCTTGGGTACCTAATCTCAGAGAATTATACCCCTGATTGCCGGAAGCTAACTGGAACAATCGCTCCCGGTCGGTAGTCTGAAAGGCAAGACAAGAAAATCAACTTGGGTTAGAATCCTCATTCAGACAGTCAAAGAGTGCCCCGGCTGTCAGATTCGGCAAAGGAGTCTTATTGTGCGCAATTCTCAAAGCAAACTTCCAGGAATTTTCTGCATAACTTTGCTTGGCGCTTTTCTGGCGCTCCCCGCTGCGGATGCAGCTCCGACAGGCAGTTCTCCCCCCAAAAGTTCAGGCTCGCAAAAGCTGCATCGCGCCGACTTCCGCGTCAGCGGAGCCAGTTGCGTCTCTTGCTTGAGAAGAGTCGGTAAAACTATTCGCGAACAGAACGGCGTTATCAAGGGAGATGTTTCAATTTTCAAGCCTTACTGGGCAATTGTTATTTACGATTCGGCCAAAACCAACCTGGACAAAATCTACGAGTCGGTGAAAGCTGAAAAAATACGATTCGACGAAATTGAAGACAAAGCAATCGATTCAGTGCCGACAATCGTCATACCCAAAGGTATTAGAGAAACTACTCCTAGCTCGCCTCACTGAGCTTAAGCAATTTAATAAGACCGGCCGAGAAAGCTCAGGCTCTCAACTTCAAATCGGCTTCGGACATTGATTTTACATAATCGGCAATCGCGTTTTTATCAAGAGTGCCGCTATGAACCGATTTGATAATCTCAATTATTCGGGAGCCCGAAATTACGGCATCTGCACCAAGCTCATACATTTTTTGAGCTTGCTGCGGAGTGGAAATACCGAAGCCCACAGCAATCGGAAGATTCGTCAAAGCGGCAGCCTTCTTAATCAGAGCTTCAAGATTTTGATCGTAACGCTCTTCAACACCGGTTGTGCCCAGACGCGAAACTGTATAAAGGAAACCACCAGCCAAGCCTGAAAGAACTTGCATGCGCTCTGAGCTTGTAAGCGGCGAAATAATAAAGATCTGCTGCAAAGCCTGCTGTCGGCAGAGTTCGGATATCTCAAGGCTCTGCTCGGGCGGCAAATCTACAAGCAAAAGACCATCAACTCCCGAGTCGGCAGCGTCTTTTATAAAACGCTCCGGTCCTTGAGCTAAGACCGAATTGAAATAGGCCATGAGCGTTACGGGAATTTCTTGATTTCTTTGCCGAAACTTCCTGATTATTTCAAATGCTTGTTTTGTTTTGAAACCGCTTTCAATAGTCTTAACAGCAGCATCCTGAATCAGAGGTCCGTCAGCCAGAGGGTCTGAAAATGCAAGTCCAAGTTCAAGTGCTGCCGCGCCGTTGGCAGCCAGAATTTCAAGAATTTCAAAAGAAAATTCCGGCTCAGGATAACCAAGCATCGTATAAGGGATGAAGCCTTTACGTCTTTCCAGAGCCAGTCTGGCAAAAGTTTTCTCATACCTATTTTGATTTTGCATAATTCATTACCTGTTCGAGATCTTTATCGCCTCTACCGGAAAGATTTACCAGAATATCTTTGCCTTTTCCTGCTCCCAAAGCCAGTTTCTTGGCATAGGCCAGCGCATGTGAACTTTCAAGGGCCGGAATAATACCTTCACGACAGGAAAGTTCATGATAGGCCGCAATTGCTTCGTCATCGCTGGCAGATTGATATTCAGCCCGGCCGGAAGCTGAAAGAAAAGCGTGCTCCGGACCAACCGACGGGTAGTCGAGACCGGCGGCAACACTGTAAGTTTCATGTATTTGACCGTCATCGTCTTGCAATACTTTGCTGATCATGCCGTGCAAACAGCCATCGCTACCTCTGGCAAGCACAGCTCCATGACGGGCAGTATTCAAGCCTTTACCGGCAGGCTCCACACCGACAAGTCGAACCTCCCGGTCATCGATGAAACCGTTAAATATACCGATTGCATTTGAGCCGCCACCGACACAAGCAATTACATAATCAGGCAGAATTTCAAAATTCTCTAGAATCTGAAAACGGGCTTCCTCGCCTACTATGGCTTGAAAAAATTTGACGATGCTCGGAAAAGGATGAGGTCCGGCTGCGGTTCCAAGCAAATAATGCGTATCTTGAACTGTGGCAATCCAGTCTCGCATGGCTGCATTTATGGCATCTTTCAAGGTCCGCCCACCGCTTTTTACAGGATGCACCGTCGCTCCAAGCAACTGCATGCGCAGCACATTTGCATGCTGCCTCTGCATATCGACTTCACCCATATACACTTCAGTCTTCAATCCAAACAAAGCACCGGCCATGGCAGTCGCCACGCCATGCTGACCGGCTCCGGTTTCGGCGATGATTCTTGATTTACCCAGCTCGCGAGCCAGAAGTGCCTGTCCGATCGCATTGTTGGTTTTATGAGCACCGCCGTGCAAGAGGTCTTCACGCTTCAAGTAAATACGGGCACCCCAATCTTTGGAAATATTCTCTGCAAAATACAAAGGTGTCGGGCGTCCGGCATAGTTATGCATTACTTTGCGGAAACTATCATTGAACGCATCTTCCATTTGCAATCGCAAAAACGCAGCTTCCAGCTCTTCAAGAGCAGGCATGAGTGTTTCCGGTGCAAAAATGCCCCCATATTTTCCGAAAAGACCTGTTTTTATCATCAGCTTGCTCCTTGCAATTTTCGAAAAAACTCTTTCAATTTCTCAGGATCTTTCAGCCCCGGACTGCTTTCCACGCCCGATGCCAGGTCT
This sequence comes from Candidatus Obscuribacterales bacterium, assembly GCA_019748395.1. Lineage (GTDB taxonomy): Bacteria > Cyanobacteriota > Vampirovibrionia > Obscuribacterales > Obscuribacteraceae > JAIEPM01. Next base: position 11,879 of record JAIEPM010000058.1, read on the forward strand.
ATGGCGAAGGGAGCGAGCTTGAGTGCATGCTCCAGATTTTCGGCAGTGATCCCACCGGCAATGAAAAACGGTTGCCAGCGCTGCCAATCGGCTGTTTGCAAAGCCGCGACTTTTTCAATCCAGGAAGAGTCGGCAGCCTGAGATTTTGCTCTGTCGAACAAATAAGCCTGCACTGAATAGGAAGCAGGGTCTCCTTGAATTTCACAGTTTTCATTGACTTCAAAGGTCTTTATGATTGGATGGGAAATTTGCCTGCAATAGTCAGGGCTTTCTTCACCGTGCAATTGAATGAAATCCAGACGCAACGCATCTGCAGTATCGCCGACCAAACGACTGTCTTGATTCCTGAAAACACCGACAAACTTTACTTTATCCGCCAGCTTTCTTCTAATTAAACGAGCATCGGCAGCTTGAATTTGCCTTGGACTTTCAGCAAAGATAAAACCCAGATATTCAGCACCGAGCTCAACTGCCAGGGCAGCATCATCAAGATTAGTGATACCACAAATTTTTACGGACGGCATTTTTCACCCTCTTTTGAAGCTTGATACTGAGCTTCGGCCTCTAAGAACTCCTCAAATTTTTCTTGAGGCGAGCCTGCTTTCATAAGCGCCGAACCAACTAAAAAGCAAGACGCGAAAGGTCTTAAAAACAAGAAATCGGCAGCATTCTCAATGCCGCTTGCCGCCACGATTTTTGTCGAAAAATTCAAATCAGCAACTAAGCGAGGCACTGTATTCAAATCGATTTGCAATGTTTCCAGATTGCGGTTATTAATCAAAACCAGCTCGGCTGCGAGCTCTTCAGCGATCTCCATTTCCGCCTCGCTTTGCACTTCAAATACAACCGTCATGGACAGCTCTTTGATGAGTTTATACAGGCGATCGAGCAAAGGCCGCTCGAGTATTTTGGCAATAAGCAAAACTGCTTCGGCTCCTGCTTTTCTCGCCTCATATACTTGATATGGATCAATTACAAAATCCTTCAGCAAACAGGGCACTTTTGTACTTGCGCTTAGAGTTTTCAGGAGCTCAATACTGCCACCGAAAAATCTCTCGTCCGTTAAGACTGAAATAGCCGAGGCGTAACGAGAATAAAGCTCGATTCTTTCTTCTATTGAAATTGCAGACTCCAGCACACCAAGAGCAGGCGAGCGTGGCTTTATTTCAGCAATGAGATTAAGTGAAGGAGCATTTAGAGCCGAAAGAAAACGACCCCTGGCCGGCTCCAAATCGACAAGCAATTGTTCTAAGGGCAAACGAGCTTGCTTTTCCTGAATTTCTTTCTTTTTGTGAGCGACAACTTCAGTCAGAAAGCCTGGCATAAAACCTCCGGCAGGTTTCCACAGTCTCAAAAACAGAACCGGCAGAAATAAGTTCTGCTGCTAGCCTTATGCCTTCACTCATCGACGGACAGGCTTTCAATAAAAATAACGCAGCTGCTGAATTTAGAAGAATCATCTTATATTCATCGGAGCCCTTGTCCTTTCCCTCGACAATTTCCAGGAAACTGCGCACATTTGATTGCGCATCGAATTCTCCAGCTTTAGCGCCATTTTTGCTACTAATAAAAGGCAGAGTAGACGGATCCAGCTCGAATTCATGAATCAGTCCTTCATCAATGAGTGAAATTTCGCTGTACTCATCAATCGACAGTTCGTCAAGGTGTCCGGCGGAAGTAACAAGCATGGCTTTGCGGGTTTTGGGACAGTTGCTTAAATGCTGAGCGACCAGCTTGCGCACCGGATTTGAAGAAATACCCATAATTCTTGAAGAAGGCGCCACCGGATTGAGAAGCGGTCCGATGTAATTCAAAACAGTCGGTCTGCCGTAAGCTTTTCGAAGCGGCATCAATCTTTTTAAGATCGGATAAACCCGGGGAGCAAAAATAAAAGCCAGTCCGCAGACTGAAAGAGCATCGGAAGTATTCTGAACCGGCAATTGATTTTCAATTCCGAGAATCTCCAGAAAATCGAAACTGCCCGATTTGCCGCTGGCTGCACGCCCTCCGAACTTAGCAACTTTAAAGCCGGCCGCCGCCAGCACAAAAGCGATAGAAGT
>JAIEPM010000161.1 GCA_019748395.1 Candidatus Obscuribacterales bacterium
ACAGCGAATATCTTCCAGACGTTCCTTCCATATATCCTTGGTGACCAGCCGCTCAGGAAGCTTTTGATTCTGAACAAGATCATGCACACGCACAACCAGAACTTCTTCGTAGTAAGAACGATTGAAAATACCGATACGTCCGCGCTCGGGAAAGCACTTAAAATAGCGCCACATAAAATCGTGATCGAGATCTTCGGAAGACGGTTGTTTGAATGAAAAGACCTGGCAGCCCTGAGGATTGACACCGGACATTACATGCTTGATCGTACCGTCTTTACCGGCTGCATCCATAGCTTGAAATATCAGCAGAACGCCCCAGCGATCTTGCGCATAAAGTTTTTCCTGTAATTCAGCCAGCCACTCAACACCCTTACTGAGTAATTCTTTTGCTTCCTCTTTCTGCTCTGAACCGAGCTCCTGAGTATCTGAAGGGTCGATATCCTTCAGCCGAAAGCCCTTCCCGTCCTTAATTCGATAAGGTCCGACCAGTTGCTCAATTTTCCTCAGTTTTTCGTTCTTTTTCACTTGCTGCTTCCTTGCCGAGCCGCTGAAAATTTTCAGCAATTCATTTTAGCGCAGCTCAAGACACTAAGCTTGCTTGACAAATCGGAAGCCTGCAATCGGAAGCTAAGACTTCTTTTCAGTCCAGAAAACCTTACTGGTTAGAAGCCCGACACAAAGCAATGGAAAAGCAGCCAGTGCCGCCGGTATAAAACCGCTGATACTTAAAAACTGCGGTAGCACAGAAGCAGTCAGCATTAACGACAAACAAGGCAAAAGCCAGAAACCGACAACCCACAAGGGTATCAGCCAGAGCAGTGCCAGCCCGAAACTGCCGATTGTCCATATCGCTGCAATAGCAAGTGCCAGAACTTCGACTGCCCACAACATCAATCCAAACACAATGGAAAGCAGCAAGGCAGTCATAAAACCGCCGTGGAATTGTATTCCGGGAATTAAAGGCAAAATGCTGGTAAATGCCAATGCTGAGAGAAGCAGACGTATTATTAATCTCATATGCATCTCCTTTCGCTCTTCTTTAACTTTAGCAGTAAATAAGTAAAAGTCGCTATCTCATTGATAGATAACGCTTTTCAGCTAGTTAATTTCAAAAACAATCCGAATTCTGCCGTCTAAGACAAATCTTTATGCAGGAATACTTTCGCATTTGTCCCGCTGTAATCAGCTACCAGATGTCCCTTTCCCAGAATTTTGTATTTGTAGGAAAGCAAACCCTCGATACCTACAGGTCCGCGCGGATGCATCTTTGATGTAGATATGCCAAGCTCAGCGCCAAAGCCATAACGATAGCCGTCTGCAAAGCGGGTTGAGGCATTCAAATAAATTCCCGCCGAATTCACTGCTCTGAAAAACCTCTCGAAGCGCGTGCGATCTTGAGCAATCATTGCTTCAGTGTGACCTGAACCAAACTTATTGATATGTTCTATCGCTTCTTGCATTGAAGAAACAGCCTTGAGCGAAAGAATCAGCTCTCCGTATTCTTCCTTCCAATCATTCTCGTTTGCAGCTTTCAGCAAATCGAAATCAAAGTCGTGCTCGGCATTCGTGATTTTTTCAAGACTTTGCAGGCAGCATTCATCCACACGCAACTCAACAGCTCTTTTCTGCAGAGCAGCGCAAAGCGCAGGCAAAATTCGCTCTAATACATCTTTATGAATGAGAACCGTTTCCACGGCATTACAGGCGGATGGATACTGACACTTGCTATCAAGAATCACTTCCTCAGCCATCTTCAAATCGGCTGTTTTGTCCACATAAACATGACAGATTCCTGCGGCATGTCCAAGCACAGGTATGCGAGTATTTTCTTGAATGCTGCGCACAAGTTCGTTTGAGCCTCTTGGAATAATCAAATCAACAAATGCATCAGCGTTGAGCAATTGTTTGACATCAGCACGCGTTTCCAGCAAGGCAAAAGCTGCTTGTGGAACACCCGCAGCCGAAGCTGCACTTTGCATAATTTCAAACAAGAGACGATTTGTTCTTTCAGCTTCACTTCCACCTTTTAGAAGCACGGCATTTGCGGTTTTGAGACAGAGAGCCAGAATCTGGGGCATTGCTTCCGGACGGGCCTCAAATATGACTGCAACAACACCGATGGAAGAGCTGATTTTGTATAATTCGAGATCCTCGTCCAACTGCCGAGCCAGAGTGGAAACGCCCAGAGGCTCCGGCATAGCAGCAATCTGCCTGATACCCTGAGTTGTAGACAAAATTTTGGCTCTATCAAATTTCAATCTCTGAAAAAGACTATCTTTCAACTCGCCATTTTCAACACGCTTCTTGCAGTTTGCAAGGTCAATTTCGTTTGCGGCGGCTATTTTCTCAGCATTTAGTTCAAGGGCTTCGGCAATCGCCAGAAGAGCGCGCTGACGCAATTGCGTACTGCTTAGCGCCAGCTCCGCCGAAGCGAGCTTGGAGGCTTCGGCTAGAGCCAAAACATTGCTTTCAGCAGCTCCCTGCATTTCCAGATCTCCTCATCAGCCGCTTATTACAGACTCAAGAATGGCCAGATTATCTCGAGTGACGATAGCGTCATAATTTCTAGATTCGAGCATCTCGTCAATAAGTTCAGAATGAAGCCCGGAAATTTTTTGGGCTTCATTACTTGAATAATTCACTATTCCTCTGGCGAATTCTTTTCCCCTTTCGTCCACAATACTCACCACATCACCACGCTCGAACTGACCTTCAACTTTCACCACCCCGGCAGGAAGTAAACTTGCTTTCTTATTAAGCAGTGCGCTGCGTGCACCTTCATTGACATGCAGCGAGGCTGAAACTGTTGTGGCAAAAGCAATCCAGCGAAGTTTGCCTGCCATGCCGCTACCAGGCAAAAACAAGGTTCCTTTTTCTTCGGCACTGAAAACTTTGGAAATTATGCCTGCTTCTTTACCGCCTGCAATTATGGTGGCACAGCCTGATTGCGTTGCTACACGCGCGGCTTCCAGCTTCGTTTTCATGCCGCCCCGCCCAAGATCAGTTCCGGCACCGCTTTTGCCTGAACCCATAACCTGAGCCTCAAACTCAGGGCTCAAGTTCTCAACAATTGATATCAGTTTTGCATCTTTGTCTGTTCTTGGATCGGCAGTATACAAACCATCCACATCAGTGAGTATGAGCAATAAATCTGCATCGACTTTTCCTGCCACAAGAGCCGAGAGCTTGTCGTTATCACCGAAATTAACTTTCTTGGGAGCGCCATGTACTGTTTCAAGTTCGGCGGTGGCGACAGTATCATTTTCGTTGATAATTGGCAGAGCCTGAAAATCCAGCAAAGATTGAATGGTTCCTCTCAAATTCAAATAGCGACGACGATTGGCAAAATCGTCCTCAGTCAGTAGAACTTGAGCGGTAAGTACATCCATGGCTGCAAAAGCATCGGAATAGAGGGACATCAGGCGACCCTGTCCCACCGCGGCACAGGCTTGCTTGCCAGGCAGATCTTTTGGACGTTTTGCCAAGCCAAGACTTCTGACCCCTAAGCCAATCGCACCGGAGGTAACCAGCAGAACCTCTTTTCCTGATTTTTTTAGGCGCGCCAGATCTTCCACAAAAGAATAAAAGCGACTGAGTGCTATTCCTCCTTCTTCACGCATTAGTACGGCTGTGCCGAGCTTGACCACAACTCTTTTTGCGCTGCTCAAAATCTCTTTTCGCTTTTCTGCAGAATCTGACAAAGGCTTGTCCTCACCGGATATGACAGCAAGTATGAGTCAATCGCAAACAGGTTTCAAGTGAAGCGCAAGCAGCAATTGCCAGAATACGAGTCGTAAGCCGAACAGAAAAGCAGAATATTTCTCTTCAAGAATTATGCTGCATATAAATGAACCGTGATTTCGAAAGAAGCCATTCTCAAAGCAAGCAGAAAAATATGAAAACCCGCTCAGATTCAGTGATACGGACAGGAGAAAAGATTAGCGAACGCTAAGAAAAGGCACGAAAAGCCGCTTCTAAAGCCAACATTGCATTTATCTAAGCAAAGCGCGAAAAGCTTATCGGCGCCCAAAACCCTGATAAACAGCCGCCGCTCCACCCGGGTTTTTACGTAGCAGCTTGCGTAAATTTCCCATGTTTTATTACCGTCTTGCAACAAATGATAGTCGTGGAATTGGAGGGCTATAAAATGGCAGAGATAAATTACACGACGGCCGAACTACTTGCTAAGCAAGCACCAAACAAGTTCTCGCCTAGCTGGGTTCAGGAAAATGTATTGAATCCTGCCATCAATGCCGGACCTCTGGGGATTTATAACACTGCTGCCGACCTTGTAAACTTGCCGACCCTGCATTTGCACACAGGAGAAGCGAAGCCCTACAGCAGCGAATGGTTCGCACAGGGATTATCCAGCGGTGTCGGCGCAGCCTTACCCTTTGCTCTGATGAGTGCAGCCACCGGCTCCGCCTTCCGCGCCGCAGACCGCGGATTGGCAGGAACTGCTCTTGGCGCCACCTTGAATCCTTATTTAACTTCGGAAAGGGTTGCCACCGTAGCCGGTGCCAGTTTATACGGCTTCCTTCAAAAACCTGATGCAGACCACACAAGACTCGGCAACGCAATCGGTATGGGAGCCGGACTGGCGGTTTTCGGTGCCGGTAACAGCATGGTCAAAGAATTGCCTCTCTTACAAAAGGCGGTTGCCTATCCGCTAATAGGTTTTGCAGGCGGCGCAGTTATGGCTGAAACCTCACAGCTGGCCTCCAACCTCAAGTTTGCTAAAAGCGATGTTGTTCTGCAATCAGCTGTTCAGGGCATGACCATGAACGCAGTCATGGGACTGGGCGCAGACTACATGAACAACAAAATTCAGCAGCAAAAACAAGCTTTTGAAGCAAAAGCAGCAGCCTCTCAGGTAGATGCCGCCCGTCAAATCATTGAGGCTAAACTCGGAAAAGATGCAACTCTGAATGGAAAAGGTCCAGTCAATTTCGACGAAATCGCCAAGTTAACAAAAGATTTCAACTCGAAAGAAAATTTCGCCGAACTGGCAAGACTGCAAGAAGAACATTCGCAGTTCGTCAATGCCAATAAAGTCAAATACCCAAGCCCGGAAGAATTCGGCAAATTAACTCCCGAGGAAATAGTTCAACGCGGCTTCCATCATCCGGATGCCAGCAATCTTGAAATTCTGGAAGCTTTCAAAGGCGACAAGAAACCGCGTCCGCTACCCGACGCGAAAGTTGTTGCAACTGAAGTAACAAAGATGTTGAAAGATATGCCATTTGCAAAACCCACCGGCGACCTGATTCTCGGTGAGTGGAACATGGAATTCCTGACCGCGGATAAAGCAAAATATTTCAAAGATACATATCAGCAAATCGTGCCCAGACACCACTTACTTTTCGTAGAAGAAGTCAATGCTGAAGGTCTCAAACAAATCGCCAAAGACACAGGCTACAACTATGCTATTTCAGCAGAGAACAGCAGAGGACAGGCAGTCGGATTCCTGATCAATCCCCGTTTGAAAGTTCTGAACACAACATCCATAGATGCAGTCGCCAATGTTCATAACATTCCCGATCTAAGACCGGCTTTCAAAGTTGACGTTCAAGACACAGCCACAGGAAACGAGCTCTCAGGCGTGGTCGTTCACCTCAAATCAATGCGCGGCGGACCGGAGCAAACCGCTCCGGTAAGAACTCTGCAAGCTGAAATTCTGGCCCGCGAACTTGGTCCTAATTTCAAAGGCGTGATTGCCGGAGACTGGAACACATTCCTCGATAAGACCCATGAGCTCGACCCGCTGAAGCAGGCAGGCTTCCAGATTCACAATCCCGGCGACACATCGACCACTCAGGCGATGGGCGGCAGACTGGACGGCTTCCTGCATAAAGGATTGCCGAGCAGCCTTGCAGATCAAACGGTAAATCCATTCTTCAAAAATCCGCTCATTACCCGCGGTCTTTCAGATCACAGCCTGCTGACAACAAGCCTGAAAACAGGCAGCTAATGCTTCTGCTCGCAATCTGAAAACAGCTAAATGCCGACTATGGGAATTCCCCCACTGTGCAGGCTAAAAGTTTCGCCTATACTGCCGCCAAGGGATTGGTGAGAGGATCTTAATATGGGCGAGCAGGATGCGCATGAGCGTGTTTCCGGAAAGGATTCATTGGAGCGAGTTAGCGAGCAGAGCGAGAAGCTGGCCGATTTCGGCAAAAGCTTGTGGGGAAAAGGCAAATCGCTAGCTGAAGGCGTACAAAAAGAAGTCGAAAAGATAGACGTAAAAGGACTGGCAGATAAGGCAGGCGAGCAGATACGCCGCGCTGATCTTGAAGATCTGGCTAAAAAAGCAGGCAAAGCAGTTCAAAATGTTGATGCCGAAAAGCTGAGCGGAGCAGCCGGAATCGCTGCAGGCTTGGGATTTCCCCAGTTGAGCTTGCTCAACAAAGGCTCATCTGAAGTCGGCGATTTAATTGCCCGCAAGCAAGCAAAATCATTGCTCGACAACCCAAAGACTCTAGCAGACAAGCTGCTCTGCAGCTTTGACGAACTTGACCGCGAGAAAAGCGGTTTTCTGGATGATGCAAAATTACGGCGAAACGACGGCATCACCGGTATCGGCAGCGAAAATCGCGCTCTGGCGCAAATTATGCGTTCCGGGTTCAGCACTTTCAACTCGCTTGATGGCGATCTTTCCGCCAAAGGTATTTCCAGAGCCGACATCCAGGCATTCGGCTTGATGCAAAACAAAGACCTGCTTAGAGATCATGTGAGTAATCAGGCTTTCAATCATGGCTTGTTCTGGGGAGGCACGGCTGCAGTCGGATTTGCTGCAGGCTCATACCTCAAACAGGTCGGCGCCGACTTCTCTCTGCAAGCCCTAAAATCGCTAGCACCCGGAAAAATAGCTGCTGTTGCAACAATTGGAGCGATCGGAGTCGGAGTCGCGGCTGATCTTATTAGCAAGCATCAAGCAAACAAATTCTACGAAAACAAATCCAGAGAAACGGACGCCATGCTGAAAGCAATGAAAAACAGTTTTTAGCTCGCTCGCGTCAAAAGCCTGTGCCATAATGAACGAGCTCCAGCTCGGGACCTTCTTTAAGACTGCTCGCAGATAAATTGGCTCAGGACTTGAGCAAAAGGCTGGTTTTCAGCAAAGCGTCTGAGGTCGGTCCAGACGAACTTGTGCACGAGAGCGCCGCCGAACTTTATAAGCTTCACGGCAAAAGCGCCCCTGCAATTATCTGGTGTCAAAGCCCATATCAAATGGCGACCTTGCCGTCTTTGCTGATCGGGTTATTTTTCAGTGATGCCTGGCAAATAGTTTCCGGTGTTCTGGCTGAAAGAGACTTCGATGAGCAGTGGTCGCATGATTTTGAGGAATCATGGCAAGCGCTCTGGGCTCACGGTGGTCAGCAATTACTCAGGGGCATGAAACAAACAAGTCGCATAGCCGAGCAATATGGGGAACTGGAAGCGGCTCTTTGTCAACGATCTAAAGAAGAACTCAAATTCTGGTTTCAGTCAGGAAAGCTGCAGGACTTTGAGTCTCAACTGCCGAAAGAAATCATTTACCGCCATTTCTGGGCGATGAGACTCTGGCATTTGAATTTCGTCCGGGATCGACTTCGAAAGCTGAATGCGGATTTGTCCGGCATTTTTCAGAGCTTAAGGCACGGCGCTCCGCTTCAATGGCAAGAGTTTCAATCCAGCTATGAACATATCAATAGAGTTTATGCAGGCGCCGAACAATCGATGCGCTCACTAATCAACCGCATGGGAGCAGAACCGGCATACCAGCTTAATCACTGTGTTTATCTGCCATTGTCGCTTCCTTCAGTTACAAACGCTCACGTCTGGATGGAAGAGATCAGTGCAGAAGCTTTTTCAGACTACAAAGCCGAAATCCTCTGCTGGACAAAGCTATCGCAATCTTGCAGTGCAGTACTTTGTCTGGACAAGGTGATTTTTGCCTGCCGAAAAGCTCAAAACTTTGAACTTGACCCACACGGCAGATTGCATGCCCCAAACAAAGCCGCCCTCGTTTATGAAGACGGCTTCAAAGAATATGCCTGGCACGGCGTCATAGTTGATGAAAGAATTATCGAAAATCCGGATTCAATAACTATTGAAGAAATCGAAAGCACTCGCAATGCCGAAATCAGAAGAGTTTTAATCGAACGCTACGGCGAGATTCGATACCTCAAGGACTCCGGAGCCGAAAAGATACATGAGGATGACTGCGGTATCCTTTACCGCAAAGAAATTCCAGGCGATGAAGCTTTGCTTATGGTTAAAGTGGTCAATTCTTCGCCCGAACCCGACGGCAGCTTCAAAGATTATTTTTTGAGAGTCCCACCGGAGACCAGAAGCGCTAAGCAAGCTGTAGCATGGACTTTCGGGCTAAGTGAAGAAGAATATCAGCCGATTATTGAAAGCTGATGTGAATCTATCTTGACCTTTAAGGCTCCGGAGCCAGTATCTCTGTAAAATAGTGGCATTATGGAAGAACTCCTCGCTAAAGCCAGGCAAGCCGTCGAAAAGTTTCAATCGAAACAGAACACGGATAAATTGAAAGGGACAAAGAATCTTTTGTCCCTCATCCAAGATTGCAAAAAATATATCGAGGAAACTGAGCCTGATGATAGCGATAAATCGCCCCGTCTGGCTCGTGAGCTCAGCGAAATATTTAAAGAGCTGTCCTTCTTTCGAAAAATTGCAGGCTCTCAAGAATCCCTGCATAAAATACAAAACAAAAAACTTGCCGGTGAGCATTTAGACATGATTCAAGCAGAACTGGAAAAAGAGCAAAAAGATCTTCAGGACAGCAAAAAGAAGAAAATCGAAGATTGGGTGAAATCACATCCGGTATTCGGAAAGCTCAAGAAAAGCAGCAGCAAGAAATTGCCGGAAGGTGCCTATATTTTACTTTTCAGACGAACCAAAAGCTCAAACGCAAAAGCCAAGGCTGAAAAAATGAAAGCAGCCAAGGCCCTGGCGGAAGCTCGTCAAAACGCCGCAAACTATGAAAGCATTCCTGCCGGCGCCATCGAGCTCGTGCATACTGAATCTGAGTTAGAAAGCACTAAAGAAGCGGAAACTCAGCTGACTACAGAGCCAATCAAGCCGCATGAGCCGGATTCGGGCATGAGTGCAATGGAATCCGCCATTGAAAATGAATCAGAGCCGGCAAAATCCGAAAGCAAAGCAGCAGAAATCAGTACTGAAAGCACGGAAAAAAATGCCAGACCACAGGAAGCAAAAAAACTGGTACCGAACTCCGAGCTCGAGTTAATTTCCCGCCCCTCATCGGACGGCAGGATTTTCACCCGTTTTCGTCCTAAAGAATTCAGCGACGACAAGCGTGTTTTCAGATTATTCCGCTCCGCACCACCAGTGGTGGGAGCTTGCATTATAGCCGGCGGCAAAATCAATGCCAGCTTCGGCATCCTGCCGCAGGCCGAAGGGACCAAAGATCAGCTTCGTGTACTGCTTTCATTATCGAAAGAAGCTGTCGGCAAGCCGGGCCGACAGTTTATCGAATCTCACGCCGTACTGAACGAACTCTTTACGCTCTGCAAAGAGAAAGCCGTGGATAAGGATTCATACATATTGCTTTTCCAGCTTGCCGAAGCTCTGAACAACGGTTCGGGGCAAAACGCAAATCCAGACAGCCGGGAGCAGGATGCTGAGGCAGCCGGGTCTCAAGAGCAAAATGAGCCGGCTGAAGCTGAACTTCAAGATTTAGAAATAGGCGAAGAAAACATCGCCGATGATAATACCGAGAGCGAATCGGAGCTCGAGCTTGAAAGCGATAGCTCTAATCCAGAACTCAAACTGAAGCCTGAGGAGCTCCAAACAGAAACAGAGAGCTTCAGCGCGGACCAATCCACATCGGAAGAAAACAAGACCGAGGAAAGTCAAAACGAAAGTTCGACGCAGTCTGCAGAACTTGAAGATGAAGACGGCGAAGACGGAGAACTAGAAGAGTCGGAAGATAGCGCTCAGTATTCAGACAGCGACTTACTTCCTGCATCGAGCTTCAAGCTGCTTTCTAAAACCACGGAAGACGGCAAAGTCCTGACACGTTATCGCAGTTTTCATTTTACCGATTCACGCAGCATGTTTGAAACTTTCAAAGACAAGGATAAAGTTGTCGGCGCAGCAATCATAAAAGACAGGCAGCTTTTAAAAGTAATCGGCAGAGTACCTTCAGAGCCCGGCAAAAATCAGCTGGACTTACTTTTGAATTGCTCAAGACAGGCCCTTGAAAAACCGGCACTGGATTTTGTCGAGTCCAATGAAGTATTGAAGAATCTCTATGCTGTTTCCACCGGCGAATTCAGCAAAAGAGATTACACAGTAGTTTTATTTACGGAAAAGGACGGACGGCTATCGATCCTGGCCCTTCCCGATCGGCGAGGCAAGCCGTTATCCAGAGTTTTGCTTTCTGAATTTCGTTCTCTTAAAATGCTCCATGACAAATTCAAACACGAGCGCGTTGTCGGAGCATCGATAATAGCCGAACAAACGACGACTGCACCAAGCAGAGAGCCCCTAACTAAAGCTACAAGAGAGCGTTCTGCAAAACCGGAACGAGAATTCAAATCAAAAGCAATCACAAAAAGCTCCGCAGTCGTGGCTGCCTATGGACGCACTCCCCTCAAACAAAACGTGCTTTTGAGTGCCGACATTCTGAAAAGACTGGGTGTAGATCTCTCAATTCTGGACTGATTGCTTAAAAACAAAGCTTAGCGCACAGGACTTGCCGAGCCTGAGCTGAGGCTTTGCTTGCCATGTTTTGCGATTACAGCGCTTTCAATTGGATCCAGATCATCCATAAGCTGCATATCCGATTGTTTGACACCGGCAGGACGAACCTCATCATATAATTGTCTAAGCCGCTGAGTCAGATGCATTTGTGAGAAAGTGTGACCAAATACCTGCATCTCACACCAGCCCACTCGCGTAATCATGCGAGAAGAATTGGGCGGCGGATCCTTTTGAAATACAGCCGGATCCTCATCTATTTGCGAAAGATTGGAAGTCGGATTTTCTTCCGGCACAAATGAGTTAGGCACTGATCGACGCGAACCGGCAAAGAAGTGTTCAAAAGCAGATTCAGGACCGGAGCCTGAATCCAGACCTATGGCTGGATATGAAGTTCTGGAACTTCGGCTCACAGGAATGATGTATTCCTTGTCGATGTCTTTGTTTACGGCAAAAGCTTGCTTGTGCAGAACTCTTTCTGCGTAATCCTCAAGTTTGTCGGTTCGAGCACCATAATCATTGTTTTGAGAAAAAGCAGAGCCGAAAGCTTTCTGTTCCATACGAGCCAGACGAGCCGGCAGAGCCTCACCCATATGCGTCTGTCCGAGGATTTCCTGCTCAAGTACAGTCACATGAGGATATTCGTTTGTGTCGCCGTTTCTGCTGCTGTCATTGCGCTCATCATCGTAAGCCAGATTGCTTCTTCTGTCTTTGCCTTGACTCTGAACAGACTTTCCGGAACTCTTGTCGCTGGCCGCTGCGGCTTTGTCGGCGTCGGCAATCGGGCTGAGTGATTCGCCATCTGCAATTAAAGTCGAAGCGATGCTTTTGATGCGGTCCTGCGGACTGCCGCTGCCGATGTCACCACGAACAAGACGTTCGATACGTTCAACACGATCTTCGATGGGGTCTTTGTCAAAACTGTGCTCGAAATATTTGATTTCGAGCAAGCGAAGCTGTGTGCTGGCTGTGGCATCCATAAGATCAGCCGCGCTTGAGGCCGTTGTGCATACTGCCAGCAAGGTCAAACTCAAGCTCAGAACAACTCGCATCAAAGATCCCTCAACGCTTGTGGAGACTATTAGTCAGGGAATTGTAACATGGACGTGATCGACTTACTTGGCATCGATCTTAGCAAGCTATAATCAGACTTTCGCTCATAATCCTCGAGTCTCTCAGGGGCGCCGACACAAGCTCCTTTCCCTGCCTGCCTTTAAGATTAGCTTTGAATAAAGTTCGGATTTTCGTAAACCGGTCGAGCCGTTTAATCTATTTTCGGGCTTTGTTGATTCGTATCCAGAAGCTCGTACCTTTTCCTTCTTCACTTTTGACCCCAATTTGACCGTGATGGGCGTCAATTAAAGCCTTTGCAATTGCAAGTCCAAGTCCTGAACCCTTTTTGACTTTATGGTCGCTGACATCAACCTGCTTATATCGCTCGAAAATGATATCAAGCATAGACTGCGGAATACCTCGTCCGTGATCGACAACCGAAATAGCAATCTGATGGCGCAAAGTCTCGACATTGACCTCTATTGTGGAATCTTCCGGCGAGAACTTAATAGCATTAGAAAGCAAATTAACAAGTACTTGAGTCAGCCTGTGAATGTCACCATAAGCTTCCAGCTCACTGTCTTGAACATTGATACTGACGCGTTTTTGCTCTGCCAGTTGTCTGACTGAATTTACGGAATGCTCGATCAAATCTTTGACTTTAATAACAGCCTGTTCAAGTTGCATGCTACCGGCTTCCAGTTTATCGAGATCGAGCAAGTCTGTTGTGAGGCGAATCATTCGATCCAGATTGTCCTCCACGCCGCTCAGATGACGTTTCCCTTTTTCCGTAAGAGTTCCATAAGGACCACCTTCTTCAAGATGAGTCATGAAAGCTCGCACCGAAGTTATTGGTGTGCGCAAATCATGGCTCACCATAGAGAAAAATTCTTGTTTAACTCTTTCAAGTTGCTTTTCAGAACTTATATCCCTGGCCACGCAGTAATAGAGCCCGGCACTCTCAGACCATTCGACCGTCCAGCGAAAATCTTTCAATACACCCTGCATAGTTTTCAACACCAGATCAAGCTGAACAGGGCTTTGCTCGCTTCGAGCTTTCTCAAGAGCTTGCTCAAGACGAAGCGTATCTTCTTCCATGCATAGCTTGTCCAGCGCTCTGCCGATTAACGAGACCGGTGCATAACCTATTTGAGCCAGGCTTGCCGGATTTATAGCCAGAAGCACACGCTTAGTGCTCAGGCTGCAAATTAAATCAAGCGCGTGATCTGCTATTAGATTTTCACGTTCGGCAGATTCGCTGTTTCTGGAATAAAGTTGCTTAAGTGCGTTGGAAATCCCCGAGAACTCCGGAGAAGCGGTCATCCAAGGCAGGTTCTGATTGGACTGCAACCATTTTTCCTGAGAGAGAAAATTCAGCCGCTCAATAACAAAGATCTCAAAAAAGAAATAAAGCAGGCCGATAATTAGCAGTCCGGCAAAAGAACTCAAAAAAATAAATGCCCTGAGAGGGTCGTCAATCGTAGAGCTAGCGTGGCTCTGCGCCAGTGCCGAAGCTAAAAAACAGAAAGTCACAAATTGAATCAAAATGGTGATTCCGGCAATTAATTTGGCACGATTGCTCAAGCTCATAAAATCACCTGGAGGACTTCTGATTCATCAAAATGAAAGGAAAAACAAAAACCGGATAAACAAAAAATACCAATTGTGTGCTCAGCACCACGATCGGATGAGGCACTGATTGACCTGAGGCAAATAAATTGGCAGGATTTATGGCGCTGATAAAAGCCCCGGCCAGAATTCCGAAATCTAAGTAACAAAAGAGAAAGAGTGAGATAGTCAGCGAAAAAATCAAATAAACCCAGATTGCAATTGCGTAAGGAAGCGCCTTTGACTTCTCTTCTTGAGCTTCCTCAAAGTCGCCTCGCTCGGCAATCAGCTTTTCAATTACCTCTCTATCTGCGGCAATCAGCGCCGAGGGAGTAAGCTGACCTGATACTTGCGCCTCAATTGCTGATTTACGCAATTTGGCCAGATACCATGATCTCAGGGTCTCGTAATTGCTCACTTGTCCGTCCGATATAACACTTTCCGCCCTGCCCTTAGCTCTTATACCCAGGCAGGCACTGAAGCATCAGTCCGGAACTCGTCAATGATACTTCCCGACGTAAACTGTAAAGGGTTCCAAATTCAAATGTTCGGGATCTCTCTGGGCGGAAATCGAAGTTGCCGTCGAAATCAAAGTCTGCAGCTTTTTGCCTTGCTCGGACTTAACTGAAATCGTCTCCGTGTGAGGGGACATATTCATCGCCACCAGTATCTTTTCGGAGCCCGACTGGCGATGATAAGCAAGCACATTTTTTATACCAAGAAAAAGCAATTGCAAGTTTCCTGAGTTAAGCGCAGCTTCTCTGCGTCTGAGCCGAATCAGAGACTTATAAAAATTCAAAATGGAAGCAGGGTCTTTTTCCTCGCATTCTACGTT
>JAIEPM010000583.1 GCA_019748395.1 Candidatus Obscuribacterales bacterium
ATTCCGGATAATGAATTTCAAAGAATGCGATTTTTTCAGCACCCTTTTCGGCCACAACCATGAACCAGAAGTCATAACAAGCATCCAGATTTGTTGACTGATCGTTGGGATCCGGAGCAAATTGAATGCACATCCATTGAATGAAATCAGCCGGGTTGATTTTGGCAAGCACTTCTTCTTTAGCGTTCAGTGCACCACGAAACTCCGAGTCTTTGATGTCTTCAAAAGAACATGAGTTGGAATCGGTGTCGAAAGATTTGGGTGGCACCACAGACTTTTCAGCCTGGCGCAAAAGCTCGCCGAATTCAGCAAGACTCATTGTTGCTTTCAGGCTTTCGCTGAAGCAATCATAGGCGCCCTCCAGATTTCCATCCACCACGCAGCCGGCAAAAGTCTCGGCAACTTTAGGTAGTGTATCGCTAGTCATTGGTCCTCCAGATTTCAACAAAACAAATAGGGTTACGACTGCGCTTAATGCGCAAAACAGGCAAGGCGCCGAGCAATAGCATCAGCAAATAATTCGGCGGATTTCGGACTGTTCTTTAAGAATAAAGACGGTTCCACAAGCTCAAGTTCCATTAAAAGTGGCTTGTTATTTCGATCGCGAAGTAAATCTACGCGGGCATAAAGAGGCGTTTCTTTCAAATAAGAGAGAATTTCCCCGGCAGCCGAAAGCTCGTCTGCAGCCGGCTCGGCAGCGCTCTCTCCGGCAGCGCCGGCCACAGCCAGTTTCTGAAAAGCAGACTTGCGCACTACATGCGAGAACTTGCCGTCTATAAATGAAAGCGCCCGCTCACCATAAGTCTGAACTGAAGGCAAATAGTCCTGCACCATAACTTGAGAGCGTTCGAGCAAGGAGTCAACATGCTTTTCAGCAGCGAGAATACTTTCGTCGTTGTTTTCGAGCTTCAAAACGCCGAAAGTTGCCAGTCCGATTACAGGCTTGACTACGGCAGTCTGCCAGCCATTTTCACTCAATATTTCTTTTAAGCTTCGCCGACTTTCCTTATCGATAAAAACCGTCGGCATAACAGGCAGGGCAGCCTCAGACAGTTCTCGTAAATAAGTTTTGCGACTATTCCAGATAATTTGCTCAGGAGAATTAAAAACCTGGCAGCAAGAAGACAAGTAATTAAGCCAGTTACAGAACTTATCGTATTTGAGGTGATAATCCCAAGAAGAACGCAGCACGCAAACTCCGGCATTTTGCCAGTCTATGGACTCATCATCCCAGACCAGAGCCTGCACGGAAAAGCCCAGTTTTTCCAGGGCTGCTTGAAGGAGCTGGTCATCCGGGTCAAGGTCCGGCAGATCGCTATAAGTAATCAGCGAAACGAGTTGTTTCTTCATTTAAACGAGCTCAGAATAACAATTCAAACAGAATAACCCATAGTCAGGGCCAGATCTCCAAGAGTTTCGGATCTGTGTAGATAACATTTGATTTCGCTAGAGCTTTGCCTGCAACTGCAGACCATAAAAATACAAAGCCCCAGAACCCGCTTGCCCTGTCGCAAACCGGATGCGTTCCTGTTATTCTAGTCCGCTAGGTCAGAGTACTGAAAGCAAAAGCCAGGCGCGAATTTGAAGAATCCGGCTGCCGAAAAAAAAATTTCTGCATACCGATTGGAAGTCGGCGGACCCATATTCCTTTTTCTTCTAATTTTGTTTCTTTTTGCAAGACCATACATTCTTCTTGGTGACGGCGGTACCTGTCGCCATTTCCTCACCGGTCTTTATTTCCTGCAACACTTGAATTTGCCGGTCTCAACTTATATGTCTGCTGTTGAGCCCCAGGCAAGCTGGAGTACGCATGAGCTGCTTGCTGATTTGCTTTTCGGATTGCCCTTTGCCCAGCTCGGCTTAAATTGGGTGGTGCTGAGCTCCAGCCTGGCAATAGCGCTTTGCCTTGCCTGGTCTTATCAAATGGCCAGACTGCGCGGCTCAGGAGTGCTCATCTCTTTTCTAACATTTATACTTAGCATCTCGGTTTGCTCAATTCACTGGTCTGCACGACCGCACCTGTTTACTTATCTTCTTTTTCTGGCAAGCTATTATGAGACTTTCATCGCGCAAAGAAGCCTCAAAGCCTCCCTAGTTATATTCAGCCTGATTTTTCTTTGCTGGAGCAATCTGCACGGCAGCTACTTCCTCGGGCTTCTGATGCTGCTTTTCAAAGCCTTAAGTGATCTAATCCGGACCGTCAAGGAAAGCAACACTCAAAGCCGGATCTGGAGCTTAAAAGAATCAGCGATGCTGATTTTCTCTTCATTTCTGGCATCCTGTCTCAATATCAGAGGCTTTGCTTTTTTCACATATGTCATTTCATATTTGACAAGCCCTAAGATTCAATCATTCAGCGATGAGTGGCGCAGCCTTGATTTCAGCCTGGGTTATCCGGTTTATGCCTTTTTCGCCCTCTTTTCATTGCTTGTATTTTGCTGGGTTTATGCCGAGAGAAAGCCCGTAGCAGCCGAGTTTTGCTACCTGCTTTTTTTGTTTACGGCAAGCCTTTATGCAATGCGAATCATGCCATACTTTGCTCTGGCAGCATTACCGGCGCTGGCTCAGCAAGCCGCAGAGCTGGAAAAAAAAGCCGGGGAAAGCAATTTCTTCGGTTTTGCAAAACTCATCGAAATGGATGTCCGCATCGGCAAAGCTGAAGAAAACTTTGCCGGAGCAGGCTGGATTTTCAGCGCCCTTACAGTCGTGATTTCAGCAATTTACTTAAGTCTTCCTTATTCAAAACTGAAAGACTTCGACCAACTGCGAATGCCAGTACAAGCAGTAAATTTCATGCAAGAGCATGAGCTGCGCGGTCTCACATTCTCTAAAGACAACTGGGGTTCTTATTTATACTGGCGACTCAAAGAGCCATATTTTATAGATGATAAAACCGACTTTTACTCCCAGACTTTACTTGACGACTACAGCAAGATTTTTTTCGGCAGCCCCGGATGGAAACAAGCCTTCGACAAATACGGCTTCAAATATGTTTTGATTCCCCGCGGCTTACCTCTTGAATTTAGCCTTAAGGCCGAAAACGACTGGCAAGCTGTTTACCAGGACAGGCTTGCTATTGTATTTGCGCATCAAAAAGCAAGTGCCCGGCTCGAATTTAACGCTGCGGATTCAGGAAAGCACCCATAAGAACTTGTTCGAGCTCAACTTTGAGTTCGCTCACATCTTTCATCGTATCGACAGTGCGCCAGAAACAGTTGGAACGAAAGGCTTTCAAGCGACCCTGGCTGGCAAGTTTCGGAAAAGTCTCGACTTCGTGATCGCCGACATCGGGAAGCAGATCAATGATTTTTTTGTCCATGACATAGATTCCGGCATTAACACCATAGGGCAATTCAGGCTTTTCGCTGAACCCGCAAACCGTGTCGTCGGCGGCGACCTCAACAATACCGTAAGGGCTGCGAAGCGGCACAGTTACAATGGAAGCCAGCTGCTTATGCCCTTCATGAAATTTGAAAAGGCTGGGCAAAGATAGATTGCAAATGTTATCTCCGTTCAAACATAGAACAGAATCACCGGCATTGCTCATCGTTTTTTTCAAAGCTTGTTTGAGCGCTCCCCCACGACCTAAGGGGGATTTCTCAACTATATAGTCGATTTTGACTCCAAGCTTGGAGCCGTCACCAAAATATTCTTGAATAATTTCATGAAGGTAGCCGCAGGCAACCGTGAATTGCGTGATGCCATAAGTGCTCATCCAGCGTATTTGATAAGCAATTATGGGGCTACCAAGAATGTCGACCATACATTTTGGTCTGTCTTCCGTAAGTGGGCGGAGCCTTTCGCCTCTTCCGCCGGCCAGGATAATTGCTTCCATGCGCACCTCAAAGTCTACGTCCAAAAGCTTAGCAGATAGATATGCTCAAAGAGATCTGTCAGCAGTCCAAGCGGCGCTAATTCTCTCTTTTTTTACGAAGTCGAAGCCCGTCCCTACTTTCAAAGTACCAGTAAATTCTTTTGCTTTCCGGAAAATAACGCAGAATTTTGCAAACCTGCTTGCGGCTATTTATTCTCAAAATTGTTCGAATTGAAATGGCATCAGCTTGAGGATGTTCCGCTTCCAAGTAGTAAAGCAAAGCCAGCATGTCATTATCGCTGGAACAGCTGCGCATACGCCTTTCAGTTGGAACTACTTGCCAGGACTTGCCTGCTTCATGATAAGCAGCCTGAAGTTCCGTGACATCTTGATGATAGAGATAAACTGCAAAACTCCAGGGCGCTCGGTCGAATAAAGTCAGGTTTTCATAAGCGTATCGGTCCATCAAAAAGAAGCGGCCCGGCATCAAGAGCACCAGCAGGGCCAGGGCAAAAGCAATTAGAGCTTCATAGAACGGACTTGCAAAAGACAGACGCTTGAATCTTTTTTGCCCGGGCGGATCGAAGAAAGCAAGATATGCACTTGCACAAACAAACAAAAAAACCTCGATATCGGAAATAAAAAAAGTAAAAGTCAGGTGCATGAGCAGTCCCAGAACAACTGCATATATGCGGCTGCGGGCAAACCAGAGCGCAATTCCGATAAAAAGCTCGACAACTATTACTAAAAGCGAAAGTGCCTGCAAAAGTTGAAATGGCAAATGCAGCGAAGTTACAAATGGAGCCAGTTCCGGTCTAAGTTGAAAGCCGCGCCCGAACATGTCGTAAAGTGTAAAGCCGGCCAAAAATTCCGGATGGAATTTATGCAATGCCGCAAAAACGTAGCAGGCGCTAAGGCTGAACTTTATCAAGAAACGGCTCAGCGAGCGCGGTTTTCGATATATGCAAAAAGCCGCAAGAAACAAAGCCAGCAGAATTGCCGGGCTGCTCAAGAATGCAGCAAACTCATTGCACTGGCAATAGAACCAGAAAAGCAGCAGCAAAGCCGGAATCAAGCGGCTTGGCAAACCCAGAATAAGCGCCAGACAGCCGAAAAAATACAGAACCCAGAGAGCAATTGAAATATTTCCCGGGACTTCCGGAAAGTTCAGGAAGGTCTTAGCAAAGCGCCAGGATGGTACGTGGTAAGGACCGAAATTGCCCGACTTGTAATAAACATAGATTTGAAAAGGCATCAAATAAATGAGCCAGAGCCCTGTTAAGCGGCGAATCCAGTCAAGATAACCGGAGTCTTCATAGAAAAAATCTTTCAATCGGTCGCGAATTCGTTTCATAAACAACTAAGTAACGCCGGATTCCGACCCTTCCGTTAGCACTGAAAAATCCTTGGCGCTGCCGTCTTTTTCAAAAGTGGGAGGCAGTTCAAAAGACTGTTTTACATCGTCAATTTTCAAGCCGCTCAAATCAATGTCGGCAAGATTGTTATTGCCCCACACCTGACCGGCCAATCGCAAATAGCGTATTTTATCCGCAGGCAAATTCATACTTAAGGCGCAAACAGTATCAACTGCAACCAGATCCTCACCCAGAAAAAAGGCGTTCATGCTCTTAGCTTTGCCGTCGAGCGGTCCATCCCCCTCCATGGCAATCACCGCATCCACCGCCGCAAAGCTCGGCTTAACCATGCACACAATATCCAGAATTGAAGAGTTGATTTCTTTGACATGCAATAGATTTTTCGGCCAGCCGTATTTTCGACCCGGAATAACTCCGAATAAATTCTTCATGGAGGCTGTCATCAGAGCCCAGTGATGTGTTTTCAATTTCGGAACCGAAATCACCAGATCTGATTTAGTAATGGAAAGAGGCAGGAGAAACTCAGGCACACCGGTAAAATTCATACGGTTTTCGACCTTTTCAAGATCGTCCAAATTCAAATCAACAAATTGAATATGCTCTTTTGCACACAGATCAATAAAACCGGCCATGGAAGCTATTTCATGCGTATCTCGTCTCAAAGCCGGTCCATCGCCTACTTTGATTTCAGTAGCGCCTGCTTTTTTCAACTCCTGAATTAAAGCCCGAACAAAAGCCGGATTTGTATAAACCGGAATTTCGCCCCTGTAATCCACCAGATTTATTTTTAGAAAAACCGATTTTCCGGAAACTTGCAATCCGGCTTTTTCCCAGGCTTCAGGCATGGCTTCGCTTAAAGCTTCATAAGAGGAAGCTTTAGCGATATGCACGGAAGAGCGACCCTGTTTTTTCAAAGACCTTTGCCTGCTATCCGGCTCCGGCAATTTTTGCGAAGAAGCGCAGGCAGAAAGAGAAGCTGCTCCGGCCAGGAAGCCGGATGCGCCCTGAATGAAAACTCTTCTTGTGGTTTTATGCTCTTCGTTTTCGCTCATGATTTCCTTTGCCCGACTAGGGCAGAATTTCGCCCTTATTCCTGTCTAAAGCGATAGTTGCAATAGAATGTATATGCAGGTTTTGATTGAAAGTTCCGCCGGCATCCTGCACTTTGATCAAATTCTCGATCAACGCCTGCGCCTTGCTATCCCCGTAAAAACCGAGAATAAAAGCCAGCCAAGCCATTTCTTGAGAGCTTGCTGTTTTATGCTCGTGCAAATATTTCATCGCTTTCAGTATCTTAGCTTCATTTTTCAGAGTCTCGCTTTTGAGAGCAAGCAAACTGACTGCAGTACTTTGAATATCAGGCGGATTGGCAACTCCGTAGAGATTTCTGTCTCCAAAGTTCCAGCCGCCGTTTTTGCAGGCGTACTTTAGTAGATATTCTTCTGCGCTACTCATGACTTTAAGACGCATCGCATCTTTTTGCTCAGATTTTCTAAGAGCTAGCAGAGCGTAAGCGGTCGGCTCAATCCAGTCGAAGGTTCCTTCATTCCAGGGCCAGCCCCTCACATAGTCATATTCAGGTCCTTTCCAGAGCAAAAGCACAAAGCGTCCGGCTGCCGAATAACGCTCGGCCCTGTTGTCCAGGAGCCAGGACTCAGCCCTCTTTGAGATATTGAGCAGGCTCTTTTTTTCCGCATCCGTTAAGTCGGCACAGTCATATAAAACTCTCAAGGCAAAAACCAACAAGCCCGTGCTCCAGTCACTGCCGAGCCTTGCCCCTTCATTGGAAAAACCACCATCGGCATTTTGCCTGGCCGGCAAGTTCTTAAGGAAACTCTCAACCGCCTTTTTCTCTTTGCGACAGCAAATTACAGCCCAGGAACTGGCTTCCAGCGAAAAGTCCTTGCCCTTGAAATAAGGCCAGAAACCAGCTTTCTGCTCTTGAACTAAAAAAGCAATTGCTTTCCGCTGAGCTAGAAGTTCAGCGTCATTTTTTCCGGATCTATTGGAATCGATTACCAAGCGCACCTGCTGTTGTTGCTAGAAAGTCTCTGAAAAGAACCGACACGAACTCTATTAAAAATTTTAAAGCCTGTTTGAAGTTTGACTCTAGTTTTTTCCTGGCATATTACTCTTGACAAAGATCCACTCAAGGAGCATTCTAGTAATAAGTAGTTCTTTCACCAACTTCTTCGTTTTTCAGTTCACCTTTACTACACATCAAAATATTTGGTTCTATAACTAAGGATTCTTGCTCCTGACAGGAAACGTGTATGGGTTGTCAGCCCTGCATTTCCAGCCTGACTTGTGAGAAACTGTCCTGTGTTATTGACCCGGGAGGTAATCCATGAACTTCGCCACTGCTTTCAACAACTTCGTATCCGATGAATCCGGACAAGGTATCACAGAATACGGCGCTATCCTCGCATTCGTTGCGCTTCTGGTCGCCGTAGTATTCAGCTTCGCAAACGGCGCCCTGACAACTGCGATTTCGCAATCGTTCAGCTCGATTGTTAACCAGTTGAACCGCTTGAACGGTGTTCAGTCGATTCAAACATAATTTACATCGGCAAAGTTGCTGAAGTACTCAAAAATATGGACAAAAATTCAAGGGGCGGCTGGAATTTTCCGGCTGCCTTTTGCTTTTCAGTGCCATCAAATATGGAACCACTATTTTCAAGCGAAAAAGACGGCTTCTTGATTTCAACGAATGCTCAAAACGGAAAAATCGATGTTTTATAAGACGCAGAATTCAGTTCTTTACTTCAAGGAAAGCCAATTTCCAAGAAGCGAGGCGGATTTCAAGGATATTGAAAGAATCATTGTCCGGTCCCGCAGAATATGCGTTAATAGTATCTGGTTAATCTTTTTCGCCGTTACTAAACAAGGGGGATAGAAATGAGAAACCTATTCCTGAGCCTATCAAGAATGCCTCCATTCTTGATGCTGCTGATAATCGTAGGCATGGCCGTTATGGCGACCATGATGTACATGCAGCAGTCACAAAAAGCTCAGCAGACAATAGACCAGATGAATGCGGCGCACCAGGCAGAAGCAAATGCTAAAGGCTCTGTAGTTTATGCCACCAAGGACATTCCTGAAGGCACAGAAATCACAGCCGATGCATTGGAACAGCGGGAAGAATTGCAATCAAAGATTCCAGCTGGCGCAATGACCAGTCCTAGCGCAGGTGTCGGGGGTATGGCCGCCTATCCGATCACTGCCGGATCTATGGTTTTGCAAAATGCCGTTAAGGCGCGCATTGCTCAGGTCGGCTTTGAAGGCAAGATCAAAGAAGGATTCCGTGCCGTCACATTCGGTATCGATTCCAACGCTGGTGTTGCTGGATTCATCTCACCAGGAGCGCATGTGGATATTCTTTGCATCACCGGCAATGCCGCTGATGTCAAAGCAGCTCCGGTTTTGTCCGACGTGGAAGTTATCGCTGTAGGCACTACATACCGTAAAGCCCCCGGCGAAACTCAAGCCACACAAGCCAGCTCGATCACCGTGCTGGTTAATCCGGACGATGCCGAAAAGCTGGTTAAGGCTGTCACAGCAGGCAAGCCTTATCTGACACTGCGCAACGAGAAGGATCACACTCCTCTGGCTACCGTGGACATCACTGCGTTGTTCCCGAAACCGCTAAAGGCTGAAGATGCAGGCGGCGAGATCGCAAGTTCTCTGCCTCCTCCGACTCTGCCGCCTCCCCCGTTGCCGGGTGCTCCGGCTGCCGGTGATGCTGGTGTGTCGAACGCACCGCCTCCGCCCCCACCGATGCATGAAATCGAGTTGTGGTCCGGAAGCAAAAAAGAGGTCCTCTCAGTACCCCAGGGCTAAGGGCTTGGTGTGAGGATATGACATCTAGTGGGTATGAGATCACTAGAGTTTATAGGTTCTCTGGGAGAGTTTTAGGGTCATGAAACTAACTACGCTGTTGGTATGCGATGCCGGTTTGGACAAGCGCCAGACCATTGAAGACTTGATTCACAGCCAGCCTTCGCTGGCGCTAGTGAGCACGGTTTCCGGAGGGATGGCCCGGGAACAGATCGGCAGTTTGCACCCGAAGCTTGTTTGGATTGAATTGAGCCCGGCTCCGGTCCGAGGTCTTTCTCTACTAGCTGAGTTGAGAGAGGCTTTTCCAGAAATCTATTTCTTCGTCAGCTACGAAGTACCGGACCCCGAGTTGATCTGCACCGCGTATCGACTCGGGGCGTCCGACTTCCTGGACGCAGAGCGCTGGCGCACGGATCTGCCGGCAGCAGTACAGAGCATCCTGCTCAAGCATCAATCCGAATCAGTATCAACAGCATCCGGTAAAGTTGTGGCTGTGTTCAGCCCGACAGGCGGCATCGGCGCCACTACCGTGGTCACAAACCTGGCTGGTTATCTGGGCAAATACGGCGAATCATGCATTGTCGACCTGGACTTGCAGTTCGGCATGGTGGCCCATTATTTGAACCTGGAGCCGTCTTTCTCACTGAGTACAATCGACTTTTCACACACAAACTTCGACTCGACCTACTTGCGCAACCTCATGACCAAGTACGACGACAAGTTGAGCGTGCTGGCAGCACCTCCCGAACTGGAAGACATCGGCGATATTTACGCCGCGCAGGTGCAAGAAATTCTATACACGGCAAAACAAGAGTTCCGCTACACAGTTGTCGATTTGCCGAAAAACTTGCTGGACGAACGCGCCATCGCCACACTAGATCTGGCGGATCATGTATGCGTGCTCACAGAATATAACTGGGCTTCGATCCTCAATACTAGGAAATGTCTGGATACTTTTAAAGCTCACTACAATCAGGAAAAACTTCTCCTTGTGATTAACAAGTCGGAATGGCTACCGCAAGACGTTTTGAGTGAATGTCGCGCCAACCTCAATTATCCGGTTTATCACGAAATTCAAAACGACCCCAAAACCGCCAAATGGGTAATCAACCAGGGTCAGGTCGCACCTCCGCACACCGGACTGGGCAAATCCATGGAATCCCTGGCTCGCAAAATAACCGGCGGCGAACAATTGCTCATCACTCAAAAGGACGAAAAGGCTGCAGGCGGCGGATTCAAATTCCCAGCTATTTTTGGCAAGAAAAAGTAAACCGAGGTGAAAAGTTATGTCCGACGACGAGCAGAATAAAAACAATCAGAATCTGCCTGCCAGACAGGCTTCTTCCCTCATGGGACAACTGGTCAGACAAAGACAGGAAGGCGGCATAGCTCCAGCTCCTCAGCAAGGTGGACTCGCTGCTCAGGGTCAGGGTACCGGCATGGCCGGCGGCGGTGCCGGCACAGGTATGGCCGGCGGCGGTCCCGGGTCGGGCATGGCCGGCAGGGGCGGTCAGACCGGCATGGCCGGACAGCAGGGCGGCTCAGCCGTTGAGCACGGTAATTTCTCGAAAGCAGATCTGGAAAGACTTGACCGCAAAGACGAGGATGCAAGCGGCGGCGGTGCCGGCGCAGTGCATGACCCGAATGCGGACCAGTCCAAGTTCCAGGCGAATATGCTCCTGATTCGTGAGCGCGAAAAAATCATTATTGAGCAACTCAGACGCGAGCTAGATACTTCAAGACTCACTCAAATTTCAGAAGACACGCAAGCGCAGGTAAGAGCGCGCATCCGTGAAATGGTAAACAGCGACCCGGCTCCATTAACAATGATGGAAAAGGGTATTTTGCTTCAGAACGTTCTTGATGAAATTTTTGGATTCGGTCCGCTTGGTCCTCTGCTGAGAGACCCGAGCGTCGGCGATATTTGCGTCAACCGTTTTGATCTGATCTATGTGGAACGACACGGTCGACTGGAAAAAACCACTGTTCAATTTGAAAACGATCGTCATCTCAGACAAACTATCGATAAAATCATCCAGCCTTTAGGCCGCCGCTTAGACGACAACTCGCCAATGGTGGATGCCCGTCTTCCAAATGGTTCACGTGTTAACGCCACGATTCCACCTGTGTCCATCGACGGACCGACAGTCACAATCCGGTGCTTCGGCACCACTATCATGTCGCTGGGTCAGCTTGTGGAAAAAGGCGCCATGTCTCTGCAAATGGCTGAAGTACTGAAAGCCTGTATTAAAGCCCGAATCAATACAATCATCTCCGGAGGTACAGGTTCCGGTAAAACAACTCTTTTGAATGCGCTTTCTGCACATATCAATCCGCGCGAGCGAATCATCACAATTGAAGACGCCGCTGAATTGAGACTGCAGCACGAACACTGGGTGCGAATGGAAACAAGACCACCCAACATTGAAGGTAAGGGACAAATCACACAGCGCATGCTTGTGATAAACACACTCCGTATGCGACCGGACCGCATCATCCTTGGGGAGTGCCGCGGTGAGGAAGCTTTCGACATGTTGCAGGCCATGAACACCGGTCACTCGGGTTCAATGACCACAATCCACGCAAACAGCCCGCGCGACTGCACGAAACGTCTGGAAAACATGATTCTCATGGGTGGTCTGGACATGCCTGCGAAAGCCGCTCGTGAACTGATTGCATCAGCAATTCAGGTCATCATTCAGATCAAGCGTCTGGAAGATGGAACCAGAAGAGTCACAGAAGTCGCTGAGATAACCGGGATGGAAGGCGAAACCATCGCACTGAGCACCCTATTCCATCTTGAACGTGAAGGAAGAGACGCCCGAGGCTTCTTTAAATGCCGTCACGTCGGCTCCGGCTTGCCGCCCAAATTCATGGACCAAATAGAACAGGAAGCAATTCCGTTCAAACTCGAATGGTTACGCTAATAGTAGTAGCTCTGTTTAGACACACAGAAAAACTATATGGATCCAAATCAAGATCAACAATCAGGCTCGTCTCCACAAGTCAGTCCGGCAGACCCAAATGCTGCCGGACAAACGACTAACTCCGGTATGCCCGAAGGCACAGCAGCTCCGGCGAGTCCGGATCCGGGCTATCAGCAACAAGCAGCTCCCGGCAGCGCTACCGACACAAGCACAGGCCAGAGCAGCCTGCCCGGCAGCGGCACGGACACTATGAGCAGTTCGCTCCCCGGCACGCCGACAACAGGCACTTATGTGCCGCCGCAGCCTGCAAGTTTCCTCGGAATGCCGGTGGATTCATTGCTCGTGGCCGGACCTCTATTGATCGCAGGCTTCCTTGTATTTGCCTGGCTCACAGGACGTCAACCGCACACAGAACAATTGACACGACTGGACAAGCAGCGCAAGCGTATCGAAGCTCGCGAAGCTGCTAAACCTGAATTCGTAGACATTTTCAAACAAGACAAAGAAGATTTCCTCGGCCGTATTCTGGCTCAAGCCGGTCTTGAAGCTCAATATGAAAAGATGAAAACCAACTGGATCCTTTCTGCGATTGGAACAACAGTGGCCATGTTTGCTCTGAGCATTATGCAAGCTCCGGCGCTGGTACCATTCGCATTCATTTTTGGACCGGCACTGGGTTCTTTCGGCTTTGTTCAATATATAAAATGGGAAGCAGGCCAGCGTCAAAAACGTTTGACTGCTCAACTGCCTCAAGTTCTGGAAACTATGGTCAGTACCCTGAAGGCAGGTTCTCCGGTTGTTGAATGCTTCAAATTGCTTTCAGAAACAGCCCCCGAACCAATTCGTTCAGAGTTTAAGCGAGCGCTTGTTTCATTGCAGCTGGGCAAACCATTCAGAGATGTGCTTGCCGAAATGGGCACAAGAATAAGAACCTCAGACTTCAGATTGTTGACCCAGGCAATTTTCATCAGCCAGGACGTTGGTGCAAATCTGGCAGATGTAGTTGCAACAATCGCAGAAGCGATTCGCGAAAGATTCAGATTGAGAGACTTCCTGAATTCATTAACCGCTCAAGGTAAAATGACTGCACTCTTCATTGGAAGCCTGCCCTACTTTATTACGGGTATGACTTACGTGATGGCACCCGGTTACATTACGCCATTCCTGAATCACCCGATCGCACGCATCGTATTTATCGCCATGATGCTCTGGGAAGCGCTGGGAGCGTACATCCTTGTCAAAATGACCACCTTCGAGGTATAGCACAAATGGACATGATGGGTGCAATGATGACGTTTGGAGCAGTTCTTTTCGGACTGCTGGCGTTGTACATGCCCATTGCCCAGATGAACTATGACCAGTACGGGGTGCGGGTAAGACCTCGCAAGCGAGTCGAAGAGCCGTCTGAAGCTCAGCAACAAAAAGAATCGGTAATCAACAATGGCTTGAAAGCTCTGGGTGAAGCAGTAGTCACCACCTTTCCTCAGGTTGCCGATGAAAGAACAAAAACACTTTTGATTCACGCAAATTACAGAACACCTGCTCACCTTGCCACCTTTATCGGGGTTAAAACAGCTGCAGTAGCAGTCGTAGATTTTCTGGTAATTTTCAATCCATCCATGGACATTCTGATCAAGATCGTGGCAATCATTGGCGGAGCTCTCGTGGCATGGACCATGCCTAACTTTTTCCTTTCAAGCCAGGTCAAAAAACGGCAAAATCTAATTTTGCTCGAGCTGCCGACAGTAATCGATCTGTTGATTGTATGCGCCCAGGCCGGTCTGGGCTTGCTCATGTGTATAGACAAGGTGCAGAAAGAAACCAAAGACACCTGCCCGCACCTATCATCTGAGCTTGAGCAATTAATTCACGACGTCAAAGTCTTTGCTAAATCAGTGCCGATTGCTCTCAAAGATATGGGTGAGCGCTGCGGAGTTGAAGATATAAGCTCCATGGCCAGCGCGCTTATTTCCGCAGAATCAAAAGGTTCTGATATCAGCTATCCACTCAAACAACAAGCAATTGCGCTGCGCGATAAACTCAAGCGCAAAAAAGAAGAAGAAGCATCCAAAACACCCGTAAAAATGGTGCCGGTAATCATGCTGTTCATTATGCCTCTAATTCTCTGTCCGATGTTGGGACCGGCAGTTATCACAATTATGCAAGCTCTAGGACCTGTGTTTGGAACCGGGAAATAAGCTCTACTTTCTGAATAAGACCAGAAACAAGATGCTTGCCGAAAAGGCAGATCTTGCAGTCAGTTTTGCAAGCAGGCTTGTCGGCTTGCTCAAAACACCTGAGCTAAAAACCGGTCAGGGACTTTATATTGCACCCTGCAGCCAGATTCACATGTTCGGCATGAAATATGCCATCGATGTTCTTTTCATGGACA
>JAIEPM010000603.1 GCA_019748395.1 Candidatus Obscuribacterales bacterium
CAAGGAATACTGCGACCGCTTTGCTGGTTGCGCCGCTGCGACCGAGAAGCAGTTATGCGTCTTGATAGCTGCTCGGAAGCGGAATTGTGGATGTCTACTGGTATCTTCGGTTCCAGTGGAGTCGGTGATGTTGTAGAGAGACATGCAGGCGACGCTGCTCGCGGAAATGCCTGGCCGTCCGGCTTCTGGACTATGTCGACCACAAGAAGCAGTCAGCCGGTGCTTTTCAATGCCGATGGTGCATTTCTTGTCGAAGCTGATGGGAAAGTCGTTAAACTGGCGGATAAGCCGGTTTCAGTACCCCTGGCTGTCCGGATGAGTTGCACCATTCCCGGTTTCATTTCCGCTTTCAAATACCGGGGTCACTTTCTTTTCGACGGTGCACTCAGTCGAGATGGTCTCTGCCCGGTGGGCGTGCTGATCCGCCATTTCGGTTTTGATGCAAAGAAAATTATCGCCTGTCGGGTGGGTGAAGATTCTCTGCATCCGTTTTTCGGTCCTCTTCACAGTCTCTGTCGTCGACTCTGGGGCACCCCGTCTGAGCGTCACTGGGGTGAGGAAAGCAGCGGCGTAATTGCATTTCGTCCGCAAATCGACCATGTTCACACCCTGAAGTTGCGCTTGTCGCGTGACGAAAAATGGTTGGCGATTCTGACAAGCTACGAGGCTTGTGTGTCGAGGCTGGCTATGGAAGGCATCCTCAAAGACGAGGCTTTGCTCAAAGTCAGAAGTCTATTGCAAGACCTGGGCAACTGGCGTGATGTGATTCCCGCCGCGCCGGGAGCTTCTCAGTGGTTTTCAAAACGTGTTGAAAGCTGCCTGACCGAGTATGGCTGCTTTTAGGAAAGGTTCAGATGTTTAAGATCAAGAAATTCATGAGCTTCGCTAAGAGGCGTCGTGCTCAAGCGGGCCGGGTTAAGGCGGAAGCGGTTATGACCGAGCCGCCGACAGACTTCTGGGAAAGCTTCCTGTTGTTTATTACCCGCTTTTGCACATGGCTTTTCGTCGGCAAAGTAAAGCTGGTTGGCGTCGAAAATCTGGCGCGCTGCAGGCTTTCTTCCGACTCATTGATTGTTGCTCCCAATCATTCAAGCCTTTACGATGTCGCAGTTTTGCCGCCCATACTCAAGAACTGGAAAGCCCGTTATATGGCTGACCAGGGCGTTATGGGTTCATTCGCCGGGCTTGCCGGATTACTGCTTTCCAGAATGGGAGTTTTCACCGCCGACAGACATTTGGCTGTTGAGGTTTTGCTTTCTGGTCAGACTCTGGTTATGTGGCCTGAGGGTTTCACTTATCTTGATGGACAAATGGGGCGTTTTCGCAAAGGTCTGGCGCGCATAGCTCATGCTGCTTCAATCGAGCGGAAGCAGCCGGTTTACGTGCTTCCCGTTTATATGCGCTATGGGAAATATCCGGGTTCGTGGATTAAGAAACTTCCGATCCGGCTGCAGTATGCATTCCTGCTTCTGGCATTTCCCTACTTCCGCCGTGGTGTCAAAGTTGTGATTGGAGAAGCGATTTCAAGCAATGATTTGCCGCAAGATCCGGATGATGCAAATGAGTTTTTGCGTAGCGAGCTTCTAAAGCTCTCTGTCTGATTAGGGTCCTTGCGCGTTGAGAATTCTGTTTGATCGAAACGCTTCTGCTTGTTGTTTGGCGTGTTGTATCGCCGAGCGCACGGTCTGCATGTGTTTGTGCAGAGTTGAATGTTTTGCGCTTGGCTGCATTGTTTTTACTTCCAATCTGAAAGAAGTTTAGGTGTTCCATGGCTGTTCTTAGTTTCCTGAGCGATGTTTTCTTCTGGTTGTGCTTGACCTACCTCATCCTTTCGCTGATTGAGTTCGTGTCTCACGGAGTGCTGATGCACCAGCCGACCTGGCTGTCCCGGCACTTCAAATACTTTCAAGACACGCTCGACGAGCATCGCAGTTTCCATCACGCCGAGTGCTTTCCCGGCCGCAAAATGGACCAGGGTGAAGGCGATTGCTTGAAGATCAACATCAAGCTTCGTCCGGGCTTGAGCATTTTCGGTTCCTGCTGGATCTGGGGTCCGCTTCTCTATTTTTCGCCGCTTGGCGCCTGCATCTTCGTCCTGGGATTCCTGGCTCATAACCTCGCCTGGAATCTGGTGCATGTTCAAATGCACACCAAGCTGCCCAAGCGCGCGCGCTGGTTTCAGCGCTCCCGATTGTGTTTGTTCCTGGCGCGATATCACTACATGCACCACATTTACCCGCGCAAGAATCACAACGTGGTTTGCCCGTTGATTGATTGGGTGATGAGGACTTACCAGAGTCCCAGCGAAAAGGATCTGGAAGCCATGAAAGCATTGGGCTTCTTGCCGGAAACTCGGAAGATTGATGCCTAGCCGAAAGGTGTTTTAGATTTTTGAAAAAAACTGAAAACAGAGGAGGCGAAATATGACTCGCCTCCTCTGTCTGTGATCGGGGAAAAACGCCTGTTTTTTGTCAAAAATTTTTCTCTTTTGCCGAAGCTATTCATGCATATAGTGGAACGGCTTGAAATTCATAAACTCCAGCTCCGCCCCGCTCATGATCGCCTGTAGGGGGGACGCCATGCGTCACCCAGCTCTGCTTCTGCTCGCGTTTCTAACTGAAATTCAATAACCTTCCGCCATTTTAAACGCAAAAAGAAGCCCAAAAAGCAGAAAAAGATAGACAAGTGGCCTGAGCACAATTGCCCAGACCACCTGTCTACCGGAAACGAGTAAGTTTATTGCAAAA
This sequence comes from Candidatus Obscuribacterales bacterium, assembly GCA_019748395.1. GTDB lineage: Bacteria > Cyanobacteriota > Vampirovibrionia > Obscuribacterales > Obscuribacteraceae > JAIEPM01. Next base: position 2,748 of record JAIEPM010000603.1, read on the forward strand.
GACCTTTGCTTAGCTCACCCTTTCGACAAGGCTTGCGCTCTAGCGCTTGCAATCGCATCCGGCTTTCTTTTGAGACTTGCCGGAGCGAGTTTTGCTTTTCCCTGAGCGTGCAGCGCAAGACACTGCAACTTTCTTGCCTCTGGCGTTGACCGCCACGAAAACAAGTTCCGCCTGTGTTACGGGGATGGTCTGTCCGCCGCGATCGGCTTCGACTTCGACATGAACGCTGACTGAAGTGGTACCAATCTTGGTGACACTTCCGTAGCAGGTGATCACGTCGTTGACATGAACCGGTTCTTTGAACTCGATTTTGTCCATAAATCGAGTAACACAGCGGGCGATGACCTTGTTCTTGCAAGAGCGTCGCGCCACGTAGGAGCCGGCCCAGTCCATGTAAGTCATGAGCAGTCCGCCGAAAATATTGCCCATGCCGTTGGTTTCGTTCGGCATCATCACTTTCTTCAAAGCAACGATGCGCTCCGGATTTGGCGCGGCTGTAACTTGGTCCGGCTTCGGCGGCGTCTTAGCCTTCGAGGCTTTCGGCCTGCTTTTCCGGGGCGGGGTCTTGTCGTTGCAGAGCGGTGTCGGCTTGCCGTCCTTGTCCAGAGCAACGAAAACTGCCGTTGCCTGGGTTACCGGAATCATTTCGCCGTTGCGGTCGACTTCGACCTCAACAAGCACGGTGACTGAGGTGTTGCCGATGCGCTGAACGCTACCGTAACAGCAGAGCACATCACCCACCTGTACGGGGCTGGTGAACTCCACTTCATTCATGGCGCGAGTAACCATGCGGTCGATCCGCATGTTGCTACAGGCGCGGCGAGAAACAATGGCTGCGGCAAGGTCGATCTGGCTGAGGATCACTCCTCCAGAGATATTGCCCAGCTCACTGGTGTCGCGCGGCATCATGGGGAGCCGCACGGCCAGGATTCTGTTGGCTGTGCACATATTAGAGTTCCTGTGAAAAGTAAGTTTTTTCGGCTCTCTTTGAGCCGAAAGGTCCTGAGCAGAGTGCGTCAGGTTCAGAGAGAAGCTTGCCGTTGCCGTATCCGACAAGAGGGCGATTTCATCCGCAGGCGCTCTAAAACGGCGCTTGTTTCGGAAGATGAAATGAATTCAGGCTATGCGGAGTGTAACTTTGTCCTGAAAAGATTTGCGGAAATGTGATTGGAAACGCCTGAGCCTAGCGCGAAGTATTCCGGATTTTCAAGATGAAAGCCCGAAGATGGCTGTCAAGCGGCGTTTTTGGAACTCAGTCCTGTCAAAGTTTTCGGGACGATATATCTTAAAGTGCTCATTTTGAGCAGCTTTTCATTCATTGCTAGCGAAGCTTCAATAGATGAGAGTCTGCTGAAAGTCCTGAAGGAAAGCTAAAGAGCAGAGCTCTCGGGCTTTACTTTCTTTCGTATCACTTGAGTCTTAGCCCTCTGAAACACTAGGTTCTGCTTGTCTCTTTCAGTCCCTGCTAAGCAAATTCTCATATCGATTCTTCCAAGACCACTATCCCTGTCATTCAGTCCGTCCGCGCCAGTAGCTTTCATGATCGTCAATCAAGACATCGTGCAGCGCTGAGCAGTCTATCTGAGTGGCTGGATTTATCTACAGAATCGGCTGCAGGCTGAAGAGAAGTTCCCTTATGCAATGAAAACTGCGCTGTGAAGCTGTCTCCTGTTGGAGACGGCAGTTAGCGATGCACCGCCGTGCTCGCCTGAGTCTTCCTGCGCAGAGGTCGACTCATCAGCACGGCATATCTTCTAGAGAGGTTAAGCGAAATGAAGTGTTTCACACTCAAAGCCAAGAAGGACGTGATCTTCACTCCTTCTCTTCATCGGCCGATGACTCATGTGGCTCCGGAGCTCTATCCGCAGCCCAGTGTCGGCTTCCGTGCTCTGCCTGGTCAGAGCGAAATTGAAATCGCCCCAGGTCTGAAAGCCGCGCTCAGTTCGGACTTGCTTGCCCAGTGCAAGCCTGATACGGACGGCTCCGGCGCGCTCGTCATCGAGAGGGCCTCGCTGGAGCGGTCTGCCAACGGCTCCCTGACTCTGGTTCCTGAAAAGCCGGGCGTCGATCAGGACAAGGCTCTGGTGATTCTGGATCTCGGTCGAGGCGAGTACGCCAGTGTGCGTTACGAAGTCGGCAACCGCGTTGTGCTCAGAGCTCGCCGTCACTCCGACGCCCTCTTCGGCAGCGAAGAGCTCGCGCTCGTGGAAGTGCCGGTCGGGCGTCCGTTCTCGGCCTACCGTTCGAGCCGCCGCTGGTACTGCTTCGGCGCCGACGTGGTCGGCGAGCAGCTGCAAATCCGTTTCGACGGCAAGCAACTCAGCTGCGAACCGGCACGCTGAACTGAAGCAGAGTTCCATCCTGCTGATCCTAGTTCCATCCCGATAACCGGGCTGGACTTGAAAGATAAATTTCCGGAGAAAACTATAGTGCGTAACAACAAGCATCAACAAACCGGTGTCAATGAAGAGCTCGCCCTCGGCTTGCTCAAGCTCGAGGACGCGGCTCACCCGGAGGCGGGCGTCGTGTTCTCGCCTTTGAGCCTGTCTGTGGCCCTGGGTCTGGCTCTGAACGGCAGCCGTGGTCAGACGCGGGAAGCGACGGTGCGGGCTCTCGGCTTCGGTCCCGGCCGCAGCTTGCGCGGCATCAACGAGTCATTCGGGCAACTGAAAGACTCGCTTGCCGAGCCGACGGAGCTCGATTTCGACATGGCCAACGGTCTGGTCTGCGGCTCCGAGCTCCAGTTCAAGCCCAACTTCCAGAACAAGGCGGCTCAATACTTCGACGCGCGGATCCGCTTGCTGGACTTCAATGACCCGGCTGCGATCGTTCTGATGAACTCCTTCGTCTGCCAGCGTACCCGTGGCAAAGTGCCGGCCGTGGTCGACGAACTTGAGAGCACTCAGCAAGAGCAGCTGATTCTTCTGAGCGGCGTGTCCTTCCGTGGTCCCTGGACTTACGGCTTCAATCGCCTCCTGACTCAAGCCGAGCCCTTCCAGCGTCTGGACGGCAGTCGCAGCGATTGTGCGCTCATGTACCGCGAGGGTCAGTTCGACTATCGCGAGAACATGCATTTCCAGGCGCTCAAGTTGAGCTACGGGACGAGTCGGCGCTTTTCCATGTACGTCTTCCTGCCTCGAGCGGAAGGAGAGTTCGGACTCAAGCGCATGTTCGACGCTATCGAGCAGGAAGGGCTGAGCAAATGCTTCAGTCGTTTTGCTGCGGCAAACGGCAAGCTCTTCCTGCCGCGATTCAAGCTCTCCTACGGCAGCGTTCTCAACGACTCACTGCGGCAGCTCGGGCTGGGTGAACTCTTCGACCAGAGCATGCACCCGGACCTGGCTTCGATGACCAGGAAGCGTTCACCTCAGATGGTGACGCTCAAGCAGAAAACGGTCGTGGAAGTGAGCGAGGATGGTGCTGATGACGCGCCGGCGGAGAAGTCCGGCGTGATCGGCATGCTTCTGCGCGAACCAAGCGAATTCGTATTCAGCGCCAATCGTCCCTTCTGCTTCTTCGTTCGCGATGAGCAGAACGGCACGCTGACGCTGGCTGGTATCGTCAAAAATCCAAGCTTGAAGTAGGAATACTTCGAATGCAGCAGAGCTGCAGGTCCCGAAGACCTGCAGCTCTTGCTGCTCTCCGATTACGGCGCGCGGGCCACTTCTGCTTTGTGGGCAGAAGAAATCTTCCGGAGTTGATTCTAAGCTCAAACGTGTTGCTCCACTCGTTTGGAGAGAGAATGAAAATTCTCGTCAATTCGGAATGATCGAGGCGCTGGAGCTGTTAGAAAGTCAACTATGAGTCAGTCAGGCATAAAGCTCTCCTTCCGCGTAAAGTTGTTCGTGTTTTGCATCAAACTCGGGCTGCTTATTTCGCTTGCGGGGCTGCTGAAGTATCTTTTCTTCGCAGACGCGGGAGGCTGGCGGGCGACGCTATTTAGCATGCTTGCTGCCTGGTTGGGCATCGGGATTCTTGCGATATTTGTCGGCGTTTTGCTGGCAATTGCTGTTCCTGTTGCTGTTCTGGTCTGGAAAAACAAGTTCGGTTCCGGCTCGAAATAAGAGCGGAGCCTCAATCTCTGCGCAAACTCGTATCTCGGGTGGCGCTTTCTCTACATCACGAAAGGTTAGTCCATGCAATTGTTTCAAGACCCAGTTCCTGCCGGTGAGGCCGAGCAGGTTCAAGCCATCGTGGAAGCGGTTCTGACCAAGCAGAAGGCTGGTCATAAGCCCGGTCAGCTCGCACGGCGCGATGTTCATGCGAAGTCTCACGGCACTGTGGCTGCGAGCTTCCGGGTTCTTCCTCAGGCTTGCAATATCGGGCTTTTCTCGAAGCCTGCAAGCTACGATGCGTTGGTGCGCTTCTCCAACGGTGCTTTCGGCCCCGGCGGCTTCGACATTCTGCCGAATGTTCGCGGGCTGGCTCTGAAGCTCTTCGGTGTGCCCGGACCGAAACTTCTTCCCGGCGATGAAAATTCGACCGAGCACGACTTCCTGTTCTCGAACGACCCCACTTTCTTTGTGCGTACGATCGAGGACATGCTGCTCATCACGCAGGGGAAGATCGGGAAACTGTCGCTTGGCGCCAAGTTGCGCATCGCCGGTTCCTTGAAGCTGATGAGCAACCCTCTGCACGGCAGCTACTTCTCGCAGGTGCCTTACCAGCTCGGCGAACGCGCCTGCAAATATGCGCTGATTCCGCAGAAAGCACCGCCCCTGGTGTCGCTGCCGCGGGCCTACGACCGCGACTACTTGCGCCATGCAGTCGAGACCGAACTGCGGCGGCATGAGGTGAAATACACCTTCGCCGTGCAACTGCAGCGCTCCGGTGAGTCCATCGCCGACTCGACTGTGCCCTGGCGCGGTGCGCTCGTGCCCGTTGCGGAGCTCGTTTTCCTGAAGCTCAGCCGGGCGCTGCTCGAATCCGACGGCGAGGCTCTGTCGTTCAACCCCTGGCGCGCTCTGGCCGAGCATCAGCCTCTGGGCTGGCCCGGCCGTGTCCGCAAGGAAGTCTACGCTGCAGATTTTAAGTGGCGTAGCGAGCAAAATCACAATTCCTGATTCCGACTTACCGGAAGCAGAAAAGTCGGCGCAAGCCGCTCTTCTGCTTTTAAGTTTGATTAGCTAAGGAGGGCGCTTCGTATCGAAGGAAAACAAAACAAGCAAGAAAAAGGATACGAACGTGATCCGCGTCTACTTTTGCACATTCATGTGCTTCACCACCGTCTACGCTCTCTCTAGCCTGCTCCTTTTCGCCATCTTCTATGGCAACTGGAACGTAGGCTTGCAGATCAACGGCAACGGTATGCTCTCACTCTGTGTTGCGGGGGTAGCCAGCCTGGGCTTTCTGGGCGGCTGCCTCTATATGCGCCATCAAAATGGCGGCAAGTAATTAGCTCTACTGGAGAGGGTGCAGGAGAAGACCTCCTGCATCCTTTCCATTCTCTTTTTTGCCTTTTTGACCTTTTTTCGTAAACAGGTTCTCGCCATCTGTGATAGCTCCGGCTCGTTCAATATGCTGCAGTTTCATTTCGGTTATATTCAGTGAAATGGCTCGGAAATCATTGAGGCGGGAGCCCTCTCAGACCTAGTATTCAGGCACAGTTCCGTTTCTATATACAGAGCCCTCGAGAAATCCCAAAAGCATCTGCCGGCCAAAGCAGCAAAGCAAGAGTCAACCAGAGAGTATCTGGTTGAAGCAACCTTTTCTCGTCCCTGCCAGCAAGTACGGAACTGTCCACGCAATCCACCCACCCCAAAATGATCATCAACATCCTTGCCAGCCTCTCCGTCCTCGCCATTCTCGCCGTTCTTGGCAATTTCTTTCTCGGTTTCATCCTGAGCTGCAATGCCGGGACTTACAAGCTCGTTTGCATTCCCGGCGCCATTCTTGCCGTTGTCGGCTTTTTTGTGCCGTCGGAAAGCTTTACTCACAGCGCCGAGTATCTCGCCCGTTTGCCTTATTACGCCTATCTCGGCGCTCTGCTAGTCGGCTGTTTGCTCATGGCATTCAGTTTCATCATCAGGCTCGGCAACTATCTTTTCACTTCACGAGGCCATTTCTGAGCCGCCGCTGCTTGAGTTGAGCATCTAGTGAAGCTCAGACTCTGAACTCCGGGAGGGATCGAATTTTCGCTTCGATCCCTCCTCGGAATCAGTGTTCTGCATTTTCTTTTTTGCTTCGCTTAACTAGTCATACATATAGTGGAAAATTTTCAAATCTTTATTGCGCCATTAAAAGCAGGTTAGGACTGACGCCATGCGAGGATGAAGGACCGGGATGCACCGGTCCTTCATTGATTTGCCGTCTTTAAAACGAAGCATCTAATCGCTGAGCATGCTGGTTCTGCCTTTCTTTTGTTTCAGGATTTTGGGAAACTAAAGCCGTCGTTCAATTCCTCATGTTGTAGAGCCATTCAAGGGCGTCAGCGACGCCTTTGCTGAGCGTCTTGAGTGGACCAATCGTTTCGTTCTCCGTTTTTGCCATTTGGTTTTGAAAGGCTTTTACAACGTTCCGGAGTCGTTTGATGTCTGAAGCTAGACGACGGAGCCGCTGTTGGAGCACTTGAATCGCCTGCTCGAAGTCAGCCATTTCTTCTGCGTCGACTTCTTTGATATTCTTAAGCAGGGTCTGGAGAGCCTTTTCTCCGGCCGCCTTGTGGTTGATTGCGGAGGACAACTCTCTTTCGATCCGCTCGTGAGCTCTCTTGAGACTGCAGAAGCGCTTGTTTCGCTCGAGAGCCGTATTGCTCGACCTGTCTACGCGGCGTCCGAACTCTACGAGATCTCTCAATGTGCTAAGTTGGCTCTCCGCATAAGGGAAATCGCCGAAGACCGCCTGGAGGCGTTTGTCGAGCTCTCTTTCCAGCTCCTCCTGTTTGTTCTTCAGGACACTGATCTGTTGATTGAGCTCGTTGACTTTCTCTTCGCTTCGTGAGCGAAGTTCGCGCAGAAGCTCTGGGAAGCCTTCGACCGTGGCAGCGGCGAGGGTCTTTTTCGCTTTCTGCAAACTTAGTTCGAGCTGTTCCCGTTCGATTTTCAGGAGTTCGCGTTCTCGCAGTCGCGTTTGCACCTTTTCCTGGTCTGGAAGTTTTTTCAGGCAAAAATCCAGAGCAGCACTCGCCAGCAAGCGAATACCATTGAGTTGGGGTTTGAAACTCTGGTCCAGGAAAAACGTGTTTGGGAGCGCCTGGCTGGGGGGTTGCGATTTGTCGTAACACAAAACGTTAATCATAAAGTCATTCTCCAAATGGATTGAAACTAAGACCGGAAAAAGTTTCAGTGAACTAAATCACTCTTTCGCTGCACCGAGAGGTAAGCCTAATGCTGTTTTTGGTGGTTCTCCATGCAGGTAGAAGGGAGTTGTTGATGACTTAGATTGAGTTAGAGCTGCTACCTATATCAAGGAAAACTTATTGCGCTCTAGCGTATAAGTCAGGCAAGGCGGTCACAAAGTACACACAAAAAGGGGCAAGCTGATCTTGGTTTATGCCTTTGCCTGTGTTCCGGCGAAACCTATCGGTGCCGGCCTGCGTTTGATTCGTTTCGTGATCACGATAGAGAATAGTAGAATGACGGTAAGTGCCAAGAGGCAAGTTCTGGGCGTGAACTTGCCTCCTGGCGCTTGCTCAGTCGAGGTTTTCGGGGCGGACGGCGCTGAGGGCTTCCTGATAGCTCAGGTTCGCCGAGAACTGCGCTTCGGCGGCCGCGTCGATGAGGGCGTCCGACGTGTCGGCGCAGGGCAAACCGACTGCGGGGGCGAGCCCGTCGATGCGTTCGTCGAACCAGCTGATGTTGTCCTCGGTGTTCAGCTCACCGTTGGGACCGGGGTGCGGGGACTTCACGCTCTTGAAGAGCATCTGCACGGCGCCGTCCAGAGTGTAGCGGGCCACCTGAATGAGCTGGCAGGCTTTGAAGGCGCTCAGGTGGTAGCGTCCGCTGCGAACGGTGGCCAGTTGCTCGAGCTGCATCAGCTGGAGTGCGGCGGCGAGCTGGTCGATTTCTTTCAGGACTTTGACCAGTTTCTCGCGGGTTTTGATGTTCATTCTTTCTCTCCGAGTGTTTTGTGAGGAAAAAAATCAGGGAGCGTCTCAACGAGAGACGCTCCCCTGCGGGCGATGCTGTGGACTTAGCGCTTCAAGAGCCTCCTGAAGAAGGCGGCGACCTTCTTCAATGCCTTGAGGATCTGCGGGAGGAAGCGCATCGTGAGGAAGCCGGCGACGAAGCAGACCGCACCGCTGCCGAGCATGGCGTAATCGCTGCCAGCAAGCAGGTAGCTGAGGGTGAGGGCGAGCGTGATTTTGACGATCTGCACCGGCCAGAAGATGAAGACCTGCACCAGCAAGACGAAGATGAAGATCTCCCAACCGCCGGGCTGGCGGTTGTCGCTGGTGACCTTCTTGGCGCCGAGGAGGCTGCCGAGGAGACCGCAGAGATAGGCGAAGAGCGCGACGCCCAGGAAAGACCAGATCGACATGGTGGAAACTCTCTTTTTTGGGTTTGGAAACGAAAGCGACGCATATGTGAAGACAGAGTAGAGCAGCCGGACGGGCGCTGCTCTACTCTGTCGTTAGTTTGGAACGGACGGTCCGCTCAGACAGGTCTGAGCGGACATGGGACGGCATCGACTAGCCGCGCAGACCGTGGCGGCGCAGCAAGGTCTTGCCCGCCGAGCGCTTGCTCACGGCGTAGATCTTCGCGCCCCAGTTCTGCTCGAAGATGTTCTTGCCGCCGCGGTCCCAGGGCAAGGGCTTGCGGATGTAGGCGCGATCGCCGGTGAGGATGTCCACGGGCAGCTTGTCGTAGCCGAGGTAGTCGCTCGGCTCCGGCAGGGTCACCGGGGCGAAGTCGACCACGTACCAGAGCCCGTCCACCTTGACCAGCTTCTGCAGGTCGCCGATGGCGAGCTGCTCGAAGCTGGGCTTGGGCTCCGCCTTGGGCTGCGGCTGCACCTGCTCGAGCGTGCCGTGCTCGGGGTGCACGTAGAAGACGCCGGAGCTCAACTGGTTGAAGTCCGGGATGCGGCTGGAGTCGCGGACGGCGCCGGCTTCGTCGAAGTAGGCGCTCTCAACGATCATGCGCTCGAAGGTGTCGAGCATCTGGCTGCGGAGGCTGTAGCGCGTCGGCAAGCGGCGGTCGAGCTCCGCCTTGATCTCCGTGATCGGCTTGCCGAGCGACTGGGTGAGGAAGCGGACCAGCGGACCGCGCGCCACGATGCTGCTGCGCTCGTTGTAGTTGTGCAGGCGGCGCATGGGCTCGCGCCGGGGCAGCAACTCGAGGACGTCGTTCTCGTTGGGCTCGCAGTCGTGGGCGACGGGGCTGCCGCCGGTCTTGGAGCGCACGAGCAGCTTGGCGCGCACGGAGCCGCGCTGCGAGTGGGCGCTCAAGGTCTCGAGGACCTCGTAGTTGTCCAGCGCCGGGTCACCGAGGTAGGTCTCGATGGTGAAGGTCCGGGGCTTGCTGCTGAAGTTCGTGACGGGCGTGCTCTTCGGGCTCTTGAAGAACTTCAGGGTGCGCATCTTGGCGCGACCGTTGCCGCTGTTCTTGCGGGGGGCCGAGCGGCGGTTCAGCTGGAGCGTCATGCAATTTTCCTTTTGGAGATTTTTGAAAAACAGTAATATGCGCCGGCACTCGCCGGAGCAGAAAACGGAATGGGTGCTTTTGCGCGTTTGCTTTTGAAGTAACTCAGTCTCAGGACTTCGATTTCTTCTGGGACATGCAAACGCTGCAAACACCGAGCTTGCGGCTGCAGCTCACGCAGAGCTTGTGGTTGAGGGGCTTCTTGTGCTTGCAGCCTTCGTTCGTGCAGCGGTCCTGCCGTTCGTCGTCTTCAGTTCCGCTGTGTTTCTTGCAAATCATCGGATCACTCTTTCTTCGTGGGCGCCTCGTGGCGCGTCAACTGGAGGTCCTGGGAGGGTTTTCGACCCAGTAGTTAGAGAGGAATACGAGACCCATTGTGAACACCATGCCCACCGGGTCGAACTTGGGCGGCAGCCAGCCGAGGCTGATGAACTTGAGCATGCTGCTGCCGAGTTCTTGGAATGCGCTGCTCACCTCAGTCGGCTGCATGAGGTAAAGGAAGCACATATAGGACAGCATGGCGAGACTCAAGCCAATCAGTACCCGGCTGAGTTCGCTCTGCTTGCCGACAGTCATTAGTTCTCCTTTCAGGGTTCTTCGTGCTTGCCGTGCTCTTGGGCGCGGGGCAGAAATTAAGCTGGATTTGAAACGCTTGTGCTGGTGCTTGCTTGGGTTTCTGGGGAGGGTGATCGAGAGATACCTGAGACTAAATGATTTAGCTGCTTGACGGCAATATAGCCCATTAGTATCCTGTCGGCGCTGCGGCGGGTTGGCATCCCCGGCCCATGGGCTTCCGCGCTTCGAGCCCGCTTGTGCGCGGGCCGCCGAGCGGCCTGGGGGCAATACGATGGAAAATGGATCCAGAGTTCTCGCTAGCTATAACGAAATTTCAGAATCTGGACCGATCGAAAGCCGGGACAATCCTATCCAATGCTAAACTTTTTCAGGATCTGGAACTGGGAATTGATGAATAAACGAAAAAGCCGAATAGCTGTTTTAGTCATGGCGGGGGCATTCTTGCTGGTTCTGAGCACGGTCCTGGGCGCTTGTACAGTTCCGGTTGCTAAGCAGGAGCTTTATGTTTCAGCTGCAATTAGTCTAAAAGATGCTCTAACTGAGATAGCTGCCGATTTTGAAAACAAACACCCGGGAACCAAGGTCTTTTACAACTTTGCGGCATCCGGTCAGCTTGCCCAGCAGATTTCTCAGGGCGCACCTGCGGATATTTTCATCGCTGCGTCAAAAGCAGAAATTGATGCTCTCGCTTCCCGGAAGCTTATTGAAAGCAGCTCTATTCATGATTGTGCTCAAAACGAACTCGTTTTGATTGCTCCAGCGGGCAAAACATTTTCGGCTCTCGGCGACCTGCTTTCGGTGGAAAGACTTGCAATCGGAAATCCCAAAACAGTTCCTGCAGGGTCTTACGCGGTCAATGCTCTGGAAGCTGAGAAGATCTACGGAAAGCTTGCTTCCGAAAACAAGCTTGTATTAGCTGAAGATGCTCGTCAAATTCTTGAGTATGTGGAAAGCGGCGAGGTAGATGCGGGGCTGGTTTATGCTACGGACGCCCGGCTGGCTAAGAAAAGTCAGGTTCAATTGAAGGTGCCGAAAGCACAAAGTGGAGCAATTGTGTATGAAGCGGCAGTGCTGACAAACAGCACTCACAAAGTACTTGCCAATGAGTTTTTGGGATTTATACTTGGACCTTTTTCCAAGAAAGTTTTTCTGTCCCGGGGATTTGCTCGATGAGCGATACCGTTTTTGCGGTCCAGCTATCACTTTTTGTAGCCTGTTTATCTACACTGATCATTGCCGTTCTGGGCTCAACTCTGGGCTACTTGCTGGCTCGCTTCCGATTCCCCGGGCATGCTTTGCTCGATGCATTTTGTACTCTGCCTCTGGTCTTGCCACCAACTGTGGTGGGTTATTATTTGCTGGCGCTTTTTGGCAGGCAGGGATTTGTCGGCAGATATTTCTTTGAATTAACCGGCTGGTCGCCTGTTTTTACCTGGCAAGCAGCGGTAATTGCCTCTGTTGTGATAGCCATGCCTTTGATGGTCAAAACAAGTCGTGCGGCTTTTGAAGGAGTGGCGCCCGATCTGGAAAATGTTTCATTGAC
>JAIEPM010000407.1 GCA_019748395.1 Candidatus Obscuribacterales bacterium
AATGTAAGTTAAATAAAAAGATGATATGATAATAATTATAGGCGATTTGATTTATATAGTCAGCGCCGCCTCCCTTGGGCTGACGGCTTCAGTGCTTGCAGAAATGCTTTCCTGGTCGCCGAACTCACTGCCCGACATCGATACGATCAATGCCGCCCATATGTATAAACATTTGCACGCGGCGATTAAAGCAGGTCTTGTAAAATCGGCGCACGATCTTTCAGAAGGCGGTCTTGGCGTAGCGCTTTCCGAATCATGCATCGGCAGCGGACTTGGTGCAATGATTTTAACGCACCGCATGTCTTCGGCAGCAGCAGCCTGTATTCGAGAAGAAGACCCGCTTAAACGCGAAATGCTCACCAGACTCGATTTTGCCTTGTTTGCGGAGGGTCCGGCCCGATTGTTGCTTTCGATAGACCCGAAAGACCGCGAAGCTTTTGAAGAACAAATGTCGGCATTTTCCTGCATCGAACTTGGCAGAGTCAGTTCGGACAGCAAATTGAGATTTATCAACGCCGAGCAGAACGAAGTTTTTGCAGTTGAAATTTCAGAACTGCTTCAAGCCTGGGAAACTCTTTTGCCCTTCGACTAAAGTTCCGGAAGAGAAAGAGTCTAAGAGTTCAAGAATGGGAGCAAGCAATGAAAAAAGCAAAGGCACTGGTCATTTACGGAGACGGCATCAACTGCGAAAACGAAACAGCCTATGCCCTGGAGCTTGCCGGTTTTGCTGCCGAAAAGCACCATTGCCTGGATTTGCTGGAAAACCCCGTTTTATTGAAAGACATGCAACTTCTGGCACTGCCCGGGGGCTTTTCATTCGGAGATGAAATTGCCAGCGGCAAAGTCATGGCGATTAAGTTGCGCGAAAAGCTGCAGGACGCACTGCACAATTTCATTGACCAGGGAAAACTCCTGATTGGTATTTGCAACGGCTTTCAGATTCTCGTGCAACTTGAAATTTTGCCTGATTCAAGCAAAGGTGCAGAGCGCTCGGTTTCTCTCTGTCATAACGAATCAGGCAAGTTTATCAACCGCTGGGTCAAGCTGGAAGTAAAAAACAAAAGCCGCTTTTTTGAAGGTTTGAAAAGCATTCATCTGCCGATCCGGCATGGCGAAGGTAAGTTAACACTGGCATCGGGAGCCGAAGAGAGTCTGGAAATGAAACTTAAAGCCAGAGCGCCCTTAAGATACAGTCAGGACGTCAACGGCAGTTTCGACCGCATTGCCGCATTAACAAACGAAGCAGATAACGTACTGGGCTTGATGCCTCATCCGGAAGCATTTGTCCGCTGGAACCAGCACCCGAACTGGGGACAGCTTAAATACGGCGATACCAAAGGCGAACTTGCTTTGAGCCGGAATTCTCTTTCAACAACTGCTCATGGTCTTCAAATCTTGAAAAACGCTGCTGCCATTCTTAATTAAGCCGAGGCAAAAATGACTAAAGAAACCTATGCGTCCTCCGGAGTCCAGATAGACAAAGCCGAATTATTTGTCGAGCGACTAAAATCAAATGCCAGACGGCAGGCGCATGCCGGTATGTGGAAAAGCGCAGGCGGCTATGCGGCAGTGCAGCCTCTGACTGCGGATCTGGGCGTGGCAGTCACCACCGACGGAGTCGGCACGAAAGTTCTGGTTGCCGACGAGCTGAAAAAATTCGACACCGTCGGAATCGACCTTGTGGCAATGGTGGCAAATGATCTGATCTGTGTCGGTGCGACGCCGAATATGTTCCTCGATTACTTTGCCGTCGGCAGGCTTGATGACAGTCTTGCAGACGACATAATTTCGGGCATTATCGAAGGCTGTGATCGCGCCGATATGTACCTGGCCGGTGGCGAAACCGCCGAACTTCCCGGGCTTTATCAAGACGGACATTATGATCTGGCCGGCTTTGCGGTCGGCTCAGTGAAAAAAGCAGATTTGCTCAGCGGCGACGAAATCAAAGCCGGACAGAAACTAATTGCGGTTGCCTCATCCGGAATTCACTCCAACGGACTTTCGCTTGCCAGAAAAGTTCTGCCTAAAGAAAAATGGCAAATGCTGCTTGAACCGACAGCCATTTATGTCAAAGCAGCGCTTTCAGCTTTTGCTGAAATGCCCGGCGCTATAAAAGGACTGGCGCATATTACCGGCGGCGGCTGGCGAAATTTGCTCAGACTGAACGAGAAAGTCGGCTTCAATCTGGAAAAGCCGCTGCCTCTTCCTGAAGTTTTCACCCTGATTCAAAATCATGTTGAGGAAGAAGAAATGTATAAAACATTCAACATGGGCATGGGGCTCGGCATAATTGCTGAAGAAAAAGACTCGGCGCAAATTATCGACTGCTTTAAAAGCTTCGGTCACAATGCCGCTCTTGTGGGAAGCGTTACAAGCGAAGCTGGCCTCGTTCGCATTGCTCAAAAATCTTTTGTACTTAAAAACAAGCATTCTTAGAAAGGAGAACCATAAAATGCCATCAGTGCTAGTGAGTGTGTCCGACAAAAGCGGTCTGGAGAATTTCATCAGACGGCTTGAACGTTTTGACGATGTGCGTCTGATTGCCACAAGCAGCACAGCCAAGTTCCTTTCTGAAAAAGGCTTTAAAGTCACAAAAGTCGAGGACCTGACCAAGTTTCCTGAAATTCTTTCAGGACGAGTCAAAACCCTTCATCCAAAAGTGCTGGCCGGTATTCTTTCCCGCCCATCCAAGGAAGATCGTGACTGTCTTGCTGAACACGAAATCGAAGAAATCGACATTGTTGTGGTTAACCTTTACCCTTTCGAAAAGAAGCTGGAAGAAAAATTAGCAGAGCACGAAATGGTCGAACAAATTGATGTCGGAGGAGTCACCCTGCTTCGTGCCGCCGCAAAAAATTTCGCAAGAGTTGCAGTTATTTCCGACCCGAAGCAGTACGACATGATTATTGAATCTCTCGATTGCTGCGGCGGAAAATTTACGGACGGCTTGCGGAAAGAACTGGCACAGGCGGCCTTTCTGCGCACTGCTCAGTATGACTCCAGCATCTCTTCATATATGGCCAGGACACTTGAAGCAGACGGTTTGCAAGGTTATATGCCCGAAACAATGTTGCTCCGCCTGGACAAAATTCAAGACCTTCGTTACGGTGAGAACCCACATCATGCAGCAGCCTGGTACGCCTCAGCGGACAACAGTGCCCAGTACGGCATCAAATTGCCGCCTTTCAAACAACTGCAAGGCAAAGACCTTTCATTTAATAACATCACAGACGTTTATGCCGTGCTCAACATACTTCGAGCCATCAAAGGCAATGGCGCCTGTATCATCAAACATAATAATCCCTGCGGTGTTGCAATCGACAAAGACATAATGAAAGCTTTCCAGAAGGCTTACGATTGCGACCCGATTTCTGCTTTCGGCGGCATCTACGGATTCAGCACGGCAGTCAGCGAAGAACTGGCTCAAAAAATCACTGAAAATTTTGTAGAAATTGTTCTGGCACCGGCTTTTGATCAAAAGGCTATGGCTGTATTTGCCAAGAAAAAGAATTTGCGGGTTCTGGAGATTCCGGCCGATCTTTTGGATGAGAAATATACTGCGACTCATTTTGCCAAAGACCTGAGATACATGGGCGTGCTCGTTGAAAAAGAGCTGGAAGCAAGCGTAGAGGCCGAGAGCTTCCGGG
Organism: Candidatus Obscuribacterales bacterium; assembly: GCA_019748395.1. Classification (GTDB taxonomy): domain Bacteria; phylum Cyanobacteriota; class Vampirovibrionia; order Obscuribacterales; family Obscuribacteraceae; genus JAIEPM01. The sequence continues at coordinate 3,648 of JAIEPM010000407.1, forward strand.
TCGTGACTGAAACAGAACTGGATCCCTCATATAAGGATGACGTGGCTTTTGCCTGGGGTGTTGTTAGACACCTGACTTCAAACGCGATTTTTGTAGCCAGAAACGGGCTTTCCCTGGGCTTCGGCATCGGCCAAACCAATCGGGTTCAATCTGTAAAGCACGCTCTGGAACAAGCCGGAGAGAAAGCAAAAGCTGCGGTTCTAGTCAGCGATGCATTTTTCCCGGCAACAGATAATATTGAAGAAGCTGCAAAAGCAGGCATCAAAGTTATAGTGCAGCCGGGAGGCAGCATCAAAGATGAAGAAGTCATCAAAGCCTGCAACGCTCACGGCATATGCATGCTCTTCACAGGCCAGCGCTGCTTCAGACACTAGCTCTCCAAAGGCTGCTTGCTTCAGGACAGCCCTGACTCTATTCTTTCTTTTGCACGAGTTTTTCTTCTCACCCGCAATTCAAGCCGGAAATGAAAGGGATGCTCAAGCAAAGCAAGGGATCAGCTGCCGGATCCTGAAAAAAGGCTCCAAACAAGACGAGCTCAAAGTAATTTCTTTCAGTCCGCAAAAAGCTGTAATTCAGATCGATTACAGCTTCGGAATCGGAGAAGCTGAGCTCAGTCTGAACAGTCAAAGCTGCCCGAAGTGGCTTGAGCTTCACTTCATTGCTTTCAAGAGCATGGAAGCACTGGCATTTGACTGCGCGGACTTAACTTTGAGCAGTTCACTCAAAACTGCTCCTAAAGCCTATGAATCAAAGAAAACAATCGGTTCACCAAGCAGCAGCTTCAGTGAAAAGCTTTCCAATCTCAAAATCGAAATTCACAAGCAAAAGCATGAAATTTTCTGCCGACTACCCATGTCAAAAATGCTCAGAAAAGAAAAAGAGCTGAAAATCAAATGGATAGATGCTTATCGTTGAGCCGGAGCTCCATTTCAGCTCAAAGCTCTGCCTCAAAGCAAAACCAGCGCTTGACATTCCCTTCTTATTATGTTTCTCTTAAAAGGTTCGGGACTTACTAGTTCATTATTGGAATTGCAGAACCCTGGCGAGGTTCTCCGTTGCCCTATGCAATTTTCACTCGGGAGAAAACTGCCATGCAATCTGTCAATCTAAAAACTTCGTCCACAGCGACGCTCAATTCTTCTCAGAAACAATCCGGCTCAGTCTGGAAACAAAAGCTTGATGCAAGCAGTGCCGACAAGCTTTCAAAATTACTGCAACGAGCCGGTATCATCGGCAAAGAGCAGCTCTGCGATGCCATGGAAATAGCAGAATCATTGAACAAAAGCATTGATCAAGTCCTCTCCACGTCATTTCTAACTGAGAAGCAAATTGAACTTTGCGCTCTGGCAATGAACTACCTTGAAAGAGGGCTAGTCACTGAAGCCCTGGCTGCAGATGGACTGAAGATGGCAAATGCCAGAGGACTGCAGTTCAGAGAAGGTCTAAAATATTTCGGCTACGGCTGGTAATTCAGAGCCCGGATCTCAAAGTAACGCAAAAACGAACCACTGCGCCAGGCGGACCTGGGCAGTGCCGAAGTTGAATTCAAAAAATCCTGAAACAGCAAGCGAGACTGCCGCAGCAAATAGTCCCAGAGCAACACCTGCTTGCAATTTTTGATTTTGCAACAAAGCATTTTTATAGTTCAAATAAGCTGCAAGCCAAATTGCAATAAGCAGATAAATATAGGCTGAAAGCCCGAGCAAACCGGCTGAGCTCAGAATATGAATATAGTTGCTGTGAGCGTGAATCAGGTCTTTCGATACTCCCGGCACAATTGCCTCCGGTATGTCGAAATGTGGAAACTTCATCCAGCCGATTCCATAAAGCGGCGATTTTGGAAAGTACTCGTTTAAGCATACGGACCAGATTTTTTGTCTGGCGCTCACGCTTACATCATGTCCGGAAAATATGGACTCGACTCTGCTTCTTAAAAGAGGCACAAAAAACCAGGCGAAGGCGCTGCCTAAAGTCATGGCAGCCAGCGCTCCGGCGGCAAGTCGCCATGAAATCAAAACTGTAAGGGAGAGAATACCAAAAACCGCACCAAGCCAGGCACTACGTTCGCCCGCGAAAAAGAGCCCCGAAAAATTTGCCAGAGACAGAAGCAAAAACACTGTTTTATTTTGAGATAGTTTCAAAAGCGGATTCAGAAAGCGAGAATCCGAAAAGCTAAGCAACTCGCAATATCCCTTGCTGAGAAGCAAGCCCAAACTGATGAAACTGAAGATTTGCATTTGACCTGCAAAGGCCATGGGATGAGACAGAAAGCCTGTTCCCTGCAAATATTTGTAGCCGGGATGAATATTAAATACCTGTTGAATGCTGCCCCAAACTCCTGCAACTGCCGATACCCAGAGCAATAGAATTAAAGCTGCAGCGGGCAGCTTCGGATTGCGAGAAAAAACAGATGCCGCCCAGAAATAAGGCAGCAAGGTTTTGAGACTGCAGAATGCCTCCCAGGCATCGGACAGCGAGGGACTGCTGTTTCCGCCCAGCGCACCGGATATGGTTACGGCTGCGGCAAAAAGCGAAAGAGGCAGTAAAAGCACAGGCGCCCTGCGGCTTTGCTCCGCTTGCCTGCCCCTGAGTTTAGCCAGAGCGAAGTCCAGTGCTGAAAGCAGCAGTCCAATAATCAGAAGAATCTGACTCAGCGAAATTGAAAGAGGCAAGCTGAGTGCATAAAAAAGCAGCACAAAGCGCTCAAGTCCCCCTAAATACCGCTGCCAGGAAGGAGCAGGAGCCTCAAGCCTCCCGGCTTCAGATTCATTCAGCTGCGGAGTCTCAGTCATGAGGCCTCGAATCTTTAGAGCGCAGCACTCAGTACCAGCGCGAAAGACCCATCAATTCCCGCACACCTTCAAGAGTTGCCGATGCAACTTTGCGTGCTTTGGCATTGCCGAAATCAAGAATCTTACGAACCGCGTCCGGATCTTTCGCCAGAAGAGCTCGTTTTTCGCGGAAAGGTCTCATGCTCTCGTTGATAATGCCGGCAAGACGTGTTTTGCAATCGACACAACCGATTTGAGCAGACTCGCAATCAGCTTTTATCTGTTCTTGCACAGCTTGCTCGGCAAAAATTCCGTACATCGGCCAGGGCACTTCGCAAAGCTCGGTATGACCGGGATCTTTTCTGGTCAAGCGGCTTCTGTCCGTAATCGCCTGTTTGATTTTTTTGAGCGTATCTTCATCGCTATCGGCAAGCTTAATATCGTTGTTGAAAGACTTGCCCATTTTTTGCCCATCCATGCCTTTCAAAAGAGGCGTGTTGGTAAATTTAGGCTTCGGTTCTTCAAAATATTCAACACCATAAAGATGATTGAAGCGGCGCACGACATCTCGAGCAAATTCAAGATGGGAAGCCTGATCTTTACCGACTGGAACCAGCTCTGCTTTAAAAGCCAGGATATCGGCAGTCATCAAAACAGGATAACCAAGCAAGCCATAAGTGACTTTTTCTTTGGCTTCCTCTTCATTTGCAGCCAGCATCTTGACCATGTCTTTCAATGTCGGCTCACGCTCAACCCAGTTTTGCGGAGTGACCATAGAAAGCAAAAGATGCAATTCCGCAATTTCGGGAATTGCCGATTGCACATAAATAGTAGAAACTTCCGGATTGATGCCCACAGACAACCAATCCAGAGCTACTTCCCTGATATTCGCGTCAATTTCAGACACCGACTGATATTTTGTTGTCAGAGCGTGCCAATCAACAATAGAAAAATAAGAGTCGTATGTATCCTGAAAATTGAGCCAGTTAACCAGTACGCCCAGATAATGCCCAAGATGCAAACGCCCCGTAGGACGCATACCGGACATGATGCGTTTGCTTTTAGATGCCGTTTGGGTCAAGGTTTAGTTCTTTCCAGCCTGTGATTTGGCGATAGCTTCTTTGACTTTGATTTTCTTGCGCTCGAGTTTTGCTTTACGACGGGCTCTTTTTACACGAGCATTGTATTTTGTGGTCATTTAGGACTCTCCTGACATGCGGTCTATATAAGCGAAGCATTGAATATATCAGATCAATGCTGCTCTACATGCGGCAGCTGTTTAATGGTAAAACGAATTCTTACGCTGGCTGCTTGAGTAATTTTACAAAACTTAATTTATATCTTGACTGCTAGACTCCAACGGGATCTGGGTAAAGATCCCCATAGGAAGGAAGAGCTACTTTAATATAGGCAGAGGCTAGTATTTTGGGTCCAAAAGTCACAGAAGATGTATCAGATGAGTGGGCCGAGGCTTTCGAACCTGGCGATGACGACATTGCCACGGAAGAAGAAGCCGATCCCATAGCACTGACCAAGGAAGACTCCTTTACAGAAGACTCCGTGCGTCTTTACTTACGAGAAATCGGCAGAGTAAAGATGATTAAACCCGACGAAGAAATCGAGCTGGCCCGGCGCATCGCCAAAGGCGACGAAGTAGCCAAGAAAAAATTGATCCAGGCAAACTTACGTCTGGTCATTTCAATCGCCAAGAAATATGTAAATCGAGGTCTGCCATTCCAGGACTTAATTCAGGAAGGCAATCTCGGTCTGATTCGTGCAGCCGAAAAGTTCGACCATACAAAAGGTTTCAAGTTCAGCACTTATGCTACCTGGTGGATCCGCCAGGCCATAAGTCGCGGACTGGCAGACAAATCCAGAACCATCCGCGTGCCTGTGCACATGGTTGAATCTATCAACAAGATGAAAAAAACCAGTGCAAAACTCGCACAAGAACTGGGCCGCAAGCCTACGGAAAGCGAGCTCGCCGACTGCATGGAGCTTTCTGTAAGCAAAGTCCAGGAAATTATTCAGGCAGACAGAGAACCAATCTCCATGGAAATGCCTCTGAACAGAGACGAAGAAACTTATTTAGGCGATTTGATTGAAGACAGCGAATCATCGCGCCCGGACGCCAACACTGAAGAACAGCTGATGCGTCAGGACTTGAATCGCATGCTCAGCCAGTTAACTCCCCGAGAAAGAGACATAATGCATCTGCGCTATGGTCTGGAAGACGGGCGGCAACGCACGCTGGAAGAAGTAGGAAGACTTTTCAACATCACAAGAGAAAGAGTCCGTCAAATCGAACACAAAGCTTTTCGCAAGCTCAGACAACCGGCCTGGTCCAGCAAACTTTCCGGATATCTGGAAGAGTAAAAGCAGCAAGTCCTGAGATTAACTTCATTTCGTAACATGGGCTGAAGGGCGGAGAAACTTTCCAAGTTACTGCGTTATCATAGCTTTGACGGCATTGCCTCAGAGCGCGCAGCTTTCCAGTCCCGGTAAAAACTCGTGACCAATATCACAGCGGCAGTGAAACAGGAGCAACTGACGGCTCTCATCGACTCCGGAGAGCGTCAGCGTTTGCGCATGCTGTTAAACGACCAGCATCCGGCCGATCTTGCCGAGTGCTTGCAAGAACTTGATCCCGAGCACAGACTCTCCTGCTTCAGATTGCTTGATCTGGATAACGCCTCTGCGGTTCTGGCAGAACTGGACACGGAGCATCAACGGAGTTTATTGAAAGACCTCGGTGATATAGGTGTTGTCACAATTATCAGCTCCATGGCCCCGGACGACGCTGCCGATTTGCTGGCCGAGTTGCCTGAAGAAAAAGCAAGCTCAATCATCAGTCAAATGGCAGACGATGAAGAAAAAGCGGAACTGGTAGAGCTCCTTTCGTTTAAAGACGACTCGGCAGGCGGCATCATGTCCACCGATTATCTGGCGGTAAATGCCAGTATGAGAGCCGACGAAGCACTCGTTCATTTGCGTGAAACTTACAAAAAAGAAGAAGAAGAAATCTACGATTTGTTTGTTGTTGATGCAGACGAACGTCTTGTCGGCTGGTTGTCCGTAAAAGAATTGTTGATGGCTCCGGCCGATGCGACTGTCGAAAGCTTGATGGATACGAATCTCATTCAAGTATCTGTCGACACGGACCAGGAAGAAGCTGCAGAAAAAATCCAGAAATACGACTTGCTGTCTCTGCCTGTTGTAGATAAGGAAGGTCGCCTGCGAGGCATAATCACAGCCGACGACGCCATCGACGTTATCGAAGAAGAAGCAGACGAAGATATTTACCAGTCATCGGGTATCGATGTTACGGACGCCGAGACCAGCGAGAATCTGGGCACCAATGTCAGGCAGGCTTTTAGAGCCCGCATTCCCTGGCTTGTGGTGACTCTTATTATCGAATCAGGTTCGGCCATGGTAATCACGCACTTCGATCAAGTGATTAAACAAACAGTAATCGCCGCCTCATTTATGCCTTTGCTGACAAGCCTGACAGGCTCCGTCGCCATGCAAAGCACCTGCATTACTTTGCGCAGCCAGAAAAGACAGTTTGCCTGGAAGCACACCATGAAAAACGTCTGGCATGAAGCCCGCGTCGGCGCTTTGCTGGGAATCGCTTGCGGCATCATGGCTTATCTTCTGAGCTGCATCCTCAGACAGCAGGGCGGTCAAACACTGGGAATTGTTGTGGGTGTTTCCCTTTTCATCACAATGTCAACTGGAGTTCTGATCGGTACACTGATACCTGTTATTTTCGAACGCATCGGTATTGAACCGGCACATGCCAGCGGTCCTTTAATTACCAGCTTGCTCGATGTCTGTACAATGACCATTTATCTTTCAATTGTTCACGCTTTTCTATCGCATATTGTTTGAAACTCAAAGTCAGGCACGGAAAAATATGGAATCGACAAAAATGGATCCCAACCAAGAACTTATCGAGCGTCGCAAAAAAGCTGCAACGGTTAAAGCCGAGCAAGAACAAAAGCGTCATGAAAATGGCTTGTTGCTTGCCCGCGAACGCATCGAAAAACTCGTGGATCCCGGCACTTTCATCGAAATTGATCGCTATGCCATGCACGAATGCAGCAATTTCGGCATGGAAGAGAAAAGAGTCATGGGCGACGGTGTTGTGACCGGACAGGCAAGAATTGACGGCAGGCCTGTTTACCTTTTCGCACACGATCCGACTTATCTAGGCGGCGCCCTCGGCAAAGTTTTTGCTCGCAAAGTCTGCAAAATCATGGATCTTGCAAAACAAGCAGGCTGCCCCGTAATCGGCTTAAATGAAAGCGGCGGAGCACGCATTCAAGAAGGAGTGCAAAGCCTGGCCGGATACGCCGACATTTTTTACCGCAACGTTAACGCATCAGGGGTGATACCACAAATATCGGTAATCTACGGCCCCTGCGCCGGTGGTGCAGTTTACAGTCCGGCTGTGACCGACTTCACGATTATGGTGCGCAAACAGAGCTATATGTTCATCACCGGCCCTGAAATCGTCAAAACCGTAACAGGTGAAGAAGTCAGTTTCGAGCAGTTAGGCGGAGCAAGCGTTCACAACGAAAAAAGCGGAGTTGCTCAATTTCTGGCTGAAGACGAAGAAGACTCTTTCTGGCTGCTCAGAAACTTGCTTTCTTATCTGCCCGCCAACAATTTAGAAACAGCACCGGAAGAAGACGACCCAAATGAAGATCCACCCGGTGCAGCCGAGCTGAACACCCTGGTGCCGACGGATCCAAGCAAACCTTACGATATGCTGGAAGTGATCAAGCGGATTTTTGACCACGGCCGCTTTTTTCAGGTTTCGGAATTATTCGCGCGCAATTTAATTACCGGCTTTGCGCGCCTCGGAGGAAAGGTGGTTGGAATTGTTGCCAACCAACCAAAAATTCTGGCCGGTGTTCTTGATATAGACGCATCAGTAAAAGGCGCTCGCTTTGTCCGTTTTTGCGATGCATTCAATATTCCGATAATCACTTTTGTCGACGTGCCCGGATACCTGCCTGGAAAGAATCAAGAACACATGGGCATCATCCGGCACGGTGCCAAATTGCTTTATGCATACTGCGAAGCGACTGTCCCAAAACTAACAGTGATAACACGAAAAGCATACGGCGGCGCTTTCGATGTACTCGGTTCAAAAAATGTGGGTGGAGATCTGAACCTTGCCTGGCCGTCAGCGGAAATTGCGGTTATTGGAGCCGATGGCGCCGTGAATATTTTGTATAAGCGGGAAATTGCACAGGGCGGAAAAGAGCTGGCGAAAAAATTCATAGACGACTATCGAGAACAATTCGCTACGCCTTATCTTTCGGCAGAGCTTGGTTATATCGATGATGTAATCCTGCCCTCTGAAACTCGCAAAATGCTTCTGGAATTCCTGCTTGTGCAGCAAAACAAGCGCATGGAGCGGCCGGCTCGCAAGCATGGGAATATTCCTTTATAAATCTCCGCAAAATGCGTTCCGCCTTTTGCTCCGATTGATTAGACGCGAAGCGAGCCGCGGCTCGCCTCGCTAGGGACCGTGCAGCGGGAGGTACTAGGTGTGGGGATTGGATTTAGTCCAGGGAGTTCAGGTCGGCGGCGGGGATATTTTGGGGGGCGGCGGATTTTTTTCGACTCAGGTCCGGGTGGACCAGGTGGATTTTGAATTCTTCGCTATTTGTTTGCGGGTTGAAAACCGGCAAGCGATCTATTTGAAGCAAATTTGTGGTGAATCCCAGCTTCGGAATAACTGATTCGTAGTGGGAGAGACTGTTCTGGGCGTTAGTTTCACGTCTGATAAATTCAAGCACTTTTGGAGGGAAAGGGCTTGGATAGCAGAGAAAAACACCGGCGAGATTTTGATTGCTTGAAGCACGTTTTAAAAATTCGCGAGCTGACTTCAAGTAATCAAAATCCAGTCCTTGAGCCGGCATATTTAAATGAGCCAGAAAAAGAAGTCGCCTCTTGTGATCTAGAAAAGCAAAATCATACTCCGGAAGCTTTGTGTTATTAATGATGCCTTTGCTCTGTTGATATACTTCTACTGTCAGCGTCTTAGCAAGTGCTTCCCAGAGTTTTATCTGACGGTTGTAGAGACCGCTGCCATGAGATAAGGCAAAAAATTCGGCAAGCAAAAAATCTGCAACTGCTTTTACAAACAAAGGCGTTTTGGGGTCTGCCTTCAAATCCAGGTTGCGACAAGCATTCTGAACATCCAGCGCTCTGAAAGTACGGGGCGATCTCATCACCGCATCAGGTGAGAAATCTTCAATGTTTCGTATGCTTATAGAAAGAGTAAAGTCTGGTCTTCTGGGCATAAGACAGGTATTGGAGTTCTGCTCCTTTGACTGGGTTCTGGTGTGATGGCACTAGCATAGCAGCTGGAGGTAATTGATACAGTCCCAGGCAGTTTGGTCCGAAAGCTGACGTGGTGGGCAGAAATTAGGTAAACTTGTTTTTGGGGGCGGCGAGTAGCTGTTAGGTCCGTACGGCCACTTGCTTACCGGGGATACAATCAATTCAAACACAACTAATTCATGGCACGACTACCCTCACGTATGTATTCAGATTCGGCTGCCGCCAGCACCTTGTTAGAGGTGAAAAAGGGCGGGCGCGAAGCCATGGGCGAATTCGTGTATCAGCATGTAGACCGCTTCTATTGCATCGCATTTATCGGCACTTTAGATCCTGAAGCAGCAGAGAACATTACAGTTGAAGCAATGCGAAACGTGATGACGGCGCTGCGCAACATAAATCCGAAGCAATTCAGCCAGGGCGGGGTATGGGAATGGGTTTCCGGCTTCATAGTCGACGCGGTCGCCAATTGGCACGCGAATTACTCACAAGCACCGGCCGGACCGATAACGGACCCGACAATGGACGGATCTTCACAGATGGACTGGGAAACCACAGTTATTCTGGGAACTCAAAGAGTTAAGCGTTGCATAAGTCTTTTGCAAGAAGATCAGAAGAAAGTCTTTATTCTGCGTCACCAATTAAATTTGAATTTCGCTCAAGTTGCTGCAGTTCTCAACGAGAACGAAGACAACGTCATGGCATGGTTGCACCGAGCTCGCGTGCAAGTAGTCAAATGTCTCGGTCGCGGATAACTCCACACAGGTAATGTCATCATGACAATGAATTGCAGCCGCTTTCGTTTCTTACTCCAACAAAGAGTAGATATTGCATTAGCTCCACAGGACGAGCGAATGGTCAGCCAGCACGTTGATTCGTGCGATTCTTGCGGAAGGTTTTTAAGTCAAATCGAACAAGTTTGTCATGCCGCGGCAGAAGTGCCGTTACCGGAAGAGTGCTTGCCGGCAAGCATGGAAGCACTGGCAGGCAGCATTTTGCAAACAATGCCGCAAGAAAAAAAGGACTTTTTCAGCACCATCAAAAATGTTTTCGGTGGCGGCAGCAAAAAAGAACCGGCAATGGGCAAACCGCCGGGCAAAGCTGCCGCAAGCAGCAAGGGAGGCGGCTTCCCTCACGTAAGCCGCTCTCAACCCGCAGCCGAACTACCAAGCGAAGCTCCACCGGTGCGCGGCAAGCGCGTAGAGCAAGTTGATGAATTGATGGCAACCAGCACACGACTGAAAAGCCTTTCGAAAATTCAGCCTCCTTCAGATGCAGAGCAAAGCACCACTCAGGGAGTGTCACTGGCAAAGAAAATGGGAGTAGATCTGCCCAGCCGGGAAGCACCTAAAGAGGAAGGTCCTCTGAACCTGGCTGAAACTATTCGCCGAAATGTAGCCGCAGAAAAACCTCAAGAACAAGCCCCGGCAGCAGGCTGGGGTGCGCAAAGCAACTCAGGACAAAACAACCCGGCATTTGAAGCCGCGCAAAGCGGCTGGGGTGCTCAGGCAGGCAATTTCAACCCGGCAGATGCTCAGGCAGCCGGCTGGGGCGCTCCGCCGCAGGCTCCAAGCCCGGTCCAGGATTCCGGCTGGGGTGCGCCGCCGCAAGCTCCTGGCCCGGCTCAAGATTCAGCCTGGGGTGCTCCTTCGCAGCCCCAAATTCCGGCTCTAGATTAAGGCTGGGGTGCTCCTTCGCAGCCCCAAATTCCGGCTC
>JAIEPM010000011.1 GCA_019748395.1 Candidatus Obscuribacterales bacterium
GGCAGGGTGTCACCCACATCGTCGATGTGGCGACGCTCACCGGCGCAATCCGCGTGGCTCTGGGGTCTGTCGGCGCCGGTGCTTTCGGCAATGTCAAGGACTTCACTCGTCGGGTTGTCGACTGCGGTGAGAAGGCTGGCGAGCTTTACTGGGAACTGCCGCTCTGGCCCGAGTTGGCGAAAGCCAACGAGTCGAAGATCGCCGACCTGAAGAACTCGGGTGGTGATGCGGGTGCCGGGTCGATCACTGCGGCTCTCTTCCTCAGCCGTTTTGCCGGTGACACCCCCTGGGTGCATCTGGACATCGCGGCTGTCGCCTTCGATGCCGAGCAGGGTACGGGCTTCGGTGTTCGCACTCTGGTCGAACTGGTGCGCTCGTTCGCGCCCAAGAACTGAGCGAGAGCCTTTCTGACTGAGGCTTGAATTACTGGGGAGCAGGGTTTGCCGACAGGCGGCCCTGCTCCCCTTTTTTCACAAAACCCCTTGTTTACTCAGGCTTCATCTCATGCTTTATGTTTTCTCCGGTGGTAAATTAGGCATTGCCCGGATTTAGGGAGCGGACAAAACATAAGGCATGAGAAGAGTCAAAAGAATTCAGCAGGCATTAGCCAAGCAAAAACTGGACGCAATTATTCTGCGTGTATTTGAGGGTGACAGTCACAACGTTCTTTATGTGAGTGGATTCAGCGGCAGCGCCGCTCATCTGCTGATCACGAGAAAGCAGGCTTTCATCATCACCGATGCGCGCTACTGGTTGCGTGTGTCTGATGAAGTGTCGGACTTCAAACTGGTTAAGTTGCAGAGAGGTAAGCGAGTAAGCGAGCTAATAAACGAGCTTTTAGCTAAAGCCGGACTCGGTCCGAAGTCCAGGGTCGGTTTTGAGTCGGGAATTATTTCAGTTCATCTGGCCGGCAACTGGAAAAAAGAAATCAAGGCTGTTCTTGTACCGACTCTGCACTTTGTCGAGCGCTTCCGGCAGTTCAAGGACGAGGAAGAAATTGAAATGCTGCGCAAAGCCTGCCGTTCGACAAGCAAGGTTTACAACGAGATTGTGCCTTTGATCAAAGCAGGCATGAGCGAGACGGAGCTGGCTTTTGAAATCGACATGCGTTTGCGCAAGCACGGTGCGGTGGCCAACAGTTTCACGACCATTGTCGCTGCCGGTCCTAATGCTGCCGTGCCGCATCACAATACATGTGAGCGCAAGTTGAAAGCCGGAGAGCCCGTGGTCATGGACTTCGGCGGTATCTATCCGGGCGGCTACTGCTCTGATATCACGCGCACCGCCTTCGTGCCCGGCAAAAAGCCCGACCCGAAAATGGTGGAGATTTACAACGTCGTGTTGGAGGCCAATAAAAAAGCTTTCAAAGCTCTCAAGCCCGGAATCATGTGGAAAGAATTCGACAAAATCGCCCGTGACCACATTGCAGAGGCCGGTTTCGGCAAGTATTTTACTCACGGGCTCGGTCACAGCCTTGGTCTTGTCGCACATGACCCCTACGATTACGAACACGATCCCTTCGATGTCGGAATGGTCGTTACCGATGAACCCGGCATCTATGTGGAGGGATTGGGTGGAGTGCGCATCGAAGATGACCTGGTTGTCACCGCCCGTGGTGCAGAGCGGCTGACCACTGCTCCTTACTGGAAGTTCTGAAAAGGCTCTAGTTTTTACAAGCCTGAAGCCGCATGCCCAGCTCCTTCACGACTGTCGCAATCAGAATGTCGACAGGTCCGACTGTTGTGCCCATGATGCCGCGGCGACGTCGTTCGACCAGCCACTCCAGAAAAAGCATTCTGCTGGCCAGCTCGGCATAAGGCAGTTTCGCATAAGTGTCATCCAGTTTGCGACTGTACTCCTGGCAATAAGCTTCGATGATTTCGTTGTGGTGCTCGTACAACTCGGCGTTTTTGAAATGCTCCATGCTGACCGTTGCCAGGTCGATAATCGGGATGCTTATTTTGGTGAACCAGGACCAGTCGATGATGAAAATATGCTCGCCGTCGAAAAGCAAATTCTCGGCATAAAGGTCGCCATGAACCAGCGAAATCGGTTCGTCCTTGAAGCGCTGTTTCAGCAGCTCGGCAAGTTCAAGCAGAAGGCGTTCATCTTCTGTTTGAATTATTCTCCATCTGCGCATCTCTTCAGCCATTTCTTGTGCCATCGCCGGAAAATCCTCGGGCAGGAGGCAGCGCAGGACGCCCGTATCTCTGACTTCGGGAATGCGATAAGTAAAGGCACGATGCAATTTGGCAAGCTCGGTGCCCAGTCTTGAGGGTAATTCCCTGTGTGTTTTCAGACTTTCCAGCAGAGTGACTTCGCCCAGATCTTCCATGAACATCGCAAAAGTACCCTGGTAAGTTCCAGACAGATAGAGCCTTGCCGAGTTGGATACTGACGGAATGAGTATATGCTCGTGCAGATCTTGCTCGACGTCCCAGGGTGGCAAAACGACTTTGTAAATCAAGGTCGCAGGCATGGCGTCTTCGAGCTTCAAGCGCTCTACAAATGAGAGGTCTCTGTGACGAAGGAGTGTCCGGCTTTTGATTTTGACCGATTTTCCGTAAATCTCAGTCAGCCAGGCATCCAATCTTTCTTGCGGCGGCGGCGTCAAGAGGTTGAGTGTTTCGTTTTCCACATCTATCTCGAATCTAGCTCTTACTTAACGATTCTAACCTCTTGATTGTGCAAGCTGTCGTCAATTCCTAAAGTCGCTTCTTGCTTGCGCCAAACTTGCAGGGCTTCGCCGCTGAAAATTCTTTCTTATTGCCGTGGAAATTAATCAAGAAAAGTTCTGCAAAGAGGGCAAAATCCCATTAGACGCAGGGAGGATTTTAAAATGGGTTTCCAGCTCGACCTATGGCTCAAAAAGCAACTGGCTGCGGAGAATCTTGAAGTTCCATTTTACGACCCCGGCAGCATTCAGCCCGACGATGAACGGGAATGGCTTGTCAGTAACGGCCTTGGCTCTTACGCTTCCGGCAGCATCTCCGGAGCCAGCACCAGGCGCTATCACGGTATGCTGGTTGCAGCCCTCGACCCGCCCGTCGCCAGGACTCTCCTGTTTTCGCGTATCGATGAGTTCGTGGCTTCCGAGAATATCTCCACGAACCTCTGGACTCCCGATGTCGTCAGTCCTCGGGGTTATGAAAAAATCGCGGCGTTCAGCATTTATCCCTGTCCGACCTGGGTTTATGAGCTTCCTGGCGGTTATCTAATCAAGCAAGTATTCATGCTGCCCGCTAAGCAGCAGGTCTATCTCGGCTATTCTTGGGAAAGCAAAGAAGGCGAAGCCGAAGAACAAGAGATCGAACTTCATGTGATCGCCAATTATCGGGATTTTCATTCGGATACGCATGGCAGCAAAGACTGGCAGTTTCAGCAGTACGAAGCTCCGGGTTCGCTCTGTTTGAAAGCTTATGATGGCGCTCAAGAATGGCATCTGAGTTACTCGCAAGGAGAATGGCGGCCGGAGCCCAACTGGTACGATGGTTACTATTATCCACGTGAGCAAAAACGAGGACTCAGTGACCGGGAAGACGCTTTCCATGCCGGTGTCCTACGCGTGAAAATCAGAAGCGGTGAATCGATGCTTCTGATTGGCGGTCTTGAGCGAGCTGAATTTATGCCGCCTCTTAAAGACGCCTTGAGTGAATTGCAAAAACATCAAGATTATCTTTTGCATCTGGCCGGTGATCCGACACATGCAGCAGTTAAGCGGCTTTTGCGGGCAGCCGATCAATTTGTGGTTCGACGGAATTCTACAAATTCGCATTCGATAATTGCAGGTTATCACTGGTTTAACGACTGGGGAAGGGACTCGATGATCAGTCTGCCCGGGCTGACGCTGGCGACAGGCAGGCTGGAGGAAGCTCGCAGCATACTCAGTACATTCCAGTCTTATCTGAGTGAAGGTATGTTGCCGAATAATTTCCCGGATTCCGGACAGCGTCCTGATTACAACACTTCAGATGCAACTCTGTGGTGGGCCTGGTCTTTGAAAAAATATCTGGCTGCCGGGGGCGATCCTGATTTTGTGGAAGCGGCTTTGCCTGCGCTCGAGTCAGTGGTCTTGCATCATCAAAGAGGGACGAGATACAACCTCAAGCTTGATGAAAGTGACGGATTGCTTTCAGGCGGTGCCGAGGGTGTGCAATTGACCTGGATGGATGCCTGGTTGTCACTCCGCGCCGTGGAAAAGCAGTGGAGATTTCGGCGCTCTGGTATCACTTTTTGAGAACGCTGGCTGAGCTAATGGACGAATTCGGGCAGGACGGCGATGTGTACGGTGAAATGGCAGATGAAACCCGTGCCGGTTTTCAGTCGTTCTGGAATGCCGAGCGCAATTGTTTGTATGATGTGATTAATCCGGACGGCACTAAGGACGACAGTATTCGCCCGAATCAACTTCTGGCTATTAGTTTGACTAAAGACTTGCTCAGTCAAGAACAGCAAAAGGCTGTTCTTGACCTTGTGGAGACTGAGTTGCTGACGCCCTTTGGACTGCGTTCGCTCAGCCCCAAACACAAGGACTACAAGGGACGCTACGGTTCTGGTAAACGCTCCGCCAGCCAGTACGAGCGCGATATTTCCTACCATCAGGGCACGGTCTGGGCCTGGCTGCTTGGACCCTGGGTGGATGCCAGAATGACTGTGCATGGTTGCGACGATGAGAATTTGCGTTTCGTCAGTGCACAAATTGCCTTGCTGCTGCATCACCACCTTCTGTTTGAAGCCGGGCTGGGCACTGTTTCTGAAATCTTTGACGGCGACGCTCCGCATAAGGCGCAGGGTTGCATTGCGCAAGCCTGGTCTGTTGCTGAGCTCTTGCGTGTCTTTTCCGAATATCCTGAACTGCAGGGACAAGCCAGAGCTCTTTCGGCTGCCGGTGCATAGCACCGTCGGTGGTGCGAGATCTCCGGCTTATTCCTGAGAAGCGAGTTTAAGAAGCTCGCTGGATTCTTTCAGTCGCTTTCAGAGAGCTGCTCTCAAGCTGCTCTCCAAGCGGCTTTTCATTAATCGACGGGAGCGGCGCTTCTGCGCGGCTCCCGCTTTGAACTGGAGAAAAACATGATTCCAAGTCAAATTCTATTCGCGTCGCTTGAACCCGGCGGCACGGCTTCCTTCATCCTCCTGCTTTGTACTTTGGCGCTGGCTTGCTATTATTTGGCAAGCAAGGTGGGTCGGATGAAAACAAGGGTTATCGGCATTACGGGTACGATTGCTTCCGGCAAGTCACTGGTCGGCAAGATTCTCCGGGAGATGGCTTACCCGGTGCTTGATACAGACAAGATTGCCCATGAATTGCAGGCAACTGATGAAGTTCTCAGAGCACGTCTTAGAGCGCGCTTTGGTGATGCAATCTTCAGCGACAGCGGCAAGCTGGACCGGAAGAAACTGGCTTCGATTGTTTTCAACGACAAGAAAGCTTTGCAGGATCTCAATGCTCTTATGCATCCTGTGATCATGGCCGAATGCCGTCGTCGTATTGCTGAGCTCAAAGACGCAAGTTTCGTTTTCGTGGAAGTTCCGCTGCTTTTTGAAGCGGGGCTGCAAAACGAGTATGACGAAATCTGGATCGTGATTGCGTCTGAAGTCGAGGTGCGCAAGCGTTTGAAAGAACGCGACAAGCTTAGCGACGAGGAAGTGGAAAAGCGTATTCGCTCCCAGTTTCCACAAGACGTGAAAGTCGCCGGTTCCGATTACGTAATCGACAATTCCGGCACCATTAATGATGCCAGGCTCAGAATTCAGGAACTCCTGAATCTTGAGCGTGACTGAGTCAAAGGCAGAGCTGGGGGTTGAAGAAAAAAATAAGTGCTGAAACCCCGACGCCGAGCTTTTTCGCCCGAGCAATCGGCCTAAAAGGTGCTTTTCTTAGCACATTCTTCTTGTTTAGTTAAGATACTAGAAAGGATCGTAGAACGCTTCCCGGCTAAATAATCGATCTTGGATCCGCTCAGGATTTTGAATTTGGTAAGGTCAGCCAGAATGTGCTGCCTTTGCCGGGTTCCGATTCCACACCGATCATGCCGCCGTGAGATTCGACTATGGCTCTGGCAATTGCCAGACCGAGTCCGCTACCCTCCTCTTTGGCGGTTGCAGCTAGTCTTTCATAACGTTCAAATACCAGCTTCTGGTATTCAGCCGCAATCCCCGGTCCTTCATCTTTTACTCGAATTTCAATATTTCCGGATCTGGTGACTGCAGCGCTCAATAAAACGCTTGTTTCTTTAGGGGAAAATTTGATGGCGTTTGAAAGCAGGTTGACCACGACTCGTAAAAGCTTGCCGTAGTCAGCGACAATCTGTCTGTCCTCTGCTTCAAGAATGAGCTTTATCGCTTTGTTTTCAGCCTGTCCTGTGACTTCGGAGAGAGCTTCGTTTAAGAGCTTCAGCAAAGAAATCGGAGAAGAACTGAGCTTCATCTGCCCGGCTGAGAGTTGTTCGAATTCAAGCAGTTCTTCCAGCAAAAGAATGAGTCTTTTCAGGCTCGTTTCCACATTTACAAGTGAGTTTTTGGAGCTGCTGCTCAGGTCGCCGTAAACCCCTTGCAAAAGAACCTGTACGGACAGCAGCGAGGAAGTGAGTGGCACTTTGATGTCATGTCCGAGCATGGCTACAAACTCCTTTTTTGCTCTTTCCAGAGTTTTTTCATCGCTTATATCCTGAGCACTTGCAAAATAACAATTTTCGGTTGCCGAATATTCCAGGTGCCAGCGGAGGTCGGCTGCTTTGCGCAATTTCGTGAGCATGCGGCAGTCGAAACTCACACCTTGCTTTGATGATTTTGCTTTTGCAAGTGAGTCGTTTACTGTGTTTAAATCCAGTGAGAGTACAAGGTTGCTCAGGGGTTTTCCAACGATTTCCTCCGGCAGAAATCCAAGCAAGCTTTGCACTGTCCAGTTTGACGCCAGTATGATTGAATCCTGGTTCAAAACAAAAAGCAAATCGGGTGAGGCATCGGCAATCAAAGTTTCACGATTGCTCAACTCATTTCTTTGATTGATCAGTTCTTCAACCTGCCTGATCGCTGTTTCTAAAAAATTTCCATTAAGGCGTTCAACGTCGGCTTTGGAGGCTAATTCTTCCAGCAGTTTTATTTCAGGCTCGAGCACTGTTTTTTGCAAATGAAAAGCTAGTATGGAAGACAGAAGTCCAGACCAGGCAGATAAAGAAAATAGAATATTCAAAGCTGAAGCAGAGCTTGAGCCGCTATCGGCAGCCAGGAATAAGGCTGCCAGAAAAGGTGCAATGGCCAGCGCTTGCAGCAAAAGTGCTCTTAAGAGTAAATGATTACTCTTTTGCTTTATAGCTCTCAGAAATGATGGTGCGCTTGCAAACAAAGCGGCGGCCGTGAATCCAAAAAAGCTGATTGCGGCAGGCAGCCAGCCTGCTTTGCTTTGCAGCGTTTGTATATCGGTTTTGCCGAGTAATGAAGCCGGAAAAATCGAGAAATAGGCTTTGCTGCATTCAAGAACATTGCCTCCCATGCTGTTAAGCAGGGCCAAATAAAGGAGGGCTAAAATAAGTCCGTAAGCCGGCAGCCGGTAATCCTGAACTTCTGTTTTTTCCTGCTCTTTAACTGCAAGGTCGGTTTTGCTTGCAAGAACCAGACTCTCGATTAACGAGCGGTCTGCGTTAATAAGTGCTGCCGGGGTCAAATTCTTATCATGCTGCTCCAGAGCTCTTTTGCGTAGACGTGCCAGATACCAGCTTTTTAATTGCATATACCGAGAAAGACGAGCTTCTGTGGTTGCGGCTTTTTCTTTCTCTGCATGCATACAAAATTGCTTTCTTTCGTTTTGTCGACTTGCGATTATTGTTCTGAAATGACAGTAGGCGCAGGCTTGTCGGCGCTCGGTGGTTCGAATTTGTAGCCGCAGCCGCGCGAACTTTGAATCACCGAAGGCTCGTCGGCTTTGTCGATTTTCTGGCGAAGACGTTTTATGCAAGTCCGAAGCGCTTCTACGCTTGCATCAGATTCATTCGGCCAGACATGATTGAGTATTTGATCAGGCGAGAAAAATTGTTGAGGGTGGCGCATCAAGAATTCCATGAGTGCAAATTCTTTTGGTAGCAACTTTATTTCAACGCCATCTCGAATCAAATTGAAAGTTTTAGGATCGAGCCCATACGATTGAGTTTGCCTGACAGGCACATAGCTTGACGGGCGTCGCAATAAGGAGCGGATGCGTGCCAAAAATTCGCGAATATCAAAGGGCTTGGTCAGATAATCGTCAGCGCCGCAATCAAGACCGTATTCCTTACTGTCCATTTCGCTTTTGCCGGTCAACATCAGTACTTGACTAGTGCCGCCGCTGTTTCTGAAAGTCCGGAGTAAATCAACCCCGGTCATGCCCGGCAGTTCCCAGTCAAGAACCACGAGGTCGTAAGCATAAAACTTCAGCCGGTCGAGCCCGTCAGTCCCGGAGTGTACTGCTTCCACCGTGTGTTGCTCATGTTTGAGCAGGTCAATCAGCGTGTTGGCAATACTTTTGTCATCTTCGACTATGAGGATTTTAGCCATGCTAAACGTCAAAATACCGTAAACCTTACTCCAAGTCTATATTCCCGGTGCTTTCCAGAATGTGATTAATTTTTGAAAGCCGCTTTATCTGCCGCTGCCCCCGGCTGGGCGAATCAGCGTTGCTCGGGCAGGGCTTGTTGTATGCTTTCAGGATCCTTCTTGCATTGCTGCTCATGCAAAACAGACTAAATCCCGGACAGCTGATAAACGGTGCTTATGAAATCCTCGAACTAATCGGCGAGGGTGGGATGGGCTATGTTTACAAAGCCTTGCAGATTGATTTGAAGCGCATAGTGGCTTTGAAGCTCTTAAAAGAAGAGTTTCTTGAGGATGACGAACATCTGGCTCGCTTTCAGAGAGAGGGTCGTGCGCTCTCGGCTTTAGTTCATCCAAATGTTATAAATTGCTATGCCTTTGGATTCTTTCAAGAACGACAACCTTTTCTCGTTTTTGAATTTATCGACGGCATCAGTTTGCGCAGTCTATTGAACGAAAGGCAGAGGCTTGGAGTAAATAGCAGCCTTGCTATCGGTGCTCAAATTTGTGCTGCCCTTTCTGCTGCTCATGCGGCTTCTGTAATTCATCGTGATTTGAAGCCGGAAAATATCATGCTGCTTGATTCCGAACCTTATAGAGTAAAAGTCCTGGATTTTGGACTTTCCAGGCTTTTGCATCAGGAGGAAAAACTAACTCAAACCGGTTTTTTAGTCGGCAGTGTAGCGTATATGAGTCCCGAACAGTGTTCTGGAGGCAAGCTCGATGGTCGCTCCGACCTGTATTCGGCCGGCTGTGTGATTTTTGAATGTCTTTCAGGGCGAAAAGTTTTTGAAGCCGAAAGCCCTCTGGCACTTGTTTACAAGCATGTGAACGAGACTGCTCCCAGTCTTTTAAGCGTGATGCCGGACTTGCCGAGGGAGCTCGGTCTTGTTCTTGCAAAAGCGCTTGCAAAGGATCCTGCGAATCGATATGCGAGCGCTGCTGAGTTTCAGCGGGATTTGCTGGACTTGAAATGTTGTATTGAAGAGAATCGGGAATTTGATTCACCTCATTTGAAATTGGCTTTACCGCGTCTGAGTACGCGAAAAGCAAAAGCTGTGCTGAACAAAATAATGGCTCCGCTTATCCTTATTCTGCTTTTTTTGCTTTTGGCTTTCTTGATTTCAGATCCGGGCATAGCCGTTTTTCAAAGAAAATATCTGGAATTGAGCGAACGCAGAAAAACTAATTACCTGGAAGCTCTGGAAAAAAATGGAGATTCCTCGGAGCAAAACGGCAGATACAGAGCTGCTCTTATCTTCTATGATGCGGCGTTTGAGGATTGTCCCGAGAGTGATATTGAATCTCGCTTACGCCTTCGCTCAAAGCAAGGAATTTCTTTTTATAAGCAAGGAGAAATTTCAACTGCGCTCAAATACTTTTTTGAATCTTTGCCTCTATTTGCAGATCTTGGTCTTGAAAAAATTTCCGAAGGCGATTGGCAGAGACTGTTCTGCCTTGCCGAGCTTAATTCAAAAGCCTGGCCGGTGGATGTCTTTTCCAGGATTTGGACTCTCGGGGATGCCATGCTTCTCTCGTCTAATCCAAAACTGGGTGCTCGCTATAATTATCTTTTCTTTCTCAGCGATACGCCTGCAGGCGATCAGGTCATGATGCGTGCCAAGACATTTCTGGAAGCGCTTGTGTTTTCCGAGAAGGCAAGAGATAGCGCTTTGAGCAAAAGAATTTTGGACTGGGCAGCTGCGCACAGCCAGCGATTGGGAGTTTTTAGAAAAGCTGTTTTAGGCATTAGTCCTGATTTGCGAAGCGCTAAGAATTCGGTGATGCAAGCAGTAGTTGATTATTGCGGCAAAAACAAGAACTCCCCTGAATCAGCATCCTTTCTTTTAACTGCTCTGGCGGTTCCGGACTCTCTGTTCTTTGTTTGTCCTTTTGATCCAAAAGCACTGGAAGCATGCTTGAAGCCGAGCAGTGATCCGGAAATGCGAGCCGCGGCTTTGCTTGCATATGCCAGGGCGGCTGTGGATGCGGGGAGAGCGACAGAGTCCGAGCGATATATTTATGATGCTGTTTTGCTTTTGCCGGAGTTGGAAGATCGAATTTTTGAAACCTGGCATCCGCGTCAATATTTCAAGGAGTGGCTTTTGAGGCTGCTCTTGCATACACTCGAATACGAGCAGGACAAGCAAAGGGTTTTTCGCCCTCTAAATTTGAAATCTCTGAAACTAATGGATAACTGGGCAATGGTAACTCCACGTCTTGTTACTTATGGGGTAGCCAGCAGAATTCACTGGCAAATCTTCATTCAATGGCTGCTTGCCGGCAATTTTGTCGAGGCTGAAAAACTGATGCGTGCCGAGCTTGAAGTTCAGAAGCCTCTGCCTGCGCAACATAACGTTTGTATTGATTATTTCTTGTTAGCTCGAATACTGGAAATCGAGAAGAAAGTCCCTGAAATGAGGGCGTTGCTGCTTGAAGCCGATGAATACCTGGACAAGAACAAAATTGCATCCAAAGATGCATACTGGGTCTGGGATGCCTGGCGTTATTATTATCGGGCTTCCGGGGACCTTGAGAAAGCTCATCTTTTTGATTCGAAAATCGATAAAGCCGGCAGGGAGCCGGGTTCTGATATCTGGTCGCACTATAACTGGTGCAATACTATCGACTGGCATATAAAGGGCAAAAAATAAGTCTAGCCGCAGCAACCTGATTGCTTGGAGCTTGAAATTTTGCCGATTACCACAGCTTCGGCAGCGACTTCGTCATCGCTTGTGTAAAGGCTGGGTGCATGCTTGAAGACTTGCATCAGCTCTTCTATAACTCTTTCGGAGTCCTGAGCTTGAATGGCTTGCACTACGCAAGTTTCCAGATGTTGTTTTAGAATCACCGCAGAAGTTTTGTCGAGGGCTGCCTGCACTGCTTTTAACTGGTGCAGCACGTCGATGCAATATTTTTCTTCGTCTACCATTCGGTACACGGCATTTAAGTGGCCGATTGCCTTTGCGAGTCGGCTTTTGAGTTTTTCTTTCGATTCTGCGGTGATTGCCATGCACTTAGTCTACAGCCAAAAAGACAAAAGTGCGAAAAGCTCTACGCTCTTTTGAATCAAGCTTAATTAGAGCTGAGCAATCTATTTGCTGCGGTTCTGACGAACGAGCGCCGGGGCAAGACTCTCTTGCTTGTTAGGGTAAAGACCCCAGGCGGCTGCTCCCAGATCTTTTTCATTAATGCTGCTTTCGTACTCGTGGAATCTGCGGAAGAAAATTACGCCAATCGAAAGGGAAATGAAGCAACCAAACAGCGCCAGATCTAATGCGAACATATTATGCATTTTTATAGCCCTCGCCCCACTAGCAAGTTTCGAAGCCCACGATAATGAAATATTAAGAACTTTGTCCTTAATTGCCTATGTTGAAAATACTAAGTAGGCTATTTGTGTCAGTGGTGAATATATTTATCTCTTTTCTTAGAATGACAGCGGCTTAATGCTCTGGGTCAGGCGGCCAAGCATAATTCAGCTTTCGTCTGAGTGCTCTATGGTCGCAAGCAAAGCTAAAAGTTTTTTCTGCTCAATCCTGTTTGCTCTGTTGCAAGCACAGTCGGCTTTGGCAGGCTCTTTTTCTTACACAGCTCCGGGCGGCGATCAGTTAAGCAAATTCAGCGGTGAAATTGCAGTCGACAAACTCGGCCGCTTGCGGCTCAATCGCGGAATTGCAGTTTTTAATGGCGATCAGCTTGAAATTAAGGCAGTGCCTGAGTGGATCTTCGATCGGACCGTGCTTTTGCGTGGACCGGTTTTGAGGGCTGAAGTAATTCCTCAAAACGGCAAATATTTGCTTGCCGGATTGGCTTTCATTCTGGATGGACCCTATGTGAATGAACTTTCTGCTGCCGACAAAGTTGAAGTCATAGTTACTTTAGATGGAAAAAGACTTTCAGGGCGAGTAATTTCCAGAACTCCAGACAGCCTCCAGTTAAAGTTGAAGAACGGAAAACTTGAGTCTCTGCCGTTTACTAATATAAAAACAATTGAGTCGGCTCGGGCTTTGACTTTCAACATTTCTGCCGATTCCGTCAAAATTGACGGCAATAACAATTCAATCAACTTTGAGGCTCGATCTTTGCAGCTCAGGCCTGTTTCACAGAAAGCAGGGCTTCTAGCATCCCGTGCTTATACTCCGGCTTCCAGTCTTCCCGGAACTGAGCCTGGAATATCCAGAGCTGCGATTGCGACTTTTCTGGCAATTGATCTGATCAACGAAATTGCACCGGCGATCGCAATTCCACTTGTTGTTAACAGCAGAAATCAGAAAGCTGCAAAAGAAGCCATTTCAAAGGTCCTGAATCAGCAATTGACTCAGGGTTCGCAGGTGCTTGGTTCTTCAGCTGCTAGTGCAGGCCTTGGACCCTGATATGCTGAAATTCGCCAACTACAGCTTTCAGCAAGATATAATTGATTCGCGTTTCTGGAGATGGAATCCAATGAAATTGAAGCTTGCTGCTTTATTTATCTGTTTGCAATTTTGCTTCAATCCGCTTGGCTCTATTGCCGGAGTCGTTAAGTATTCTGCTCCGACGCCGGAGCTTGCCGGAAAGTTCTCCGGAGAAATTTCAGTTGACAGGCTTGCCAATCTGGCATTGCCTGATGGCTTGCTGACTTTTAGAGATGATGAAGTCATCGTTCAGGCTGTACCTGAGTGGCTCTTCGACAGGGAAGAGGTCTTAAAAGGTAGTATTGTTCGAGCAGAAATATTGACTCAGAAAAATGCTGCTGTACTTGCCGGCCTTGTATATTTCAACGATGGTCAGTGGTTGAAAAACCTGGCGCCGGGAAAAGCGCTTGATCAAATTGTTACTAAGTCCGGAGAGAAGATTCTTGGCAGAATTGCAAGCAGATCGGGACAGGCATTTATTTTGCAGCAAAGCGGCTCCGGCACTCGTAAAATTGCTTTCAGCGATATTAAATCTTTGGTTTCGCCCAGAGCTTTTTCATTCAATATTCCTGCTCCCAACAGCCGAATATCCGCAACTGATAATTCGCTGAGTTTTGATGCCGAGACAATGAAGTTTGCGTACAGTTCAAATGAAGCACGCTTGAAAAAGAACGCCAGCCTTCCTGCAAGCACGCTGGCCGGGGCAGATCCGGGTATTTCCAAAGCCGCAATCGGCAGCTATATTGCTTTAGATCTGTTTTCGGAAATCGCGCCTGCAATCGCGATTCCTCTGGTTTTGAATCCGAGCACGCAAAGGCATGCACTTAAACAAATCAGTGCAGCGCTGAGAAATCAACTTTGAAAAGCTAATTCGGCATTCCTACTGAAGAGGGCGACCCACGGCTTGTTCCAGTTCGGTAAATGCTGAGCTGTAGAGCTGAATGGCTTCCAGATAATCGCTTCGTATCTGGATATTGGCTTGTTGTGCTAATAATGCAGCTGTAATATCCGATTGTCCGACCTCATAGCTTCTCTGGGCGAGCCTTGCTACTTCGTTTGAATCTCTGAGTAATTTTTCCTGGTAAACACGCAGCTTTTCTCTTGCCGCTTGCACATTTTGATAAGCTCCCGAGATATCGCTGTAAATCATGTTTCTTTGAGCAGCGATTTGAAAATTTAGTTGTTTAGTTGTGGCTTTGTATTGATAAATGGAACCCTGCTGCAAGTTTGTAAATGGAGTTTCTTGATCGATTGTGAAAAATACTGATGTCAGCTTGGGTCCGATCGGAGGATTGCCCGATGTACTTTTCCCCATCGTGAATGCCGGGTTTGGCATTATATTTGCCAGTGCCAGCTTTTGCTCTGTTTTGTTGACTTCCAATTGCAGACCCAGGCTTTGCAGCTCAAGTCTGCTGCTTATGCCTTTTTCCACAAAAAGATTGAGCGGGGCCAGCTCATATGAAAAGTCAGGCAAGATATCGCTTTTTTGCAAGCGCAAAGTATCAAGGGATTCGTTGCTTGTATAATCCGGTAA
>JAIEPM010000411.1 GCA_019748395.1 Candidatus Obscuribacterales bacterium
TGTCGGAAGACTTGTCATAGGAAACATAGGCTTCACAAGTGGTGGAACCATCGGAATAATCAAGATACTCGGAGTGCATAAACCTGCTCTTAAATAGATAGACCGCCCTATTCTAGCAAGTCGGGCGGTCTGTCTATTGTCGCAAAATGGGCAGGAGGAAAAACTGTAAATGAGCTGCTTGATCTCGATTGTTCCAGTACTTACCGTTTAGGGTCTGGCTACTGGGCAAGGCGGAGGATATCGTTGTCTCATTCGATCAGGTAGGGATGTCGAACAAGAGCTTTACGAGGTCCTCCGCCTTGCCCAGCAGTTTTGCAAACACTGCTTTAGCCGCGAAGCGATTCCTATTTTGTTCGATAGGGATTGAAAAGTTCAAGATAGGAAGAACTGTTTTTTCTTGAGTCGTAGTCGGCTAGCACTACAGGCTTTTCATTTCCTTTATTTAGAGAAAGTGTGCCAAATGTGAATCGACTAGATTGACCAGGGGGTGGAAATTCCTGAATACCGCCTCCACCGCTCCACTTGAGTTTAATCTCGGGGTCACCATCTTTCTTTAACTTGGCCAGGTTTTCGTTTACCGATTTGACCAGTTTATCGATACCGTCTGTGTCGCCGTTTTTGATCATTTCATTGAATATTAAACCCAAAACATGGGGAGTCCCGTCTTTGATTGCTTTTGCGATTTTTTCCGGATCATCCAGTTTATTGATTTTGTCGCCTGGTTGAACTTCGAATTCTTTTGGATCTAGTCTTGGATTGCGAATGTCGCTCGGCGCCGAGAACAGATCTCTCACAATGTTCATTTGCTTGCTATCATCTTGATGCACACCTTCGTGCTCAGCTTCGGCATCATCGTAGTCGTACGTGGAATCTTGGTCTTCGTAGTCTGTTCTGTCGTAACTCATATCAATCACCCCTCAAAACTCAGCTTATGTTTAGATACTAAGTGAGCTAGATGACATTTAGCGGACATGGGAAATTATCAGTTTGACCGTCTCAAAAAGGGTGCCGCATGGCGACACCCCTACAAAACCGGCTCTCCTGCAAAACCGGCTCCGCGCTTACCTGCCGAATGGCGACACAAAACGGCTCCGCTTTCACCTGCCGCTGGTAGGGGCGGTGCCATGCGCCGCCCTGGCTTGGCGTAATGCCGGCTTTGTGATGAGCTAAAAGCCGCCCTAGTGCGGCGTGCAATTGAGTTAATAGAACGCTGTGTGGAGCGTGCCGGCGGCTTAATGGAACCCTAGGTGGAGCTTGCGGTCGGCTTTATGGATTGCTGGGCGTGGGGGGCTTGGCGCGTGCGCTTTCTCTCTCCTTTTCGGCTTTTATAGCGCGGGCAAGATGTGTTCGTAATTCTTCGGCGCGTGGTCCGGTATAGTGCGTCAATTTTGCAGCATTCCTGCAGAGTTCTTTTTCTGCCAGTTTGATCTGTAGGGTGGAAAAAATCTTCAGCCTCGGATTCTCTGCCATTTGTTTATCGGAAATTGACAGAATGAGCGCTGCCGCGTTGGCTGACAGTTCCAGATTGTTTTTATCCTGGCTGAGTGCCACTAGCTGCCCGACGCGTGGATCATCGGAAGACTTGATTGCTTCGTGTTTTATTGAAAGATGAATTGAATCGACAAGTCTCTTTGCCGCATCTTGTCCGGCTGCTGTAGAGGCTATGCCGTCATTGAGCATTTGTTTGTATTGATCCAGGCGAGTCGCTAGAAGTTGCCGTGTAAATTGCTTCTCCTCTATGGGACTCTGCTTCGTTCTGCTTTCAATCGCGCGGGGAAGCTCGACTTTTGGAGCTTTTGATGGAAGGGAATCTATGGAAGACAATTTATCCAGAAATGCAAACAAGTTTTTCTTGGCTGGAAAGTAAATGCTCAAATCAGGTCCTTCTGTGTCTGGCTTCTTATGATGACCGTCAATGCAACTTGTCAATTTAGGGAGCTTCTTCTGCGGTATTGCCGGAGCCTCCACTCTCAATTCCTTTCCGAAACGCTCTCCCCATGGGATCAAAGCTTCAGCATTGTAGAGATCCTGCTCGCTGAGCTCGGGACGACCTAATTCTCTCCTGAGCCAATTTAAGCGGGACTTCGTCTCTGCTTCCGCCATTTTGAATTCGTTTGGAAATTCCTTCGGGGTCGGGTCAACGAAAGGGAATATGAAATTGGTGCGGGGCAAAACTCTATTTAGCTCTTCCATCTTTTCTCTGCTGACGAATGCTCCCGGTTGTTTAGCACGCTCCAGCAGGCTGTAAGGACTGTTCTTTTCGAGCTCTTTAATTAGTTCTTGCGCCTTCTCCTTATCTTTCGCGGTTTTGCCTGCTTCTGACTTTAACTGAATCATCTTTTCGTCATATTGTCTCTTCCACTGAGCAATTATGAATTCTTTGTCGATGCCGGGGTTCGCAATAA
The DNA here is from genome assembly GCA_019748395.1 of Candidatus Obscuribacterales bacterium. Classification (GTDB taxonomy): domain Bacteria; phylum Cyanobacteriota; class Vampirovibrionia; order Obscuribacterales; family Obscuribacteraceae; genus JAIEPM01. Next base: position 2,406 of record JAIEPM010000411.1, read on the forward strand.
CCTTATCTTCAAGAAGATTGGCGGCGCTGAGTCGATAGCGCTCTTTGCTGCCGTTAACAGCCAGGCTGCATAGGCAGTCATTAGCTTTGATGTAGAGATCATTAATGCGTGAATTTGCAAGAATCGTCGCTGCCGCAAGTCGCACTCTTTCGCTTTTGTGATTAAGAGCTTCCATTAATGCCGGAACTCTGGCATCGGATTCTTTTGTAAGAGGATCGTCTTTACAGGCTCGAAAGATTGCCTTACAGGCTTCTTCATAGTTGAATCGAGAGTCATTAAGTACTTTCGTAATGTAATCCGCCTTTATCTCTTTTGTTGTTCCGGCTTTGTCTGCGACTGCGTCTTTGTAAAGGTATGCAATACCGTTGCGCATCTCATCCAGGACCTGATGGGCGGCTTTTGCCACTTCAGGAAGATAGTTCTTGGACTCTGTGCTGTTGCCTGCGAAATCCAGTTTGGCCGGCTCTTCAACAGCTCGCAGCATGAGCAGCTGCTCCACCAGATAGATTTGTAATTTGTTGGATGTTTCGATATTAGCTTTGTTTTCAGGAGTGTTTTTGAAGACCTGCCCTCTCTCTTTATCGAATGCTTCAAGAAGTACTTTGGCTGCGGTACTGTTGCTAATCACCGGACCTTTGCCTGTTCTGTCCATGCTAAGTGCCATTAGGCTTTGATAAAGGCGAAGCTTAATCTCCGGGTCTGCGTGTGCGGGAATCTCGCTGATAATCTTTTGAATTACCTGGGCAAGGCGTTCGGCGTTTGGGTATTTACCGCTCAGGCAGAGGTTATACAGTGCGTCTGCGCTCCTCGTTTTGGCCAGCTTTTGCTGCTCGGGAGGATTGTAAAGTTCTTTACCTTGCATGATGATGAATTTCAACATCATCAATGCTTCTTCGCTGCCATCTTTGAGTAATCGGTCGAAGGCCTGGTCGCGGGCTTTCTCATATTCTTCACGAGCCGCATCTGTAGCGCGTTTGCTTTCCTGAGTTTTTACTGCAGCAATGGTGCTGTTGTTTTGCCAAATTTCACAGATGGCTCCTCCGAATCCGGAATATGGATCTTTGTAGTTTTCCTTTGCTTTATTTTGTACTGCTTGTTCGATGTTCTTCGGCAACAAGAACATGAGGTCCGGCCGTTTGGAGAGAAATGCCTCCGCGTCCTCTTTCGACCAGGTCGTATCTTTCGCATTCTTGAATTTTTGCTTCTCTGCCTCCCAGAGTTCTTTATATTCGCGAGATTCAGGGTCGATGCGGCAGTTTTGTTTGGATGCTTTGTGAAGCAGGTCTAGTATTGCGGGATCCGTTTCTCTTTTTAATAACTCTTCGATGTTTATCATTTTTATCTGTGGATTTGATTTGCTTAGTTCAGCGATATCTTTTGTCGTAGCAAATCTATGTCCTGAAAGATTGTAGACGGCTTTTGCTGCCGATGCGCGAATAAGCGGGTTTTGCTCAAGTAGCGAATCCTTGCCTGTTTTGGTTGGATCAAAATCGAGAAAGCGAGTCATTGAATTCAAGGTTTGAGTGTCTGCAGCTCCCATGCGGGATATTGCATCGATGCTTGCGACTATTAAATCTGCGTACTGTCCCCAGTCCTTTTTCGCTTGGTTTGAGATCAGCTTGCTTAATTCATATGCAAAGGCTTGCCGCTCCTCGTCAGCAGAGGCAACGAGAATCTGGTCCAACTTGTTAATCACCGTTAGCATTGCTAAGCCGGAGTTGCGAACATAATTAGCTGCTTCTTCGTTGCGTTCGGCATTTTTATGGGGCAGCTTGAGAATATTCAGCGCTGCGACTCTGATCACACCTCTGCTTTCTGCATCCAGCAGTGTCGAATCGGCTAGCAGGCGATCAATAAGTTTTACCGATGAAAGTGGAGAGAGTGATTCTTCGCTGCAATCTTCCAGACATTTTAGAAGGAAGTTTTTGCGGTCGAGGGAGTTTACCAATGGCGCCTCTTCGCCTTTCGGATCTAAAAGAGACAAGGTGTCGAACACTTTGAGCTTCCTGTCCAGAGCGAATTCCTTTTCTGCCTGAGCGACCTTGCTGATCTCCATGTCAAGCCCGCGTTGAAGATCTCCAAGAAAAGCTTTTCGGTAATCGCCTGCTTTATATCCTTCTTTAGATTTGATTTCGGCATAATTGCTAAATTGCTGATCTACCAGATCAACAGAATTCCCGGGCTGTTGGTGAGCATGGATTATTCCAATCGCCAGCGCACGGACATCTGCGTCGGCGTCTTTATTGGCGACATGGAGGAGTTTTCCGTAGAGTTCTATTGGTGATGTGCCGTTTGCTGCATCCTTGATTTTGGACCACTCTTCCGACGGCATACCGGAGGCATAGAACTCGGAGCTGCGCAATATTAGAAGGTCTGAGACCTTTTTGAGCATCAACTCTTTCTGTTCGTTAGTCGCTGCTGGAGCATTCTTTTCCATGATTTCGAGAATGTTGGCAGCATAATCTGCCGGTTGCATAATGCCTAAACTGAATAGAGCCTCTGATGCCATTAGGCGCAAGTGTGTGTCCTTGCCGTTGAAGGCTTCGTGCTGTAACACTTTTAGCAGGTCTACCATTGAGACTGAGTTTGTCTTGTTTCTTTCATCTTCCAGTTCTCTTGCATGCGATTCTTTTAACGATTCCAGAATTGCATTTTTGACGGCGTCTTTTTCCAGAAACCATAACGGCGCTTTCTGACTTCCGCCAAGTATTAGCTGCTCTATTGACGTTCCTGCATGGTTCTTCGGTGAATTGTCAGGGCTCAACTTTTCCGCCAACAAGCCATTGTCCGGCAATTTACCGTTTTGGTCGCGAGCCGCATACAATAGAGCAATTGCTGCAATTATTCGCTGCTCTGAATTTTCTGATCCTCGCGGCTGATAAACAAATTCGCCGTTACCTTGAAAGCCTTTTCTGCCGAGAAAAACTTTGGCAAGGTTTTCTGCATAAGAGGTTTTTTCCGAAGGATTCATGCTTCCTGTTAGTTTCTTGAAATACTCGGCAAATTTCGCTGAACCATCACTGGAGGAATTCAGTAGCTTCTGAAATTGAGCCAGTTCTTTATCCGATGCTGCCTGGCTCTTTCTCCCTCCGATTACAGTATTTCGCTCGGGGCGAAATGCAGTGGTCATTGAATCTGCTCGCTTCGGCAAGATGCCCAGTTGCTTTTCGATCTCTGCACGACCCATTGCATATGCTAAATAGCTGGTTAGAGGCTGGTTACTTCGATGAAGGACTTTCTGTACCTGAGACATCCATTTCGATTCTTCAATTACTTTGGCGACTGCTTCAGCCGACTTCCCTCCAATGACGGTTTTTCCAAGGAATTTGCCGGACACAAACTCGGCTGCTTTTCCCGCTCCTACTCCGTGAGCTACTTCACCCATTATAAAAATGTGACTGCCTGTCTTGAGAATTTTGCCGGTGGTACCAAGTCTGTCCAGATCTTTGTCGAAGAAGCCGAGCCCGCCGGCTGTTGCGCGAGCAGAGCCGATGAGTGCCTGTCGAGCAGCAAAGGATCCAACTGCCACAGCGGCTCTCAGCGCTATCGCACCCGAGGCGATCATCACGATGTTGAGTCCTCGTTCTATCCATTTTTTTGCTGTTTCCAGATTCTCTTTGCCGTTGAGATAGGACTCGAGTTTCTCGACTTTAATGAAACTTTGTTCGCCGTCCTTCATTTCAACAGCTACAAGATCTCCGGGATTATAGTGCCGCCATTCTCCCGTTTTTGCGAACTCCTCTCCTGTGATGCCGCCGGTTTGGTAAGTGCGAGGGACGTAGACTGATATTTTGCCGGTATTGGCGCCTGTACCGGGAACAACCTTCCATCCGTCATAATCTATTTCGTCGTAGTTCTGCTTTTGTCCACCATCTATGATAGATTGCTCTTTGCTGCTAGGACCCGGTACGCGTATACCTGAGCTTGTATAGAATTGACCGTCTAAGCCTCTGCTCAGGAGTTCTTTTCCTTCTGTGCCGCTTCTGTAAAATGCATCCACCTTACCTTTTTCGTCAAGGAAGGCTACGGCTTTATCGCCGACTTTAACTACCGATCCTTTTACGTCTTTTTCCGAGTAGCGAACAAATTGGCCTCGGACGAAATCTGTTGCTGCCTGTGAAATGTACTCACCATGCTTGTCCATGAAGTTTTGCAGAGCAAGTATGCGGCGGTTATTTTCCGGGGTGCTCTGCCAGGAATCGGGAACTTCCTTTTCAAGTTTCTTTTTGAGCTCAGCCATGTCTTTGGCTAAGTTCTCTCGTTTGTTAAATTCGCCTTCAAGCTTGCTAAGTTCAGCGTATACTTCTTCCATAGTTTTCAATGATTTGATCATTTCAGCTACAGCTAGAGTTCTTTCAGAGTACTCACGAAGCTGTTTGATGTCGGTTGGGGGCTCCCAACCTGGAATTTCCTTACCGACGGCTGCTTTTAATTGCTTGTAGCTTTCATTTGCCGTCTCAACCATTTTGACCTGTACAAAGGTCGTGTTGAGCTTTTCAAAAAACTGCATATTGTCTCTGAATTTCAGCAGTTCATCCAGGCTTGGATGCTCGGCAGCTTTGATCATTAAAGCTGTATCTTTGTCGCTCAGTTTTTTCAGACCTTCTGCGTTAAGACCAGCCAGCCAGCCTTTGAAGCTCTCATAATTATCTTTTATTGGATTAAACTGTTCGGCCTCCTCGCTTGAATTTTGGGCAAAGAACGGACCCCCGGCCGGTATGGGAATCGCTCGTTTAATCAACTCCTGATGGACGTTCAGCTGGGCTTTGTTGAACCAGTCCATGCAATGTTCAAGCGCTTGCCTGGAGATAGAATCACTGGCGAATTTGTCGTTTCGCTCAGCCACGCCTTCGCTTTTGATTGCCTTGAGTAGGGCTTCTTTGTCGTTGATTTGAGGCTTATTCATAGAGGCGAGGAGCTGCCTCAATTCCGGCTCAGGCATCCTTTGCAATAGTTTTATGAGTTCTTGCTGCCAGATTATCTCAGCGGCTGCTTGTTTCTCCGCCGGACTCGCCTTATGAATGTCGTCCCTTAAACTTGCTTCAGAGCTTTTGACTTTGGCTTCGAATTTTAGGTTCAAAGCGGAATCCCGCTCATCCTTTTGAGGAACTGTCTCGTTGCCTTTTCCAGCTTCCTTTTGTTCCGCTTCTGCAAGGACTTTCGTTGAGCTCTTGTTCGTTCCTGCTTTGTCCAAAGGGATAGAGTCGAGAAAAATTTTGAACGAAGCGGCCTCGTCAGCATCATCGTCGTCCGCTTGATCGTTTTCTATTCCTGCTTCTGTCTCTCTGTACATAGTCTAGCCCCGCAACCTTGATGGCTGGAGCATAAGTGAGCTAGATGACATTTAGCCAACATTGCACAAATAGCTTTAGAGAATATTGACTGCTCTTGCTGCCAGCAAAGCTACAAGGATCAGTGCGATGGAGCCTTGGACCATCATCAAGACCTTTGCCCACCGCGAGAGTACCGGAACGTCGGTTGGAGAAAGCGCGGTACTTGAGCAAAATGACAGAAAAAGGTAATCGATAAAGTGTGGCGTCCATTTGCGCAATTCATCATCACCATCACGGCTGTGAGGATCGCTGAGTGTCATTTGCGGAAATAAGAAAGCTCCATGTGTGTGGGCAGAGCGCATACCGCGCTTATGCGGACCACCTGCGTCAAGGCGCCAGTACCAACATGCAAAAACCAGAATGTTCGTAACCCAGAGAATGCTGGCTGAGCCCAGCAATTGGTCCGGTGAAACCGATTTGTGGGCGAGAGCCTGGACGTGAAGGTACACTGAAAGAATCATGGCACCGGTAATGATACTAAGCACTGTATAACCAATCAGCTTGCAGAAAGTGTGCTTACCCAGTGCGTGCAATATCTCTCCCGGCAATAAAAATGCGCAGACGAGAGCCAGCAGCATCCATGGAGTACCGCAAATAGATAGTTCTGTCGGCATCGCCAGTTGTAATCCGCCCACAGCCGCCAATGCGAGAAAATTCGGCCACATTGGCTCAGGATTTGCCCTCGAATGTTTTTCGGTCATTGCGGCGTTAGCCTCTCGAAATTTGAGAAAATGATATACGAAGCCGGGCGACCAGCACAAACGCATTTTAGCCGAGCCACTATAATGATGACAGCGTCGAGGGGCGAAAAGGCGCTGGATTGTATTATTTCCTGTTTGGGCGTGTTGCAAGGCAAGATGGTAAGAAAGAGACTTTTCAAGCGTTTCAAGAGGTGTTGGTGAATTCATGAACCAGACTCTGCGTCCTGGTCAAGTGGTCAACAACAACTTTGAGATTCTCGCCTGTTTAGGTGTGGGTGGATACGGTGCCGTCTACAAAGCAAGGCAGATTGATCTTAATCGCCTTGTCGCGCTGAAGATTCTTCATCCACATCTTTCTGAAAATCCGGAAAGCATCCAGCGATTTCAGCAGGAAGCACGTATTTTAGCCTCTCTTGAGCATCCATCGATAGTACGCTGTTTCTCATTCAGTCTTTGGGAGAATCGTATCCCCTACCTTGCTTTCGAGCTGCTAGAGGGCGAAACTCTGCGGGCAACTCTTCAGCGCCAGGGAAAATTGAATCACAGTGAAGCCGTCTCGCTAGCTCTGGTGGCAAGTGAAGCTTTGGGTTATGCGCATGAACGCAAAATTGTTCATAGAGACCTCAAGCCTGAAAATATTTTTGTATTGCAGACGAAGCCAGAACTAAAAGCCAAAATTCTTGATTTTGGTCTTGCAAAACTTTTGATTGAGAGCAGCAAGCTTACTGACTCCGGTGTTTTGATGGGCAGCTTAAATTACATGAGTCCCGAACAATGCAGTGGTCAAAAGGCTACTGAGCAATCTGATATTTATTCGTTGTCGGCCATAATTTACGAATGCTTGAGCGGGCAGACTCCGCACTCTGCCGATACGCCGATTGGTTTAATCTTCAAGCATGCAAATGAAGATCCGGAGTCGTTGTGCCAGTTGGACAAAAACATTCCAAATGCATTGAATGCGATCGTTCTTAAAGGCTTGGCTAGAGATACGAATTTACGTTATAGCTCGGCGGCAGAGATGCATGCTGATTTGCTCAGGCTGGAAAAGGCGCTTCGAGACAATATTGAGCTTACCGTTTCCGATATTGCTTTTGGCTCAAATAACAAAGCCGGAGTTTCGACAAAGCGAATTCTCAACTGGCCGATTATTGCTTCTTTATTCCTGTTCTTTGCTTTGCTGGTTTTCCTTTTATCCGATCCGGGACCAGCAATGTTCGCAGACCTGCTTGCACTATTAATGCCGAAAAAAGACGTCGCTTCGAAGCTTGAGAATTGGGGCGACGATTTGCTTGATAAAAAACACTATAAAGGAGCTCTTAGAGTCTATGAGAAGGCTGCGCAGCCCTTGAATGAAGACAATAATTTTAGTTCTTCTGAAAAGCAACGCCTTCTTTCAAAAATGGCTCTTGCAGCGTACTATTCCGGAAATGTTTATGAATGCTCAGCGAAAATTCGGCAATATTTGTTGGACTTGAAGATGAGTGGAGGGAAAGTCCAGCAAAATGATTTGCAAAGAGTTCTAACCGTTGCAATTATTCCCGAAGTTGAAGCTTTGCTCAAGCGAGATCCTGGTGATGAAGAGGCTAAGATTGCTGAGATTAAAGCAAGAAAAAATGATCCTAGCTTTTATAGAAGTCCGATTCCTCAATTAATACAGACCTCAATCGATGTGGGTCTTAGTAAGGAGGTAGAGCCTTTAGCAAAGCGCTACAATGATTTTTTCGAGAAGAATAGCGGACCTACCGGTGTTGAGTTGGCGGTTTCGCGATCTATGCTGGAAACAATTTACAGAAAGCAAAAGCGATTCAAAGAAGCAGAACTGCTTTATTTAAGAGCTTTGCGGGATGCTGAGCACGATCCTAATCCGAATTATCCTCTAATTTTTGACTTTTGCATGAAAGCTTTTCGTGGCTCATTGCAGCAAGGAAACTTAAAGGACGCGCTGAAGTTCTCTGATAAAGCATTGCTTGCGAATTCAAAGATTTCCGGAGTCGAAAAGAGGCCTGCTGCTGAGTTGGAAATTGAGTTTGCCCAAAATTATTTCAACGCTAATCAATTTGCTCAATCGGCTTCAATGTGCCGTAATCTACTTGGGTCAAATCAAGCTGGACTTTCAGACAAGCAAAAATATCAGGTGTCTTTGTTGCTTAGTTCTTGTCTGGCTAAGCAGGGTGAGAGAACAGGTGCGGCGCAGCTTTCTGCAGGGCTTGTGGAGCTTGCAGAAAAATTATATGGTCCTGAAAGTATTGAAATGTCGAATCAGCTTCTTGGCCTTGTAATGAATAAATTCTACCAGGGCAAATTCTCTGAATGTGAGGCACTGACAAGGAAAGCGCTGGCCATCCGCACTAAATTGAAAGGAGCTGACAGTGTCGAGGCTGCTGATGCCGGTATGTATTTAAGCGGTGTTTTTCGCGGCAAAGGAGATCTTGCTAAAGCTGAAGAACTAAATGCACATTACCTTAGCATTCTCGAAAAGCTTTGTCCGAATGCTACTTCAACTGTGTCTTCTAGAGAATTCCTGAAGGAAATTCGGGCACAAAGAAAACGTGAAAAGAGATGAAAAAAAACGGTTGCGTCCCGTTTGTAAGCCTCTTAGAGAGTTATTCCTGGCGCAACCGTTATTTTGTTTGAGTGACGTGTTGGTGTCTTCCGATGAACATAATTTACCGCAGGCAGCAGTTCGTTCCATCAACCTGCGGATTGATGACCGTGCTGTAAGTGGTGACAAACTCTTATCAGGGAGCTGAGCCAATTGTTGAAGGCAGTTGCTGTCGATTGAATGTTGAAGTTGGGATCAGCAGAGCTCGCTAAATGATGCAATGAAGTTTTGGGGCTAATTCGGAGCTTAAAGGGGGCGCATGAAGTCGACCCTTCTGCTTGATAACCTTGGTTCACATTGCGTAGTCCGACTCACTATAGAGTCCGCTATTATGCTATTCTGCAAAATCACGGGCGAGTGGCGGAATTGGCAGACGCGCTAGACTTAGGATCTAGTGGGCAACCGTAAGAGTTCAAGTCTCTTCTCGCCCAATCTATAAGCATTACCGGCGAAAGCCGGTTTTCTTTTGAAAGTGAGATTTTGCATTGTGCCAACCAAGTGCCAACCAACTTTGCTTGATGTAGGCGTGCAAATAAGTGCACACGGAAGTTAAATGTTATGAAAGAGCATTTTCCAGACAATTTCTTCGCTGATTTTGAGAGAAACTTAGTTAGAGAGCTGGTGGATAGACAACAGGGGAGAGTCTCCAACGCAGGAGCGGCCCTTGTGAAAAAATACTACCTTAATGTCTCAGAAGAAATACTTTGGAAAAATGCGAATATTACTTTTGATGCCAGCGCACTTTTAGATATTTTGGGACTTGAGCCTGAGCTAAGGATAAGGCTTTTTGAAATCCTCGAAACTTGGTCTGAGCGGCTGTGGCTCACGAGGCATTCGGTTTTCGAATTTGAACGAAATCTGAATGACGTGCTTGCGAGAGTTCTTGTTGGCAAAATCACCGACTGCGACAAATTTAGTTCTGCCGTAGATACGTATATAGAATCTGCCCAGAATTTGGTCAAATTGGGTAAGGATCTAGATTTTGAACTTCCAGACTTTCAGAATGTGAAAGATTCGCTTTTGCGCTACCAAAATTGCCTGCCAGAGAAGATATGTTCACTTGCTGAGCAGATTACTAACGAAAAGAAGGAGATTCTGCAGAAGGTCGTCGATTTGTTTCACAGGGTTAGCCCCAGCGATTTGGCCGAAGCAACGCTTCAACCGCAAATTGAAGAGAGAAAGTCGTCTTTGCTTCCCCCGTATTGTAAGAAAGATGAGTCAAAGACAGATAACAAACATGGAGATATTGTCGTTTGGGAGCAGATTATTGAAATGGCCTGTCGGCAATCGCAGTCCATTGTTTTCGTAGTGAATGATGCTAAGGAAAACTGGCTCTTGGTAAAAGAGCAAGGTGCAAAGGTCGGACCAAGACCAGAGCTTCTTGATGAGTTTTGCAAAAGAGTTCCTGGGCAGAACATCAGTCTAATTGGACTCCAGAGGTTCATACATGTTGCTTCCAAAATGCTTGATCTCAAGGATATTGCTGTATCGCCCGAGCCGGAAGGGAATTTGCTTGATTCCGAAAAACACGAGTTCCATATAATGCAATTGCCAATATTAGGCGACCTTGAAAATGCGATGAATCATGTTGACCAGGTGCCTTTAAGACAAAAAAACTATTTTGAGTTTATTGTGCAAGAAGCGAGAAGAGAGTCGCTTGGGATTATAGTCCCAGGATTATTCAATGCGATTCCAATGCGAGTTAGATTTTCTGGAGGAGAGAACAGTCTTACTGTGTCGCCTTTTGGAGCGGTCAAAGTTTTTCGAGACATATCTGAGACAACTCAGTTCCTTGACAGGATTGGTCTTCCCAGATCAATACTATATGCTCCTCTCGGAGTAAGTCTTCCCGGGGGCTCTATTAGTGCCATAACTCTACTCGAGGAATTTGAATTTTAGAGCCTACGGGGTAGGGGTGTGCATTTCGCGGCTTCACACGCGAGGATCCCAACGCGTACCGCAGGGCTAAGGTCCCGAGGATTTTGACCGCCCCCCCTCCTTAACTAATCACCTACGAAGCATGGACAATTCTGGATGAATCTCAAACGCTCGTTGCTGCAAGCGTTATTAGCATCGATGGGTAAAAATGCTGATTGGACAATTCTGGACGAATCTCGCTCTTATTTTGCTTCGGCTAAGATCGCCGGATTAACTGGAAAGGAAAAACTAGGCTTGGTTCTGCCAAAAGTCTTTTCCTTCTGTCCAACAATGTGCCGCTCTTGCAGCACTTCCATCGCATTAAGTACTCGTTCGAGTTTGCCATTTCTGAAACGCGCTAGGCGGTGAAGCTCTCGCTGAGTGGCGACAGTTTTGCGTGAGTTTAGTAGCCAATCGAAAACATATTTGGCATCGTCGATGGTGCGATCAATCGAAAGGGTTCCAAGAGCAGCCTTTGCATGCTCGGCAAGCAGAGACGCCAGTCTTATCGAGCGAGCCAATGTGTCCGCATCCACTGAGAATGACTCAAGATCCGTCTTGGCTACATGCATTAGTCCTGCGATGCGCAGGCTGGCGCCAGGGAGCTTGCCTGACCAATCTTGAATCGATTCTAGGTCGCCACCTGGTCCCTGCCGTCGTTCGATCTCTTCTGAAAAGCCAAGCCAAAGTTCAAGCGCTTCTGGATCTAGTTGTAGTGTTCTGGGGTCTTGGAAAGCGTCCCTGTTAACAAGTAAATGTCTTATGAATGCATTGTATCGGAGCTGTATTTCTGCTGGCATGGAAGCTCTGCGGCGAAGATCTCTCATTCCAATATTCGATACCGGAATGCAGTAGAGAAATCTGGCAAGTGTCCCATTTCCTCGAAGTAGACGTTTTTTCTTGTCTCCACCCATTTCGTTTAGGACTGCCGGTTGAATCGCTATCCCAAAGGTCAGTGCCGGATTTTGCAGTATTACGGTCCGATGACCACGATCCACGCGCAGTGATTGACCGGCATGCGATTGCAAGAAGACATCCATATTGGCTCTTCCGTCATTGTATAACCCGGTCATTACTTCAAAGATTCCGCCCTCATCACTTAGCACAGAGAGGCGTTCTGACTGCTCTGCAAGCAGGTTCTGGAGCTGTTCAGCAGTAATGTCGCTTGTCCACAGTCTCGGCGCAACAGGACGAGGTGCTGCCAACTTTTGTTTTACTTTGGCCGCTTCACTAACGAGAGCTGTCTTTTCTTTTTCATCTCTGCTTTTTGCTGCCTCTCGTCCAAGCTGCTCTAATTGCTGTTTGTTTATAGTTTCATTGATCTCAAACGCTTGAATTTCCGATTGGACAGCTTCGAGTCGTTCTCGCTCCCATTCGGATAGTGGTCGTGTAAACGGTTCAAAAACAGCCGTTTTACGGCTCGCAGGGGGAAGAACCGTTACTGTCCAGATATTTAGTGGTTCTCCATATCCGTCGCCGTACGGCTTTATTGTGGCTCGCTTCTGAACACACGTAGCAACGGCTGACAATGCGAGCAAAACAGAAAGTCCTTCGGGAGTTTGAGTTTCCGCTGCTACTGCCGCCGCAAATTCGCCCAGCAGTCCAGGGAGCAGAGAGCATGGCAAATTCGGAGTTTGCGGCTTGTCGAACAAAAGCGGCTCATGCCAGTCTGCAGTTTCCACCGCGGC
>JAIEPM010000529.1 GCA_019748395.1 Candidatus Obscuribacterales bacterium
CAGGGTATTGAGCTTGACAAGTCTTTGAGACAAAATTAATTCATTCCGATTCGAACCGCTTCTCCCCCAGTCATACGTGCATAGCAGGCACGCTAGAAGGTATTCCTATATGAATCAACATGTCAAGAGTCTCGAGGACCGCTTAGCCGGATTGTTCGAACGCAAAGCCGAGGAGTTTGCTAAATATACAAGCGAGCAACAAGGCACGGGCATGGTTGCCAGACAGCTTGCCGACTTATACAAAGATCTGGCTCAGATGATGCGCCGTTGAGTTTTTTGCTCAAGATTTACTAAGGCAAAAGTTCTGATTACAGAATTCCAAAAGATAGCTTACTGCGCCCGGACACTGAGTTCCGGGCGTTTTTTTGGGAGATTAGAGTATTCATCGTATTAATACCCTTCACAACCCTCCGCGCAGGGGCTAAACTCATTATTCTTGACTAGCTCTGAGCTTTTGAGGTGCCTTGATGTCCGAGCTTTTTTGCTATTTTATCGGGATTTTAGTGGCCTTATACGCCGTGCTTTTAATTGCATTTCCCGACAGATTGCTGCCTGAAATGGCGGCGCGCAAAAAACGCTTTACGGCAAGACACTGGGGAAACTATGAATCTAATGCCGGTGAGCCTTCTGATTCAAAATCGGATAACGAAGAAAGCATAGAAGTCGGCAGCCCGGGTCGCAAAATTCGCCATGTGGTCGGCAGCTCTACTTATGCCGGCGGACGTGGAGTCAGCATGCGCGGTTAAGCCTCCGTTTTTTTTGATTTTGCTTATTCTTTAGTCAGTCGGCCTGAACTGAGCGAATCGACGCTGATTACGCCAATGTCTCTGAGCAACTGTACCTGGGCCTGATTGAAAGTCAAAATTGCATCGGCTCTGTTTATCAAAGACTGGGTCCAGACCTGCTGGGCTTGCAAAACGTCAATGTTGGTGCCGACCCCGTTGGCAAGCCGGACACGTGCCAGTCTTAACTGCTCGCTCGAGGATGCCACCGCCCGTGTGGTCACGTCAATTTGTTTCTCAGCAACCAGACTGGCCAGATAAGAGCTGCGCACTTGAGCCAGAACATTCATAAATTGCTGGTTGGCCGTCAGCATAGCTGAGCGGGCCAGATGCTTCGCCGATTGCACGTTGGCAATATTGGGAACGCCCAGGTTGAAATAATTCCAGTCAACTTCAAAGCCGATAGTATAAGACTTGCGCATCTGTCTTTTGGCCAGATAAGCGGGCGAATACTGACCGATGACCGGATAATTTGTATTGCCGGTTGGATTTGGAGAAGGAATCTGGTCAAACTGATTGAGTGAGCCTGGAACTATGCTCTGTGAGCCCTGTCTGACCCGGTAGCCTGGACCAAGTGTGGCGCCGTTACCTTGATATTGACCGAAAAACTGAAAAGTCGGATAAAGCGGCGCGGCAGCTACCTGAATCTGTCTGCGGGCCGCCAGTCTCAATTGTTCGTATTGCTTAAGTTCCGGGCGATTTTTGACTGCGATTCTAAGCAAGCCGTTGATATCGAGAGACGGTTCTATGAGTCTGACTTTTCGCACTTTGGTGTCGACGCTCATCAAGTTTGCGCCCAGATCAAAGTTAAGGCTGTTGGCTAAGTTAATTGCTGCAGTTCGAAACTGTACTTCCTGGTTTAGCAGGTTTTGTTCATCGCTTGCCAGCTGTGTGTCTGCCTGCAAAACATTGAAGTAAGTTCCTGTTCCGGCTCTTTCCAGCTGCTGGTTCAAAACCAGCTGAGCTCTGGATGTTTCAACCGCTCGCACTCTGATTTCCAGAAATGCCTGCGCCCGCACCAGATCGTAATATTGTTTGGCAACTGTGTTCAGCACATCATTGATGCTCACTCCCAGGGCTGCTTTTGAAGCCAGATAATTATGCTTTTGCAAAAGTGAGCCGAAAACCACTGCACCGCCCTGAAATCCGTAATACTGAAAACCGGCGGTTGCAGTTACAAAAGGCGTGGCAAATGATGTCGGAATGATACCGCCCACCAGGGTCGAACCTGCCTGAAAAACATCGCGGTAGGAAAGAAGTGAGTTTGGCAAGAACTTGCCCAGGGCTCCGATCAAGAGCCAGCGCTGAGACTGCAGTTGCTCTTTTGAAATGCCTATTGCTAAATTATGCAAGACTGCAAAATTCACCACATCTTTGAGCGTGACCGGTTTGTTATAAACCGCTTCCAGTCTGATTGTCGGCATGCCTTTTGCCAGCGGCATCAGTTCGGATGAACTCGGCAATTTGAGATCGCTTTCTTCTTCCATTCTAGTATCTGCAGATTGAGGACCAACGTGCAGAGGAAACGCAGGTTGCGGCGGGCCGGCTGGATAGTCTTTGGGACCCTCCTGGGCTGAAGCTGGAAGGCAGCCATTTATTGCAGCAACTGAAAGCAGAATCAGCTTACTGATTCTTTGCTGTTTATTTTGCCGATAGTTGCTTGCTAGCATGGACACCGCCCAGTATTTAATCCGGGTCTAATTACTTAACCAGTCTTTGTACGGCTTTGAACTGTTCGGAGTTTGCTTCGCCGAGCATTTCGAAAAGGGCAATTTCGACGCTGGAAGGCACCGCTCCTGATGAAATCATTTTTTCCCAGCCCATTTCTTTGTTTCGTTGGGAGCGGCTGGCGATTGCATCACTTACAAGATGAACCACATAATCGTTGGCCATGAGCTCATGAACTGTTTGATTTACACAAATATGTGCTTCGATTCCGCAGACTATGACCTGATTGCGACCAAGGTTTTCCAGCATGTCCATAAAACCCGCCGCCTGACAACAGCTGAAAACTGTTTTTTCAAAATATTTGTGTTCGCCAAGACATGCCGAAATTTCGGCAATTGTTTTACCAAGACCCTGCGGGTATTGTTCCGTTAATACAACCGGCACTTTCAAAATCTTGGCAGCTTCGGCAAGAATAGTAATGTTGCGAGTCAGGTTGTCGAGGTCTTTAAGCTGCTTCCTGAAGCTTTCCTGCACATCGACAATCAAGAGCATTGCATTCTTGCTGTCTAGAACTCGCTGGTGTCGCATAATCACTTGCTTCCTCTGCCTGGCGCTCTGTAGACTTTTCTGAAACCGGATGCCTACTAACAAGCCATAAAGCATAGCATCAGGCCCTAGAAAAGGTGCATTTACAATTGCCTATGCAAAGCAGCCTTTGATAATCGGGCTTTGTGGACAAATTCCCTACAGAAGAGATTTTAAAGCTTAAACTGCGCTCCCGGCAGCAGGTTCTTTATGGTATAAGTTGCAGAGTAAGGGGCGTTAGCGCAGTTGGTAGCGCGCTTCAATGGCATTGAAGAGGTCACCGGTTCGACCCCGGTACGCTCCACCAAATTTTATTGAATAAGCTGAATCATAGAACTCAGAGTCGTTTTGAGCGTTAATCGACTTTAAGTGGAGCTTGAAGCAGCTTTCAGTAACCTGCTGAACTCAATTCAAGTCCGCAAGCGATTTTTTCGGTGCGATTCGTGCTGCTTTCGACCTGACCATCGGCGCTTAATTCAAGGTAGCGATAGCCTGCCGGAACCGGGTCGATGCCGAAGTCGGCTGAGTTCGCTTTGAACTGAACACAGGTTGAAGGCGTTGCCATTAGCAAAATGCCCTTATGCAAGGCATCGTATTGTTGATGAACATGTCCCCAGAGAACAGCCTTTACCTGAGGATAAGCCTCAATAATTGCCATGAACTGCTCACCGTTATCCACGCCGATTTGATCAAGCCAGCGGGCGCCCATTGCCACAGGATGATGATGAAGACAAATAAGTGCATTTAGTTTCGGCTCTTCATCCAAACAGGCTTTCAAAAAGTTGATTTCGTTCTCGGCAAGATGTCCGGCAACCTGTCCCTCGACAAGGGAGTCAAGCAAGATTATTTGCCAATTTTCAGTGAGCAAGCGGCGCTCGCTTTTGAAAGGGGAGCTTTCAAAGAGCAGCCCGCGCTTCATTTCGTCGCGGCGATCATGATTGCCGGGCAGGAAAAAACAGGGTGCCCCGCAGTCTGAAACAGCGCTTGCCAGCCGTTTGTATGATTCTTCTGTCTCGTCCTGGGATAAATCGCCGGTGAAGAGGTAAAAGTCCGGAATGCCATGCTTCGTTTTTGCAGTCTTATAAACATCGGCAAAGCTTTCGGCCGTGTCCACGCCCAGCAATTTATGCTTTGCATCGGCGAAAAAATGAGTGTCCGTGAACTGCAAGACTTTCAAAACTTTTCTGGCGCCAGGCTCGGATTTCATTTAACAACCTCGTTCAGGGCCTATTCAAGATTCTAATCTAAAGCTGCCTTATCCGGACTAGTAGCAGAGTGAAGTGCTGTGCTTCTTCTCAAAAGGGCTAAAATAAGTTCGTGCCTAAAATTGACTATATTAATAAAACCAGGCTGATTTTTCCCGTATTTTTGGGACTGGGATTGATTCTCTTGATCAGCGCTCCGGTATTTTACATTCCTGAATATCTGGACGCAGCTTTTCTAAAACTAACCTACCCGGACAGCTGTGAATTTAAGAGCTATGACTTGCTCTTGCAGAAATATGTGAAAAATGGCTTTGTCGACTACGAACGCTTGAAAACAGACCCTCTCTTCAGTGCAAGTTACAGTGAATTTGAAAGAACAAGCCCTGAAAAATTGAAAGGAACGCTCGAAAGACTCTGTTTCTGGATAAACTGTTTTAACTTTTTGAGCTTGAAAGCAATTGCGGATCGTTATCCACTGGAGCAAATCGGGCAGGAGGAGGCTCTGCGCAAATTTATTGTTGGCGGTCGACTTTACAGCTTGAATCAAATTAAAGCCGAGCTGCTGCCTGAGCTCATACACAGTGCCGATTGGCGTGCGATCTTTCTCCTTTGTAATGGCAGCATCAGTGCGCCCAAGCTTTCATCACACGCTTATCGAGCTGCTACAGTCGGATCTGAATTTGAGCCGGCATTGAAAAGCTTTGTTTTGAGTCCGGCGAACTATGCCATTGATCAGAAAGCCAGACTTTTTTCCATATCACCGTTTTATATGTGGAATTTGCGATGTTTTGATCAAAGCTTTGCCTCGCCTTTTTCTATGGTAAACAGCTTTTTGCCCAAGGAAAAACAAGTCAATTTAGAAAATTTCAGTCGTACTTACGCCTTGCCTTATCACAGGCATATCAATGATTTGAAATTCTGCAAGAATTTGAACTGAATAAAAAGGAGTTTTATGGTCAGCGCCGGTAAGCAGATTGATTTTCCTGAAATGAAAAAAACTTGTTGGGCAACATTTGTCATTTTGCTAGTGACTGCGCTTTCGAATTTAAGTGCTTGTGCTCAGTTAAATCAGAAAAGTCCGCCGAAGAAGGGTGAAGAATCTAAAGTTCGCGTCGCTGACGCCTCGGTCCTAATTCCAAAAGAGCCGATTGGAATCAAAAAAGGAAATATACTTCTGGTCTATCCGCGCGGTGAAAATGAAAACAAAATAGATTCTGCTTCAACCTTTTTTGTTGGTGCTGTTCCTGCCGGGTCTAGTTTGACTTTAAACGGCTCTGCCGTTTCCTTGAATGCCGACGGTTATTTCAGTCAGAAAGTCGCTTTGAGTTATGGCAAAAATCATTTCAAGCTGCTTCTTTCCGGCCAGGAATCTGAGCCTCTAGATGTGGATATTGAAAGACCGGCACCTAAAGCACAGCTCAGCGCCGGTGGATTTAATATTTTGCCGGAGTCTCTCGAGCCTAAAGAAAATCTCGGGGTTCAAGCCGGTGACTTAATTCAATTTTCTGCCAGAGCAACTCCCGGAATGCAAATGTATGTTCAGCTTGGTGGACGGAGAATAAACCTTCAACAGGCTTTGCTTAAGCAAGGGAAACTGCCTTCAGTCAATCTTGGTCTTGATACTGCTTTTGGTGTCAGTTTCCAGCGCAGTCCGGCTCTGTTGAAAGATCTTTATCTTGGCTTTTATAAAGTACAAGCTTCAGATCAGTTCCAAAATGCTTCTCCGGTTTTTGTATTGCAGCAAGGTACAAAAGTGCTGAAAGCCCGTGCTAAAGGCTCAGTATCGGTGCTCAAGCAAGCGATAATTATGCAGACTCTGCACAAAAATACGATTGTCAGGCTCGGTCCGGGGGCTGCTCGAATTACGCCCCTTCCTGAATCGGTGCGCTTACTTTGCGATGCTTACAAGGGAGATTGGCTACGGCTTGAATATTGTCCCAATCGTCATGTCTGGATAGCCAAAGAGGACCTTTCTGCTGATACGGATGTCGCTAGCCCGCCTCAGTCTAGGGTCACTACCGTGAATCTTGATTCAGATGAATACGGTGCTCGGATCGGCATTCCGCTAAACCAGCGCTTAGCTTTTCAGCTTGAGCACGACCCGGAAAGAAAGTTACTCTTGCTCCGCATCTTTGGGGCAACTGCCGATACGGATTTTGTAAGCAGCGATTTGCAGGGTTCTCAGACGACTAATTCGGCTAAGTTAATTGATTACATAAACTGGAAGCAGAAAGGCGATCTGCATTATGAGTTAGCGGTTCATTTGAAGCAGAAGCAATGCTGGGGGTACTGGGCCGACTATGAGGACAACAAGCTGGTTCTGCATGTAAAAGCACCTCCGGCTGTCAATCCTGAAAGCGATTCATTGAAAGGCGCCATTATATGTGTTGACCCCGGGCATGGTGGCAAAGAAATCGGTTCGATCGGATGTTCGGGAGTAAAAGAAGCACGTCTCAATTTTGAAATAGCAGACAAGCTGAGGCAGGAGCTTGAAAAGCTTGGTGCTACAGTCATAATGACCAGGCGTGATGATTCTTTTGTTTCTTTGCAAGAAAGGGTCGACACTGCCATTGCCGCCAAAGCGGATCTGCTGCTCTCTGTGCATAATAACGCTCTTCCTGATGGGCGGGATCCGCAGATCGAGCACGGCACTTCAAGTTACTGGTATCACCCTCAATCTCTTGCCTTTGCCCGCTTTGCTCAAGGACGTCTTTCTAAGGCAACTGCTTTTAAGGATTATGGTTGTCGTTATCAAAATCTGGCTCTTTGTCGGCCGACTCAAATGCCTGCAGTTCTGATGGAAATTGGCTTCATGATTAATCCGGATGAGTTGTCCAGTCTTCTCAATCCTAAATTTCAGGACTTGACTGCCCGTTCTATCGCAGGAAGCGTAAAAGAGTTCATTCGTGAAAGGTTAAAGCTCGAGAAGGAGAGCGAAGGCAAGTCGTCGCTTGAAGATTAGCAGCCTGGAATTGTTGAGCTACGCGTCTTTTCGTGGATCTGAGAAAAGGCGTAGTTTTTCTCAGATCCGCCATTATTACAGTTTCCGGGAGGATCTTAGAAATGCCGAGCTTTTTCTCAGAACTTGCAAAAATTCAATTTCTATAGCTATCTGGAAAAATCTGTAGCTTTGCTTGGAGTTTCCAAAAGCAGTGGTTTGACAGAGTCTGATAATGTCCGCTGGGTTCTGGAACTAAAGCCGAATCACCGCAAGAGCTGGGCACCAACTAAAAGGGCGCTCCAGGGAGCGCCCTTTTGAGATTTAGTTTTGAGGAATTTACTTTTCTTGTTGCCTTGGCGGCATCGGACCTAAAGGGTCCATGCTGAAGCATCGTTCCAGTTCAATTCGATAATCCAGGTTAGTGAGTGCTTCCTCCGAATAAAGCTCGTCTTCCCAATAGCTTTGTTCGCGACCCCAGAGATCTTCTATTCGTTTAGCTAAGTGAGCAGGCAAACTATTGTTATTCATAATCCTCTAATTTCTAGGCTGCGGGCGAATGGAATCCGTATTTAACTAATTCAAGTGTATTCAGATTGCTTTTATCTGCAATCCTTGACTAGCGTATAAAGCATTATCCCACTTGCTTTTCAGGGAATGACTCTCTTTAAAAATAGAAAACGATCAATGAGATATGCGGGCTGCTTCTGAAAAATATCGCTCAATAAGTGACTTGACTCCAGTGTTAGAATCTAGATATCAAGTTGTCCTTTGGATAGTTCGGAATAATCATGAATCTTAAGTTGAGACTCGAACGTTTGTGTGATCAAAAGCAGTGGGCGCGGCTTCATTTTACCGATGGCACGTCCTTAACAGGGCGTATGCTTCGCCTTGGTCATGACTATATTGAAATGGAAAGCTACGGTGAGGACGACCGGCCGGGCGAGCGCAATTATGCCAAGCATCTTGTGCCTTTACAGCTACTCAAATTCATAACTACTGAATCATCAGCTTTTGCCGAAATGGAAAGGCAAAGACTGACCTTTCTGGCTCAGCTTGAGACTCAGGAAAGCTCAAGCGAATTCTAGATTTTCTGCTCTGCTGCTTTTGGCAGTTTCATTGTGTCGTGGCTGTTTCGGCGCTTGTCGACCCAGCCTTCTATGTTGCATTGCTTGCCTCTGGCCACAGCTAGGGCGCCATCGGGAACGTCCTTTGTGATTACCGAGCCGGCTGCCACCATGGCGTTATCTCCTAAAATTACCGGGGCAACGAGGACTGAGTTTGAACCGGTGGAGGATTTGTCGCCGATGGCTGTAATTGATTTCTTGCCGCTCAGTCGATCGTAGTTGGCAGTTATTGTTCCAGCTCCAATATTCACTTCACTGCCCAAAGTAGCGTCCCCGATATAACTGAGATGTGAAACGTTGCTTTCCTTCCCGATTTTGCTCTTTTTGATTTCCACAAAATTACCGATGCGGCATTGGCTTGAAATTACAGCTCTGTCTCGCAAATGAGCGAAGGGGCCGACTCTGCAATCGGATGCAATTTCGGAGTTTGTGACTTGCGATTGGCTGACAATCGAGCGGTCACCAATTTTTGCCGGTCCGCTAATCTGAGTATTTGGACCGATGACGCAAGCTTTGCCGATTTCGACATCACCTGTGATATAGCAGCCTGGCAGAATTCTGCTTTCCTGTCCGATTCTGACTTCAGGCGCTATCCAGGTATTTTGCATGTCGACAATACTGACGCCCGAGTCGAGAGCCAGATGACGTAATGTCTGCTCTTTCAAGTATTGTTCGCATTCTGCCAGATCAAGTCTTGAGTTGATGCCTGATACTTCCTTCCAGTCCGAAAGTGTGTCTGCGATTTTGAGCTTCTGCTCGGCCGACCAGGCCAGCAGGTCTGTTAAATAGTATTCTTCTTGTTGATTGTTGTTTTTGAGAGAATTGAGCCCAGCTTCTAATTGTGGCCATTCAAGACAATAAATTGCCGGGTTAATTTCGCAAATTGCCCTCTGGGCTGGGCTTGCGTCTTTATGTTCAACTATTGCTGTTACAGGCAGTCGCTTATCTTTCAGGTTGCGAATAATTCGACCATAGCTTTTAGGGTCTTCCACAATTGTGGTAAGCAAACTGAATGCAGCGCTCTCCTTTTGGTGAGTTTCAATAAGTTGGGAAAGAGTCGAGGCTTTCAGCAACGGGCAATCTGAAACTGTGACCAGAAGTGTGCCATTAAAGCCTTGCAATTCAGGCACAACTTGCATTAAGGCGTGCCCGGTGCCGAGCTGCGGTTCTTGCAGGTGCGTGGACCAGGGTGTTTTGGGCTGATTTTTATTCAAATAATCGACTACTTGCTGGCTGCCATGTCCGATCACAATGTGAACATGCTCCAGCTCCAGGCAATCTATAGAATCCAGAAGCCTTCCTAAAATTGCCTTACCTAATATCGGATGCAAAACTTTCGGTAGCTCCGACTTCATGCGCTTGCCCTGACCAGCAGCCAGGAGTACTGCCCTAACTCGATTCTTGTATGTCTTAGCCATATGCTTTTGGAATTCTTTTCTGAGTGAACCTGGCAGAGTTTAATCGAGCAAGCCCCGGGCTAGCAAGGCTATTTTTCCAAGCCGCAGAGCGCGAAACGGACTAATTCTCTCCAGTTCCCAAATCTAAAAATAAAAGAAAAGACCGCTCATTGAAGAACGGTCTTTTCTTTAAGATGGCCGCAGCGTCGGTGCTGCCCCGACGGGCTCGATCCCTCAAACCCCTCGCCTGGAGATACTGCGGATATGTCGCAATTGCGTTGTCTCTTATAGATTACCTCATTTGAGTCGAACTTCTCTCCTTTAAGCATTCCGTTAATCTTTCTGTAAACGATTGTGTTTTTCTTTCTGCTCTTAAAGAATTAGTTTTGCCAGAATCATTGAAAGAGAGAGCAGCGAAAGAGAAATGAGCGCCAGGAGCAAAATCATTTGCCTTCCTTCCTTTTGGGATTCGCCCCGGATTATTGGAATTCCGGATGAAGCCTCCTCTTTTGTTTCTTTCTTTTGCTCTTGACGCGCGATCTGCTCTTCAAGTTCCTGAATTTTCAATTTTGATCTTTCGTTTTCCAGGCGCAGCGCCACAGCTTCAGCTGCTCTGAATCTATAGTCTGCCAGAGCTTTTAGATCTTCATTTCGCTCCTGAATAATTGCTTGCAGATAACCAATCAAAATATAGGCTTTTTGAATCTGTGTGGCAGAAGCTTCAAGGTCTGCTTGCAGCGCAGAAATTTGTTTCGCCGTTGGCAGTGTCGAGCTTTCGCTGCTTTCGCCTAGATCCTCAATTTCCACCCAGGGAATTATTTTTTCGCCAAGAGGCTGCGCTGGGGCAAATAGATATTCAAGCGAGTCGAATGATATATCGTCGGCGGACGGGTAATGTGAGCTTTGGGTACTTAGCATTGAAAGCGCATTCCAGACGTGTTCTTACGTGATCATTATGGTTTGCCTGATCGATCTTGTCCAGAACATTTTATCCGGCACTGCCGGTGATTGCATTTTTCACTAAGTTTCTTTCGGCTAAAAAGACCGTCCTGCAAGGAGTTCAGCTTTGGGGTGCCCTTCTGGAATTTTCCAAACTGAAAAGCATGAAGAGCTAAGAGTCCATGTCTGGAAAAAAGTTTTTTGAGCAGCGCTCTCTTGAAATCCAGGGGCGCTCCGTCATTCAGGCAAGCAAATAGTTCCAAGTTATAGGAAGTTACCAAGTTGCATTATCCAAGATAGAATTATTTCAGCGCTCTGGACTTGATTATGCAAAATTTGTCCGCTAACTCAAAGCTGAATTCGTCCGGCAAGTCCCCTTTGGTTTCGGTGGTTATGCCTGTTCTCAACGAGGAAGAGGCTCTTGCCGCTTGTATTGAAAAAATCGATAAAACTCTCAGAGCTGCAGCTATTGATTTTGAGATTGTTGTAGCCGACAACGGCTCCACAGATCGCTCGGTCGAAATTGCCGAGTCGATGGGGGTGAGAGTTGTGCATCAAGCTTTG
Organism: Candidatus Obscuribacterales bacterium; assembly: GCA_019748395.1. GTDB lineage: Bacteria > Cyanobacteriota > Vampirovibrionia > Obscuribacterales > Obscuribacteraceae > JAIEPM01. The sequence goes on from JAIEPM010000529.1 coordinate 11,206, forward strand.
CGAGGCTACGGCAATGCCTACTTGAAAGGTTTTGCCAGCGCTCGAGGTAAGTACCTGGTTATGGGTGATGCCGATGATACTTACGACTTTACTTTGATTCCGCAGTTTCTGGAAAAGCTTGAGAAGGGCTATGATTTCGTCACCGGCAGCAGATATGCCGGAGGCGGCGATGCGCAGATTACTTTTTTGCATCGCTATCTGGGCAACCCGATTTTGACTCTGATTCTCAACCTCTTTTTTGGGACTAGCTACACCGATGTTTATTGTGGGTATCGAGCTTTTACTAAAGAAGCCTATGAGAAAATATGTCCTGTAAGTCCTGGTATGGAATTCAATCTTGAGCTGGCAATCAATGCTCATTTAGCCGGACTTAAAATTGCCGAAATACCTATTACTCTTGGACCGCGCAAGGGTGAATCAAAGCTGAATACTCTGAGCGACGGCTGGCGTAGTTTGCGTATGATGCTTATCTACTGTCCAAATCGAGTTTTTCTTTTCCCCGGTTCTGTTCTGTTTTTTTTGGGAATGACTTTGCATGCGCTTTTGCTCCTCCATTTACTGCAGTATCAGGGGCGAGCTTTCAGCACGGTGAGCGGCACCATGGCTTTGACTTTCTCGGTGCTTGGATTTCAGATCTTAAGCCTTGGACTGCATGCTAAAACCTATTCCTGGAGCAGGCGCTTTGATCAAAGCAACGAAGGCCTAAAAAAGTTCTACTTGCACTTCAATCTTGAAAAAGGTTTGCTGACCGGCAGCTTTTTGGCTTTGTTTGGAGTTGCAATCTTTGCTTTCTCAATCTGGACCTGGTTTAAGTCAAATCTGCAGCCATTGAGCAACCCTGAATGGATCCCGTTTGCAGCCACGCTATTCATTATTGGCTGTGGTACTGTTTTTTCATCTTTGTTCATTTCAGCTATGGCTATGACAAAAAATGAAAATCTCAGAGTCAGAGAAAGGCTTAGAGAATCCGCTGCCGATGACTAAGCTGAAAATCTGCTCCTCATCGACTTTCAGTGGGCAGAGCTAGAATTTGTTTTGAGGGTTTGGCTGCCTGGCAGTTGAAGGAGTTGCAAATGAAAATTCAACAGTCTCAAAAAGCTAAGCTTGTTGCTATTACATTTCTGATTTTGATTGGACATAGCTTCAGTCCTGGCTCTATTCCCGCTGCCGGCGCGGCGAAGTCGAAAGCTCCGGCGCGCAAAGCTTTAAGCCCGGCCGGCGGGCAGGTTTATCTACAGGCCCTCCTGGGCGGCTCTAAAGTGGTCAGATTCATCCCGCAAGAGATGCCGTTACGAGTTTGTATTTCCCCTGGAATTTGTATTGATGCTGCGGGGGTGGACCCAAGCACCGGTGGACCGCTTTCAAATGTTGATAATGTCAGCGGCTGGCCGAAACTGGTTGGCGATCTGAAAAATAATCCTGAATTGTTCAATAATTTGCCTCAAGCTGAGGGCTATGCGGAGCAAATGTGGCAAGCTGCAGCTCAGGGAATAAGCCAGTGGAAAAGATTTCAAAATGAGGGACTCTTTTCATTTGAGATAAGTGAGGACCCTCAAGATGCCGATGTATATGTTTTCTGGACCCATCATTTTGTCAACAAGCTCGGTATGGCGCTCTTTGCCAACGATATAAGAGGCTATACTTCAAAACATCTCCTGCCCTATCCGGCTGTTCAGAATGCACTGAATTCCGGAAATAGCGACCTGCTCAAGCGCAGCCGGCTGCCGGTCGTGATGATTTTGCGAACCACCGACTTAAAAGGTGCGCAGTCTACAAGCATGCCGCTGCCTAAGATTGTGGCTGCTGCGGCACACGAAATGGGTCATGTGCTTGGCATAGACCAACACAGTCCTAATCCGGCTGATTTAATGCACGTGAATTATGGAAACGGCGTTGTTTCAGCCAATGATGCTGCGACAATTCGTTTCATTTATCATCGCAATCCGGATCTTTTGCCTTGATATAGAACTTTCAAGACCTGCTTTTGTTTGAAGACAATGAAATGCAGGAATACTGCGAAATCTGAGCTGATTATGGGTCTCAAGTTCAGGCTTGAGCTCATTCGTTTGAAAGAGTGAAATGTTCTGTAGACAGAAATTGTCTTGGACGGCTTTTGAAAGCAATAAAAGAACAGAATGATCATGAATAGACAATTCAAATGGATGGCAAAGCGGTAGAATTTCGCTTGAGTCTGATCATGCTAACCGCTTTTTGGACAGCTGCATTGCTTTGAGAACCGCAGGTGCTTTCGAGATTTAGTCAAGTCGAAATGAATCCTTTCCATAAGTCAAAAGTTTTTGCTCTAAATTTCATGCTTCCGGGGCTTCTTTGCTGCGCTCTCAGCGCCTGTCAGGCTGTGCGTTCTCTGGCTCCGCCTGCGGCGATGCCTGCTATGAAAGTGCGCATGGAAATTCTGCGCAAACACGACATCATGGAAACTACTCGTTATCTTGCCACTCTAAAATCAAGAAAAGCTGTAACTCTCAAATCGCAGGTTTCGGGGCAAATCCAGGAAATTGCCGTACGTTCAGGAGATCATGTCCAAAAAGGTGAGGTTTTGATCAAGCTGGATCCGGCCAAGCAAGAGTCGGCAGTAAACAGTCTTGTTGAAAATATGGAGTCAATCAGGGCTGAAAAGTCCACAGCCGAAGCGACAATGACCTCGCTTGAAGCAAATAAAGAAGCCAAAGCTGCACAAGCCGAGTTCGCTAAAAATCAGGTGCAGCGCTACAGTCTCTTGTTCTCACAGGGTGCTGTTTCGAAGGAGCAGGTTGATCAAAAAAATACCGATTTGAGAACTGCGCTTGCCGATCTACATTCCATTGAAAGTCAGATCAAAGCTCAAGAAAGTGCAATTTCAAAAAGTCAAAAACAGATAAATCAATCGAAAGCTTCCATCAAAGAGCAGCAAACTCAACTTCAGTACTTCACGATTCGAGCTCCTTTTGAAGGTGCGGTCGGCGATATACCGGTGAGGGTTGGTGAGTATGTAACCAACGAAACACAGCTGACCACGGTAAATCAAAACCAGCCGCTGGAAGTTTACATAAATGTGCCGACTGAACGTTCAGCGAAGTTGAAAGTGGGATTGAGAGTTCGTTTACTCGATGCTGCTAAAAACTACAGCGGGCAGGCCGAGATCTTTTTCATTTCGCCCCAGGTAAATAACGACAATCAGTCAATTCTTGTCAAAGCTATTTATGAAAACCCGGATAATGCATTGCGCTCGGGTCAGCTGCTAACAGCTGAAATAATCTGGAAGAACTCTCAGGAGCTGTTATTGCCGACAGAGGCGGTTTCAATGCTGGCCGGTCAGGCTTTTGTTTTTGTTGCCAGACCGTCAGCCAAAGGATTCGTTGCTAATCAAATGCCTGTAGACCTGGGGGAAATCAGCGGCAATTATTATCAAGTGAAAAGCGGTCTTCAGGATGGAGACCGAATAATACCGAATTAGCAAAACTTCAAACATTTTTTTAATTTTGTTTATTGCAACAGCTA
>JAIEPM010000310.1 GCA_019748395.1 Candidatus Obscuribacterales bacterium
AATTAATGTAGCCCGGCCACTTAAAATCTGCTGCCAACCCAGAATCTGGGGCTGGCTTGGGCTGCCGAAGCGTGCCTCAAACCAGTCGCGCACCAGGGGATGCGCCCAGTCCAGATGGCTTTCTTGAGGCTCAGACTTCATGACTTAAGTTTAGCTGATGCCAGTGACCCGGCTGCCACTTGACCGCAACAAAAATGCCACAAAGTCTCCTTAATATTAACTTTGCAGGGGAGCGTTTTTGTCTGTTCTTAAGACAGAGACTTTAGGAGCAAGGAATGGGTTTAGAAACAAACGAAGATACAGAGAAAAAAGTCGAAAAGAACGCCGATGGCGACAGCCGCAACGAATTTACTAGTGAAGCCAATCAAAGCTGGACAAAGAACGAAAGCAACTCTGCTCGAGTTTATGACGAAAACCATATTCAGGACGCGCTCAAAGCTTCCAAGGACCTGAATTTACCCATAATTTCTCTTGTCACCAAAGACGGCAATATCGACGCATCCACCAAGGCCAGCTTGAACGCCCACAGCAAGGATGCGGTTTTCCTTTCAATTAATAACAAAAACGCACAGCAAATGATGAATCGCGGCATGGAAAGCAACGATTTCTGGGCTCTGGCAAACCTGGCCGGGGCTAAAGGCGATGTTAACAACATCAAAGCCGGTTTTGTCGGCAAATTCGATGCTTTAAATTCTGAAAAGGTCCAGGGTCAGGGCTTGCAAGCGAAGGAAAGCGCAGCAAGTATTGCCGAATTATTTGCCTCAAAAACTGCAGTTGAAAGAAGCTCCGATACTGAACTAAAGCAAGCTAACTTAGAAACTCCGGTGAAAAGCGACAAAAGCGCCGAGCCGGCTGAAAAATACAATGAAAAAAATGTACTTCAAGCCATAAACGCCGCTAAAGAGAGCGGCAAAGAAATTCTTGCCGTCAGCGTCGGCAAAAATGGTCTCAGCCCCGAAGCTCAAGCACAAATAGATGCCGCCTCTAAAGACTACAAGCTTATATTGATAAACAAAGATAATGCTGATCAGATGATGCGCAAGGGTCTCGGGAATGAAGAGTTCTGGGCACTTGCCAATTTGATGGGAGCCAAAGGCGATCTCAACAATATCAAAGACAATTATATGGCTGTATTCTCGCCAAAAGATTTCGATAAAGCCAATCCCAAATTCGGCTTTAAAGCCAAAAGCGAAACTTACGATGCAAAAGCAGGTTTACCGAATCTACAAATAAGCAATGCCCAGGACTCAAATGCAAAAGCAGCTGATAAGCCGCCTCTGGATATTTTCGGGAAAGTAAAACCTATTGCTGAAGACGACAAATTCAGTTTTTATCAAAGTGAAAAGAAAGAGAAACCGGAAGCAGTTTTTCCAAAAGTAAAACCGGAAGCTGAGCCGGACAAGTTCAATTTTAACCAGGGTCCCTCGGATACCGCTAAGAGCCGCAGCCTGGACTCGAAGAAGGAAAGCGAGAAGCAGGAAGCTGCCAAACCGGGAATTAAGCCTGAAGAGAAAAAAGAGGCAGGACCTTCAGACGAGAAAAAAGACTCAGGCAATGGCAGTGATGCCAAAAAAGACAGTGTCGAAAAGAAACCTGACGCGGCGGAAGTCCCCAAAAAAGTCGAGCCGACCAAGCTAAAAGAAGCTCAGTTCAGCACGGACGATGCAGTCAAAGCCTTTGAACTGGCACGTCAGCACAACCTGCCGGTGATTGTTTATAAAGGCGCTGATTTTTGCGGAAACTGCCCTCCGGTCAAGAGCGCTGTCGAAAGTCTCGCTTCCAAGATTGCCGGAGCGCCGACCACTGATGCGATTGTTCTCAAGTTAAACTGGGAACGGCAAATGAAAATTCAGGACAACCCAGAGCTTTCGAAGCTTGTAAATCAGCTCATGCCGCTCAATCGCAGCAGCTTCCCCGAAGTCAGAGTTTATAACCCGAACGACCTATCCAAGCCCCTGAAAGACGGCAATGGTTATGGCGGCGAGCAAGCTTATCTTCAAAGTCTTGTCAAACTCGGCAAAGAAGCCATGCAAGACAATACTAAAGAGAAAAAAGCGCCGGAACCCAGACCGGACGGAGGAAAGCCGGAGCCCCCAAAACCAGAGCAGGCAAAACCGCAAGAAAAAAGGATCGAGCTTGAAAGAAAAAGCGCCGCCAAAAATGATCCAAGCTGGCTTGAATCACAAGAGATAAAACCGGCTGTCGAACAAGGCAAAGAAAAGCCGGCTGAAAAACAAAAGCTCAAACTGGAAGAAATCCGTTTTGCAGATGCAGAGCTCAGCAAAGCAGTGGAATTAGCCAAGAAAAACAATTTGCCGTTAGTCGTATACACAGGCGCCAATTCCTGTCACTGGTGTCCGGCGGCTTCTGAAAAATTCGCGAGCATCTCCAACAAAATGGCAAACGCTGCCGAGACCAAAGCAATCGTGGTTAAACTGACGGCTGAAACCGCCAATGCGCTTGCAGGAAGCAATGATGCCAACGCCGCTTTATTGCAGAAAGTCATGTCGCATGGTCAATATGTACCTCGAGTCGCCGTATATAATCCAAACGAAATGGATAAGCCGCTGGGCAATACAACCATAGCCCAGTGGGCAGAAAGCACGCTCAGCTCCCATATAGAATCCAGCATGAAAGCTGCGATCTCGAAAGCCGCTGTTTCAAATTCGACGGAAAAGTCTGCAAAAGCCTATAGCGAAGAGAACATGGCTAATGCAGCTGAATTTGCCAGACAAAACAACAAGCCAATGATTACCTTTGTTTCTGAAAAAGCAAATCCAAATATTCAAAAGGCTTTTGAATATTTGAACGAGAACAAACTGGCAGCCGCGGCCAATATATCGCAAAATCTGGCCAATCAGAAGTTCAGCCGCGGTCTGGAACCAAGACAATTTCAGGCTCTGAAAAGCAGTCTCGGCAGCAAATCCAAAGATAGCTCCTATGTAAATGCGAACTCGGCGGCTTCGATCAAAGCCGACATGACTTTCAATCCGGAGAAGCAAGCAGTTCCCAAATCGCCTCAAGAAATGCTGAATTTCCTGAAAGAAGCCGGAGTTGACCTTTCGGATAAGAAACACGAAAAAGCAGTCATGGCATTACTGGAAGGCAAAGCAATTCCTGCCGACACGCCCCCCAACTCTTACAAAGTTAATTCGCCCGAAGAAGCTGCCAAAGTAATGGCAGAAGCCCGAGAGAAAAAACTAGCTCTTGTTGTTCACACAAAAACTACGATCTGTGATGACAACAAGTGCCGCCTGGAAAAGCTTGATCCCGAGGTTCCGGAAAAATTTGCAGACTCGGCAATTTTCCTGGAATTGCCTAGAGGCGGACTCGTGCTTTCAGAAGATGCAAGTGCAGAGCTCAAGCAAATTAACGACTTGTTCAAAGTCAGCGAAGATGCTCATAAGACTCAGATTGACATGCATGTTTTCAGCTTCGGGCAAGATCAAAATGCCGAACTTCAACAGCTGGACAGACACGTAGATGCAATCAAGAATCACTACGATTACTTGCGTTCGCTTTTGAAAAAATAGGGCTATTTGATGATGCAATCCTTTTGTTTGAGGCGGCGTTGGAAGCTGCGCAGCTCTTCTATTGAGACATTTTGAAGCCCGTTTATATTTAGTCCTTTGAGACTCGGAAAGCGAGTTAAAGTTTCCAGGCAGGCTTTTGTGACTTGGGTATTTTCAAGATTCAGATTATCGAGTTTCGGTAATTTAAGAAGCAGTTCAATGCTCTTATCGGTCACATTCGTATTGCCTAAATCCAGCGATTCCAGCCCCTTGCAGTTCAGCAAATAACTGATGCCCTCGTCTCCAATATCGCAACGGGATACATTCAGTTTCTTCAAGTTTTTCAATGAGCTTAAGTGCTTGAGACCATTGTTGCTGATCTGACTGGCATGACATTCAAGCCAGTAAAGGTTCTTTTTAGAAGCAATTACATGAGCGAGTCCTTCGTCATTCAAATCGGAATCATTTAAGCGCAGAACTTCCAGCTCTTTTTTTCCGGCAATTTCATTTAAAACTTGAGCTTCTAAAGCCGCGTCTTTGAGGGTAAGAAACTTCAGATTAATTGCTTTCTTGAGAAGACCGGCGTATTCTTTCTCGCTCAAAAATTTCGCATCAAGATATGAAAGGCGCCGGGTATCGATATCGTCAAAAAACGGGGAGTGACAATCATAAATAGAAAGGGACTCGATTTGCTTCAGTTCATTGAGCAAAGCCAGAGCTCTTTTACTAAAAGTCATTTCTCTAAGGCTGAGAGCTTTTATCGAAGTTCCGGCAAGTGAAGCCAGAATTTCCTCTGTTTGAGCATCGTTTCCAATTATTTCCACGCCTCTAAAGTCGGCAAGCAAATCCGGGTCGAGCGGTTTTTTCAATTCCACGAAAACGTAACCGTCATCAGGAATTTTGATTTCCGTTTTTCCGGGCAGTATATCCCAGCGTTTTTCATTGAAAGCAAAATACGCCGGACGCCCAAGTTTCCAGAACTCTGCATGTATTTTGCAGAGCTTGCCGTCACTCATGTCTTTGAAAGACTCAACGTTTGCTTTCTGGGCAACGTCTGCGCTGAACCTATCGAAGAGCTCGAGCAGCTGGCGTCGGGCAGCCAATCTGGCAGTGGATGTTTCAAGCACCGGTTCGGGTGCCGGAAGTGTGCAGGAGCCTAAACTCAAAGCTGCCAGTGCCGAAAAGAACAACGCGCCCGGTAAATAAAGTCGCCTCTGACCTAAATCTAGCAAATCAAGTTTCACTTTCATCGGCGCGGCTCGTCTCAAGATTATCCAGTTCCGGCACTTCAAACCAGAAGCATGTACCCTCATCCTCAATATCCACCCCGATTTTTCCAGAATGAGCCTCGATGATCGTCTTAGCTATCGAAAGTCCCAAACCGAAGCCTTTTATCGGAACATGTTTTTGATTATCGGCTTGCACAAACGCATCGAAGAGCTGCTTACAGTCCTCCGGACTGAGAGTTTTGCCCTGATCAAGCACCGAGACACGACGCATATCATTGACAGTTTCCATTTTCAAAACTATGGTCGAACCTTCCGGCGAAAATTTGATGGCATTGCTCAGGAAATTAGCCAGCACTTGCTTTAAACGCACAAAGTCCCCATAAATCGGTCGGCTGCTAGAAAGCAAAACTTTGAGCTTCACGCTGCGGCTTTCAGCCAGAGTTTCAATCATTGCGCAACAGTCATCTACCAGTGAATCCGCAGCTATTTTTTGCAAACTCAAGCTCAGCCCTTTAGTTTGCATTTTAGAAAGCTCAAGTAAATCGCCGGTGAGCGTAGTGAGAAACTCAAGACTATTATTCAGATTGTCAAGCCTCTTAATACCTGTCTTGTTGATCTCGCCGTAAGCTCCTTCACCCAGCATATGCAAGAACAGTTTCATGTTTGCCAGAGGACTGCGTAAATCATGGGTGACCATTGAGAAAAATTGCTTGCGCATTTGTTCAAGGCGTCTTTCCTCTCCAACATCACGAACGATAGCAAAATAAGCCTTTTCTCTTTCAGACCAGAAAACCGACCAGCGTGATTCCAGAATCGAACCATCTCTTCGAACCAGCGAACATTCAAAATGCCGCCCTTCCCCGGAATTCCGCGATGCAGCCTCAAGAGAATTGGCGAAGCTATCTTTATGTTCGGCAAGTATCAGCTCGGAAACGGACATGGAAACAAGAGACTCCGGCGGCCAGCCCCACTGTTTATCGGAAGCGGCATTAACGGCTAAAACTCTCAAATCACCAGTAAGGGAAAGAATCACATCGATTGTGTTATCGACTAAAGCTCTTTCGCGGCGACTCGATTCGATCAACATATCAGCCAGTTGATGAATCAATTTATCAAGCTCTGCAAGTTCATCCTTTCCTAGAACTATTTCTTCAGGATGCTGACGCCGAGACATTAGTACGGCATTTCGACTGACTATTTCGATTCGCCTGGTAATTTGAGCCGAGAATAAAAGAGCCAGCCAGATGCAGAGTCCGACATTGGCAGCCACGCCTGCATATAAAAGCAAATTGAGTTGCTGCCTTGCTTCTTGCGCCCGTTTCAATCGTGCACCAGATACGGTGCCTTGATAAGTTATAATTTCATCCAGGGCTCCTGCCAGCTTATGAATACTCTGGCGTGCAGCAACTCGCGATTTTCGAAATTCGCTTCGAGAAATCATCTGCAGGGGGTCTTGCGCTATCTCTTTAAGAGCATTAGCACGCTGTTGCAACTCGCCAAGACAGCGAGTGATTTCATTGGTATATTTGGACTCATCGGGATAAGACTTGGTTTCTTTGATTAAAGAAGCCGTCAAAGTTTGCAGGCTCAATTCAAGTGCTTTGAAGCGATTCTGGTAGGCCTCGAAATTACTGCTGGGATCAACAAAGAGGGAAGCGCCCAGAGCAAAAGTCGAACTCGTCATTGCATCGGTAATTGCCAGTACGCGCCGGCCGTGGTCTGCCCTCCGAGACTCTGCTTCAGCTTTTGCATAGCTAAAAGAAAGAAGAATAATAAACAAAATTTCGAACAATAGCGGTACGGCTATAAGCAAAATCCCCTTTTGTTTAAAGGGCAAATTCAGCAAAAGAGCGTCGATAAAACCTGGTGCAGAAATTTTCGACGCAGTTTGTTCAATGTTTACTGTCAATTTCAATCTGCCTTGCTGAGTTGATGGGCAATCAATTTTCTTCGCTAAAGGCGGCAGCAAAGAAATCATAGCAGGAGCAAGGACAGTTAGGAAGAAGAGCAACAGCGAAAAACCGGTAGCGCCAAGAACGGGGAGCTGGCGTACCGGCTTTCTATTGAGCTTTAAAGTACTACTTGCCGGAGTCAAGCCGTTTCAAAAGTCCCTGAGTCAGGGAGTTGCCGCCGAGCACAGCGGCATACGCGGCACTTCGATTAGGTCCAAAAGGAGCTTCCCAATAATTGTTGGCTCGATCAAATTCTTTGATCTGTATTGAGTTTTTCGGCAAGCCATAGCCACCTTCGTCCATATACATGGTTCGAGCAGTTTTAACGGCATCAAACTTCTCAGGCTTATAAACCCAGGCTCGCCACTGAGCCGGACCCCGATAAGAAGGATCTTCAAAATCGAGAATTGTAAACTTGATGTTTGTATCAGGAGTATCAAGGCGGTCGTAATACTTCGAGCGAAATTCACGTTCAGCCCGCACCATATCATCAAGACCGGCTTCCTTTGGATGTTCCATTTCAAGTGTTAGAGCACTCAATTCAGGATTTTCCTTTCCAACAAGATCGCGCAGGCGACGCAAATGTATCGAACCTATACCCTTTGAGCGCATCTCTTCGGCGGTCGCTATGAAATCCAAATTTGCGAACTTTGTGGCAGTTTCATCGTGCATTGAGGTGAAGGAAAAGCCCTGCAATTTTCCTTCAGCATCTCTAGTAGTGTGTACGACAATACGGCCGCTTTCCACAAGTTCAGCCACTTCCGGCAGGGGTTGCCGTTCTTCAATCGGGAAAGATTTTTCGTAAAGATTTGCCACATCGTCGGCTATGCCCGTTTCCTTTACGGTTTTAAGTGCTGCTTCACTGCCGTCATAAACTCTGGGTTTCTCTCCTAGAGCCAGAGAAGGACGACTGTCAAAAGCCGGAGATTTATTTACCCACTCAGGAGCGAGCTTCCAGGCTGCCCTGGCCCCGACAATAGCTCCCAGTGCACCGGCGCTATAGTCAACAAGACCTGAGCCGATATTTCTGGCGAGATCTTGCCGAGCCAAATTCAGCTGGCCGTCGTTTTGCCAGACTTTGAGCGCAGGCGCTCCCAGCCGACAGCCCCAGTCCAGCGCCGCCATGGAAGCAAAGACCGGCGCGCTTTTTTCAGCGACTTCCATGACACCGGTACTCAAGCCTTTGCCCAGAATGGCCGGATTTTTTACTGCACAAGCAATTCCTGCACCCATCACGGCCCCAAGAAGAACTGTTTCAGTTATTTTTCCGGGATTTTCTTGTATATGCTGAATGGCCTGCTTACAAACATTAGTCGGCAGTCCTGCGCAAAGAGAAAGTTCATCGCGAAACTTTTCATTTACGGAGCGCTGAAGAGGCGCGGCATCCATTCTGTCTCTAAGCATGTTAGCGGCCAGCTTATCTATGTCTGCGTTTGCAGCATCTTCTTTTTGCTGTGAAATTACTTGGTCCATGATTTGCTCCCCATAAATTCAGTGACCAGCCTGAATTTTTTATACTTTCAAAGTGTTGCCGCTTTGTTGTCGAAAGAGGCATGGCATGGGAAAAGCACGAAGAGCGCCCCTATTTCATCGTAAAAACCGGGGGCTGACGCGAGTCCTGTTCAGGCGGGTATAATCAGGGCTGTCCGGATAGAGAGGTTGGCTTTGAGTGGCGCGGATTCTACTAGCAGAAGATGATTTGCTCCTGGCTCAAACAGTTTGCACGGCGCTTGAAGCATTCGAATACGCAATCGAACATGTATCAAGCGGTGATGATGCATTGCAAATTCTGGAAAGTCAGAGCTTTGATTTACTGATCCTGGACTGGAACATGCCCGGTTCAAGCGGCATAGAAGTATGCAAGCAATTTCGAAAAGCCGGCAAAAAAGAGCCGGTTTTGATGTTGACTTCTCGCTCCGGTATTGATGACAAGGAAGAGGGCTTGTATTCAGGAGCCGATGATTACCTGACCAAACCGTTTGAAGTGAGGGAGCTTCTGGCCCGCATCAAATCACTATTGAGAAGACCGGCTAATTACGCCGATAAGCTTTTGAAACTTGGCGAAATAACAGTCGATCTGGACAGCCGCATACTTAAGCGCGATGAACAGCTGCAACGCCTTCAACCAAGAGAATTAGCCTTACTTGAGTTTTTCATGCGCCGACCAGGCCAGCTTTTGAGTGCAGAAGCAATTTTCACTGGTGTATGGGGCTCTGATTTTGAAGGCAGCGAGATCGCCTTACGTTCCTGCCTGGCGAAACTGCGAAAGGCGCTGGCTTCACTTGGTTATGCGGATCTGATTGAAACAGTGCATGGAGCAGGGTACAAGTTACGCCTGCCGGATGGCAATAAGAAAGCTTAAAGCCGGCTGTAATTTTCAAAAACTAAGTGAGCCTGCGCTTGCACTAAAGACGGTGCCAAGTCGAGTTTCTGTTCTGCTCTAAAAAATTTGGGTCATCCGTGATTCGAACACGGAACCAATTGCTTAAGAGGCAACTGCTCTACCGTTGAGCTAATGACCCGAATAGTTTAATTATACACCGCGCCCGGTTGGATTCGAACCAACGACAACCCGCTTAGAAGGCGGATGCTCTATCCACTGAGCTACGGGCGCTCGCGTATACTCAAATTATCTTATCCTTTTTCATTGATACTGTGCAGAGGGATAATCCCATAAGAGAAACTTTCACATCTTCGGACCGGCGGCCAGGAGCTTGAAATGCCAAATTTAATGAGCGAACAAGAGTTTACAGAGCGCTTCACAGAGCGAATACAGAGCTTCAATTTAGCCCCACGATGCAAAGAGAATCTTGTCCTGGAATTAAATTATGGGCCTGAGGAACCGCTTCTCTGTTTGTCCTTAAAAGAAGCCTTTCTGCGCTATCAAGAACTACCCGCGCAGCTAGAGGATCATTTTAGACCCTATATTCAGGATCTTCGTTGGACTGTAGCAAGTCCAAGATACAAGTCAAAAGAACTCTACGAGCAGAGCTTGCCTGTCTTGCGAAACTTTTATCTGGAGCCGCCTACAGACGATGAGCTCGCTGATTCGGAGGCTTCTCCGAAGGGGCCGATTGTTTATGAAGATCTGCTCAAAGCCCCCAGTGAATACATCGCGATGCAATTCAATATTTTCAAAGACGAGATTTATACAGCACTTCGCAAAGGTGACACCTTGCCGTGTATTCCGGACAAAACTCTCCTTGCCCAGCTTTCTCTCCACAACCTGGCACTGGCCACGGAAAGTGCAGGTATTACGGCAACACCTTTGCAATTTGAAAGCCTGAAAGCTCAATCATGGCTTATCGGGTTGGGAGACGAGAAGTACAAAAAATCCATTTCTGCACTTAGTTGCATTCCACCGGTAATGGCGTCGCTGGAAGAAACTCTCAAAGCCAGAAACGGACTGATTGCCATAATGCCGGCAAGCGATCAGTTAATTGTCAGTATTAACAATGACGAGCAATCAGTCTGTGAACTTGGGGTCCTGGCACAGCAACTGCGTGACCGCGCACCAAACAGGCTGAGCGCCTTCGTCTGGACCTATCAAGAAGGTAATCTGGAAGCAGTTCAATCACTGGACTTACAAGAATCGGTTAAGACAGAAGAAGATTCTTGAATCAGATATAACTTTTGTAAACCGGCTTCTTAACCCGCCCTTAACTCAACTTAGCAAAAATAACCTGACTGATATTTTCCGGGTTGTCATCGTTTAGTACGGGTTTATGGCGTTAGTAATATCTTTGATTCTCTGTCTGTGTCTCATGCTCGCCGTCATCGGGGTCATGATGCCGGAATTAGTATTGCCGATTTTGACCAAGCTCTGGAAGAAACAAACCTTCTATATAAACACTCACGACCAGGGCAGATAATCGACGCTTAACTTGCCAGAAGTCAAGATGCTCTCCAGAATATGGGGATAAGTAAGTTCAGTCATCTAATGAAGCTGAACAAATCCCTTCATACAAGCAGGAGATTAAGCAGATGCCCGGCACAGCGGTTGGTCTGTTTATGATTGACTTCGTAGCAAGACCCTTTGCCAAGATATTCGAGAAGATGCCCATGCTTATGTTCATCATCTTGATTCTTCTCTATGGCTACATTGCCTACATTGTTTGGAAATCAGCCTTTAAACCCGAAAAGCATTACCCATAAGATCTTTTGACGAATGAAAGAGCCCGCCTGAAAGTAAAGCGATATCGGTTAAGGTCAAAGCTGCAGAGCCGTCGTAGTCAAGAGAAAGCAGCACGGTAGCAGCACTCTGAAATTTGATTTTTGCACTCGAAAACAAAAACTCAAAAGTTTTCGGTTGCTTCCACAGGGTAACTCACGACTCACCCAAAGCGCAAGATGCTAAGGGGATGAGCATTTTCGGCTTTCCGTCCACTTATATCGACAAAATATCCAAGGGATATATTAAGCTTATGTCACCTTAACGGCGGAAACCCTTGTCCCTTAAGCTCATAGGCTACATCCGGGTATCTTCAAAGACTCAGACCGATAACACGAGTTTTGAGAGCCAAACACGCGCAATTACTAATTACTGCCTGCGAAGTGAACACGACCTCTTAGAAGTAAGGCGCGAAACTATGACCGCAAGCGGCAAAATTTCGCGCACCGTATTTGATGGCTGCCTCGCTGACATTCTTAAGGGCAAGGCTGACGGCTTGGTTGTCTACCGGCTAGACCGCTTTGCCAGAAGCACCCTAGAAGGCTTGCAGGTTGCTGCAACGTTGACGCAGTACAAAAAAGATTTATTGGTGGTTGACCTTGGCTTTGATACAAGCACCCCCATTGGTGCCTGCATTATTACGGTGCTTCTTGCTTTCGCAGAGCTTGAACGAAACATGATTCTAGCTAGAGTCGATGAAGGCAAAAACAGAGTAAAGGAAGCCGGTTTTTATAGCGGCGGAGCCAACCCTTATGGTTGGATGTCCACCGGCAGCCAAGGCAAGCGCGAATTAAAAGAACACCCTATTGAACAGCCTATTTTGCAGGAAATCATTCGTTTATCCGACACCGGACTATCGTTTTCCGGTATAGCCGTCCACCTAAATAAACAAGGCATCCCCGCCAAGCGCGGCGGAAAATGGACCCAAAGCAGTATAGGGTCCATCTTAACTAGACAGCGTGTGCTAGTGGCTTCCGACCCCCGCTTTAGTGCTGAAGCTATGGAAGCGCGCAAGCTCCTACATAATTTGAAGGCAGCCAGCGCACGCAAACCACGGATGAAAAAGAAAGATTTAGCCGACCGCCAAACAGCCCCACCCATCAGGCAAATCAACGCCCAGGCTGACACCGACCAAACAAGCTAATGCACCGCATTTAGTGCACCAAATTTTCCAAGTTATTTCCTGCCATATCTCGCAGGATTCTAATTTGCCGCTTGTGTTTTATCGCGCATTTATAAGTGCAAACCGGCACCCACCCAATGAGACCCGGCACCATCCACACCCGGACCACTCCCACCCGGTTAGGTTTATTCCTCTTTCCACACACTACGCACCCCGGCAAATCCATATTAACCTTACAACCTCTCTTAAATTGAGATGAGAGCCAACCCCTAAGAATTAGCTCTCACCTGTTTTTGCGGCACTCGTCAGCCCGCCTCCTGGACCTCGGTCATTGACACCACTAATGATGGCAATCCACTAGCGCCGTATGGGACTAAGTTGGTATGCCGTCATCAACATCTAATAGAGCATCACCTCTAATGCGCTCACCAACCCGACCAATGACAGTGCCGTCCATGGTGGCACTTGCCGGACCACCATCATCTATGCCCGTATCCCAAATTGGCACAGTCACACGGCTGCCAACCGCATTATAAGGAGCGACATTCGGCTTCTGCACCGGCACTTTTATGTATTTGCCGTTATCTAGCCTTATGGTCACATGCCGCATAGCCAAATTCGGAAACGCCCAGGCGTTAATTGGTGCTTTGTTGCGCGAGTATTCATCTAAAGTCAAATCGGCAAAATTTCCGACCTGCCCGTTTCTCTTTCGGAGATAAACAGCCCAGATTTTCGCGTCATCGTCAAAGTATGAATACCAACGATATTGCAAGTTATCAGCCACGGCGGCACCTCCTACGCTGCTTTAAGCGCTTTGGACGGCTGAATTTTGCACGATCATGCAAAGACATATATAAAGACCTAATCGCCATCTACCGGGGCATCCATCGCACCTTGTTCCATTTTGAAAGGGAACAGTTTGACGTAAACCGCCTTAAGCAAGCGGGTTTGCTCCCGCTGCCTTCGTTCGATTGCATCAAGCTTTATTTCCAACCTTGCTAGCCCCGGCTCTGGAACACTCACCACCGGCGGTGGCGGAATTAGCCCCTGTGCCAAGACAGCACGAACAGCAAACGCAGTACAAAGAGCCATGCTCACCAACCAAAAACACAATATGCCCAACACTTTTTTCAAATTCATTTCAATCTACCTCATAAAAGAAATGTGCCACCGCCCGGCAGGACGGCGGCACTAAATCGAGTCACTTAACGCCAATAAACTCAGCTAGAGCTTATGTGAAATTGGCGCTTGATTCACCCTGCACACGAGCAACTGAAAGACCTACCGTATAGTCAGCCTCTATCAAGTCTTCAATATCGGTATTAGCCAAAGCCGCAAGCGGGGCAGGCATTACGAATGAAAATTCGCGTCCCAATATGCTGACGGTGCATTGTCTCGGAGAGATGGAACTAGGCAGGTCAGTTAAGGCACCACCATTAGCAGCTTCAAGCGCCGCCTTGTCATCAAACAAAGCTTTGATAGGTTCTGATTGAGCAGCTTCAAACAAATCGCCCAATACATTAGCAACGTCAAACGCCGCCAAAATTGTGTCCTCAACACGCGCATGGAATACATCGCCTGAATCAGACTTATACAAAATACTTTTTGTTGCCATTTCAACAACTCCAAAGAAAAAAGAGATTACCTTGATACCACTGCGAAAAAATGCCCCGCAAGTGGCGAATTAGGAGCCGCCTTTCTCCCCGGTCCTGCCTACAATCTGGCAATTAGCGCGAACAGTGCCCAGCACTGTAATACTGTGCCCGGTGCTGCCTACCTGGTTATAAATGCCGGTCCGGTTCTTACAAGGATACTGACGTACTTTGCCGGTAGAATCTTTGACACCTACATGTCGAATCCATTTTGTAGGTCTAGCCCACATTGGACGCGCCGTAGAACTAAGAACAAAGCCATCAAGAGCCGCCTTCTGTTCCGAGAGCCTGACAGACATCATTGTCCCGTCATCATCTTCGTAATCGTACAAATGTTTCGCGCCGTAAGCCATCTTGCTTACCTCATGTCCCACCGGGTATGCCTTGCGAGTAGCACCACCGGCAGTTACCACTTTAGCACAAAATAAGAGCGCGCCACTTTCGCAAACAGTGGCGCGCCTTCTACCCTGCGGGGCTGCCACATTATACACCGTTACGGGCAGCACCAAACCGGGCATATTCTGTTAGCCCTTCCCTGCGATAAGAGGCACCACCTATGGAAATTCGTATTCCGCTTAAAGTCAGCCAACTGGCTTGTTTTTTGGCAGGCTGGTTCTTGTGCCAAACAGTTTCCGGCAGCCCAGGCAAAGCCTCAGACCCCTATGCCCAACCTTTCGACCTGCCTAGCGACATCACTAAATTTCAATTTGCCATGATTCACGACATGTGGATAGTGCAAACTCGGGCCATACCAATGACCCCGTACATGAAAAAGAATCTTCTCTTTAAGTACAACGTACAATACCCCGGCAATCAAGGCGGGGTAGGACCGTGAAATCCGTTTGGCTCTGGGTAAATCTTATCGCCATTAGGCAGAGTGATAGTAGGACCGCTAGTTATTGGGTCAATACTCCAATACCAGCACATGACATAAGCGCGGCAATTAGGTCTAAGCCACACTCTTAAAGCGTTACAGCCGTACCCGTTAATAACCTCGCCATGCTCAACCGCATTAGTGCGCCTTGGCGCTACGAATACTTGCTGTTTCCAGTTAATAAACTGGCAGTCAAACCAAAGCGGATAAGAGGTA
>JAIEPM010000586.1 GCA_019748395.1 Candidatus Obscuribacterales bacterium
TAACAAGAACTGAAGAAACAAGCTCATAAGGATAGGTATAGGTCTGAAATCGCACAATCTCCAATCCGGCGCGTTCAAGACAACGACTCAGGGTTTGCTTTGTAAAATAAATCGTGTGCTCCTCCCAGATGGAGCTATATTCATGTAACCGCAGGTCCCTTTCACAGTCGGGCACCTCCAGAAGCAGATAGCCGTCTGCTCCGGCCAGTGTCTTCAAAGCCTTCAGGAAGCCTTGCAAATCGTGAGCATGTTCGACAATTGCTCTTGCTACGACGAGTTTCGAAGGACCCAGTCGTCCTGTCAATTCGTCTGCCTGTTTTGTGACGCGTTCCTGAATTGTTTCGATGCCGGCGCCGGGCTCCTTGATCTGCAGATCGTCTTCAGCTTTCAGAACAACTGTTGAGCCGAAACCGCTATCTTTCAATTTGTGGAGCAAACGTCCATCGATTGGACTTAAGCCAAGAATCTGGCAAGTTTTGCTAATTGGCGCAAATGAGGCAATGAAGGCTGCAACATCATCGAGGTGCTGCTCCGGCTCGGTATAACTAGCACCACCATTCGGCAATCGTAGCAGCTCTGGCGGCGGAGCTTCGATAAGCTGAACGGTCAAACAGGTAGTGCATGATCCTATGCGCAAGTGATATTGAGCCGCAAAAGATTGATCTCTTACTGACACTCCAACAGGAGGAGTTTCCTTGCTCCTGCTGCTTGCGGACTTCAACGGTATAAACCTGTTTGAAATGGGCTGATTACCGAAGTCGATAAGTGCCTTCAGACTAAGGTCAAGGCATACTGCACAACGGAATAATTCTTCGGTCGGCACGTCCTCGTTATACACTGCAGTGGCCGTCAATTGATGGAGGGAACTTTGTCTGTCCGGCAAGAAACGCCTCTACCGAGGCATTTAGATCTTCAAGAAATAGTTTAGCCAGCTCATTAGACTCCTCAGGGGCCCAGGGAGCGTAAATGCTATCCGATTTGCTGAAAGGACCATTTGTGGTCTCGTGAATAAGAACAGACTCGCTACGCACCAGAACCGTGTGGAAAAGCGGTTTAGAAAGCCGATAAAAGAACGCCAGACCAGATTGGTAATCACCTAATTGCAATACTGTCTCTATTTTGCCGGTATCATCGAAAATAACTACGTCTACTTGTCCCCTGACAATATGAAATGATTCCACTTTTCCAGGATGTTTATGCGGGCGCACATAGTTATCACGTGCTATCAAAACAAACATCTCATGCAAGGATTCCGAGGCATCTCCATGAGCGCAAAAACGCACTCGCCCGGTAATTGAAGCAGGCAGGCGAGTATCGAGGAGCGCCAAATCCAATCGCGATAATTCTACGATCGAATCGTCGCTGAACAGGACTTCAAAGCTGCGTTCTCTGGTCGGCATGAGCCCTACTCCGTATGAACGGCCGAGGAGTCGCCCGGAGCACGGCCAAACACCTTGAGCTCCGGCAGCGGAAGAACGAAAGTACCGCCATTGCTCAGGTAACTTTCATGACGCTTGGAAATTGCTTCAAAATATTTCCAGGCCAGCACCACAACGCAATCAGGTTTTCGTTCATAAAGAACGTCGGAATGAACTACCGGCAGGTGAAGTCCGGGGCTAAACAGACCGGCTTTCTGCGGGTTATCGTCAATAAGATAGCTAAGGAAGCGACCTAATTCAAAGTGGTAGATAAGGGTCGTCACTGTGGAGGAAGCGCCAAAGCCTGCGATCGTAGCTCCATCATTTTGAATCTGCTTCAAAAGCTCGTGCAGTTGAGATTTTACTTTGTCCAGATCTGCGGCAAAATCTTGAAACGTTTTGATTTCCCTCAGTCCCATTCTCTGCTCGAGGGCGATCAGCTCCTGAACAGAGGGCGAGACTTGTCCGCTTCCGAAATGCCTTACATAGCAACGTATGGAACCACCCTTGGAGGTGATACGCTCAACATGAACCAATTCCAGACCGTGTTTTTGGAAAAAACGAACTAGCGGCTCGACCGAATGATGACTCACGTGTTCGTGATAGATCGTATCGAAAACACGTCCTTCAATCGTGTCCACAAGGTAAGAAACTTCAAAAACGAAGACCCCATGTGGTGCCAGCAAAGTCTTTACACCAGCCGTGACATCATCCATGTTGTCGATATGAGCATAGACATTGTTGGCACAAATTATCGAAGCGGAACCTCGAGCCTGCTTGATCTCTTCAGCGAAGTGACTGGTGAAAAATTCCGGAATAGTTTCGATTCCGGCGGCTGTTGCTGTTTCCGCTATCGAACGAGCCGGGTCGATTCCCAAAACAGAGTAGCCGGATTCCTTGAAGATTTTGAGTAATGAACCATCATTACTGCCAATCTCAACTACGAATTCGCCGGGGGAAATTGAGAAAAGAGCCACTACATCTTTTACGTATTGTTGAAAGTGCCGCAGCAGCCCCGGTGAGCTTGCGGTTTTGAAGTTGTAGCTGCGAAAAAGCATGGCGGCATCGACGAAATCAATGTGTTGCGCATGCCCGCATTCCATGCAAAGGAAAACATCTAAAGGGTACGGCTTCTGGGCTTCAGAAAGTCGTTCGCGGCTTACATAATCGTCGGCAATAGGTGATTTCTTTAATGCAAACGCCAATTCAAGATTCTTGCCGGCACAGAGCCTGCAACTGTCTCTGTGGTGCAAATCCGTCTCAATCATTTGAGTGTTCACGGCCCATTTCCTCTTGAAGTTTGAAGTGATACCAGATTTCGCGCGATTGTCTCTTGGGAGACAAGAGAAGCGCCACCATCAACAACAATGTTTTGACCAGTAATAAAGGAGGACTTATCGCTGCAGAGAAAGGATATTACTTCAGCAACCTCTTCTGCCGCGCAGATTCTTCCAAGAGGTGTGATGCGAGCGTAAAGCTCAGTAAGCGCGGAGTTGTTCCGATAGAACTCTTGCGACTCTTCCTTGACGAAGGTTCCCGGCGAAACTCCATTCACTCGAATCTGCAGTTTTCCGAGAACTACTGCGTAGTAACGCAGCAATTGATCCAATGCCGCCTTAGAGACGTGATAACTAAGTGATTGACTGTCCCCCACGAGAGAGCCATAAAGAGAGCTGACAATAACAATCGCGTCGCCTCCATCGCCAGAGAACCTCTCAGTCATAAAGTCTATGACGCTGCGTGTTGCTGAAACCGAAGTTTCGAATTCGCCAGTCCAGGATTCAGCGGCAGGTCCTCGATAACGCTGCGTGAAAATCAAATTATTGAGCCTTGAAATCGGGCTCAGCACTTTAGTCAAGTTCGCTGTGATGGATCTTTGATCACAGAGGTCTACCTGAAAATATCGATAAGCCGGTGACTCCAGATTTATTACTTTCTCAGCAGACCGCGAACCGACAACCGAAACGACATGGCCCTGCTCGATAAATGAAGAAGCAACAACTCGACCAAGACCACTGCTCCCGCCTATAATGACCGTGTGCCGCCTGTCCTTTTCGATCATGGTTCCAATCCTGATTCCTACTCAAAATAGATAAACGAATGGTCACCGGTGTATCCAGTTCGGTCAAACCACCACTGCCATTCTTCAGGGGTGCAGAACATTTCACAAGTGAGCTGCCAGTAAAGCAAGTTGACCTTTTCGCTTTCGTTTCTATAAGACTCAACGCAAATGTACTTGTCTTTGCGACTGACCCGCTCAATTTCCTGCAGTGCATCAAAGAGCTCGAAGCAATACAGGTTATGAAGAGTAGTGATTGAAATCACCAGGTCAAACGAGTCAGCTTCAAACGGAAGCCGAGCTGCTGTTCCAGTAAGCAAGTACGGACGGACTTCCGGCTTGGAATTCTCAATTGCGTAAGTGGACACGTCTATTCCGCAGAGCTCCAGACCAGGAACAACCTGCATTAACTCATAAAGAAGGAATCCTTTGCCGCAGCCAACGTCGAGAACTCTAGATCCGCTAGCCAATTTGTAGTGAGCGGCTAATGCTTCGGCAACAGGTCGCCAGCGCCCGTCGTACTTATAGCCACCATATCCGGTGTGGCGGCTACCGTCCCAATAGTCAAGGTCCCAGTTCTTCGCTAGCGCGGCAGCTTGCGCCTTGGGATACTCGTTTACCCTCGCTAGATAGTCCCGCGTCGTGCTTTTGTGTATCGCACTCAAAAAGTCCAGGTAAGCCATTCTCTGTCCTCAGCTCAAAAAAACAAACTTTGATTCGTGCATGCGAAGCTGCAGAGTGTTCAGATAAGAGTGTGCTTTATCGAGTTGCTCCTCCAAAATAGATGAATCAAGCACAATTTCTTCAGCGAGCTTAGACGGATTATCAGATCCGGCAGCGAAACTTCTTCTTGATTGCCCGGCAGGCAAGAATACGTTGAGCAAAATGCAGCACCACTTAACACGATATAAATCAGAGAGAATTTCGACCCTCAGCCCTAGTTGAATGCCTCCATCCGAACTTGTTTCAACAAAATCCAGAACCCTCTTGAAATAAAGCTCAGTCGGCACCGGCAATTGCGGTTGCAAGAAGAAATCGCAAATCAGTTTTGCCGGATCATCCCACCCGGAGTACTCAAAATCAAGGAAAAAAAGCTCACCGTCCGGCAGCTTCAGGGCGTTGTGAAATCCGAAGTCAGACGGAGAAAGGCGTCGAGCCGTGCCGGGAACTAAAGATTCCAGGTCTAAATTTAGCCGGGCACAGGCTTGAAGAAGACGAATCTTGGTGTCTTCCCAGGCGGGCAGCAAGCGCGAGGAGACAAAGTCGAAAAGGCGTTTGTTACAGTTACTTTCGCCAACTTTTGCGACAAGTTTCTCAACTCGCTGCTCAACGCAGGCAAGATGTTGCGTAACGCTGAAACAAGCCTCGGAAGCCTCCCCTAGAGTGGCGGCTTCAGCACGATCACGACAACTATTGATCGCTTCGTAAAAGCGAAGAGCCTGTTCCACGGACGAATCATTCACGTCCGCGCCTGTCAATGGGCGTCCGTCAACATGCTCATAAATGGCAAATCCTGATTCAGCATCACAAGCTATTGGCTCAGGAATGCATCTAACGCCGTTGCTCCATAGAAAACGACTGAATGAAAACTCCGTCCGGCACCGAGGGCGCTTGTCTTCACTGTGCTGAAAATAGGCTTTGAGAACGGCGGACGAGGAAGCGCTCTCAACGCGGTAAACTTGATTGTTCTTTCCACCCTTCAGCATGGTCAGCTTGCAATTACTCAAACCATGCAGGGCTAGAAATGATTTCATCTCGTCGTGGCCGATTCGTTCGTTCATTGCCTGCCAACCTCTATCGGAACCGGCTCTGCAGTTAATAACGAGAATGCGGCACTCCAATCAGTAAAGATGCGTAGGTCTTTGTACTTTGATTGAATGGTACCGGCATCGGCAGCGGCTAATGCAGGCATAAACAAGAGCTTTTCGACTCCCGGAGGGAAGTCTGCTTCCAAGAGGAATTCCGGCAAATCGTCAATAAAGTGCGTGCAACCTAAATCGGCGATGCATGAAAGCTTCTTTGCTTTGCTCTCGGCGAAGAAAACGTCGCTTGCCGCAAGACCGGTCTTGTCGGAGTCGATGATTTCGTTAGCTTGCAACCAATCGAGCGCGGCGCGGTGCAAATCATACTGTTTCCCCCGATAGGGGAACTTGGTTTTGTGACTTACTATGTGCATCTTAATCTTAAATAAGCGGCAGATTTGAAGAAACTCTTTAAGCCCAGGAAAAGGATTTGCACCGACAATTGCGTGACCATATACATGTCCTTGCAATTCGGTCCAGATTTCTTCCTGGCCGCAGCCTCGCAGGAAATCACGTATCTGCTCTTTTATCGGCGGGACATAATCCGGAATCAGTTGACGTATGGTCGCTTCCCGATGAAATATTCGGTCATAGCAGATTATGGTGTTATCAAAATCAATACCCAGAACAATCATGCACGGTCCGTTTCAAGCTCCTGAGCTCTGTGCCCGAAATTATGCGAAACACTTGCTTTCAGGCGATGCACTGTGTTAGCGGGCGCGATTCTGATACCGAATTAAGGGGAGCAGCACCGGCCAAACAAAGAATCTTACATTGTTCCAAGCGCCAAAATGATAAAGAGAAGCTAATTGCCGGCTCTGTTTCAGTGCTACAATGAGCCTCGTTTTGCGGTTCGGAGAGCGTTTGTGGCTGAGTTGATGTCTTTGCCAATGGCCACATTCTCCGCCATTGCATTCTACATTCTGCTGCTTAGCCTGTTATTTCAACCGCTAAGAAGCACTGTCGCGCGCTGCTTATTTGCTCCTGCAAATGAAAATTACCTCATGGGTTTCGACACTATTCGCGGCTTGGCGATGCTCTGTATTGCTCTTGGACATGGCTTCTGGTTCGCTCAACCGGCCTTCAACAGCAGCGTAGTTATGTGGCCATGGTTGCAGTCCACCGCAAAAGGCGTCGGAATCTTCTGCGTGCTGAGCGGCTTCCTCGTATATCGTTCGCTGCTCCCAAGTAGGACCGTTGCCGATCTGGGCAAGTATTTCGTCCGGCGCTTCTTTCGTATTTATCCGGTCTACTTCATCGGTGTACTTTTAGCAGTGTTTTTTTCGCAGTACAGCAACGGCAGGACGATCGACATATCGTATCTTCTTTCAGATCTGTTCATGCTCACAACATTCGACCCGGCAGCAAAGTATGCAAATCCGGTTTGCTGGAGTTTGTATGGAGAGGTCATGTTCTATATGGCGCTGCCTCTCGTTCTATTCTTCTTTAGAAATCGGATGCTTTTATTTTCGACCCTGGCATTGGCTGCATTACTAATGGCGGATAATCCCTCACGAGTAACAGGTTTGTGGAGATATTTTGCAATCGGCATCATGGCCTCCGAACTTTCCAACAAGCCCAGAAACACGGTCGTGAATTACTTTTTAGCGCTCAGCGGACTGACTATGATTCTGCTTGATTTTCGCGGACCGGCATTCGACTGGGCATCTCAGATCGGCTTGGGATGCGTGCATCCGTCACTGGATACTCTAGGTCTGGGAATCGGTACCGGTCTTGTTCTGACAGCCCTGCCACAACTGCCACGGCTTGGAAAAATTATGGACTTTATGCCCTTGCGCCTGCTCGGAACAATTTCATACAGCGTATTCATCGGGCATATATTTTTCATTCTGGCTAACTTCCCTTGTATTGGTCTGGCAAACAAGCCCCTCCTGGCGATCTCCGCACAGCTTCCCCCCGGCGGCTACTCAGCCTGGTTTCTCCCTGCCGTACTGGTGCCTGGAATGTTGTTCTGGGGAGCAGTCTGTTTTCTCTTTATTGAGTATCCCGGGATTAAGCTCGGGAGAAAGTTGCTCAAAGGGACTAGGTTCACACAATCAACTTCAAACGGCGTCGCCAGCCAATGCTTGGGTTCAGACAGTATCCCTTCTCAGGATTCCATTCCTTCTCAGAGACAGCCACTCGGCACTGGAGTTAGCTAAGTGACAGAGGAAAGCAAAAGCACTGCTAAGGCAGCTCTAGATTCAGTGAAGAGTGGAACGAACTCACTGTCAAGCGGCTTTGCAAGCAGCCCGCCAAAAGAGCAGATTGACTATCAGAAAGAATTGCTTAGCTGCCGGCAGGATCTCGAAAAATCCGAAGCACGGAAGAGCCAGCTCGAGTCGGACCTGAATATAATGAGCAAGAATCTGGCCGACATGAAACTAGAGCGCGATGGATACAAGCTCGCTTACGAAACCGTTTCGACAGACCTGGGAGGCAAAGCTTATCACTACCAGCAAGAACGAGACGGATATAAGAATGCTTACGAAGTAGTTTCAACCGACCTGGCTCATACAAAGCTTATCCTGGCAGAACTCAATAGGGAGACATTCGACAGCATCAAGAATGCGTCCCTTTGCGATCCGCCGGTGAAAATGAGATTGAAGTCCACAGCAGGACTCTTAGATGAGCTGCGCTCTGCGGCGACTGTTAATAATGTCCCCGATTCGGTGAGAAAGATATTGCTCGACCCAGAGTTCTCGTTGGAAGATCGCTCAAAATACAGAGCGCTCTTCAGAGAGACTGCAGAGAAGTGGCCGGCTGCTGCAGATTTAATCTCGAAGATAATAGAGACACAATATCTCAAGTATAAAACGCGTTCCAGTGATGCTGACGCTGCGCGAAAAATCGCCGCCTCAGTTCATGAACGGGGATTCGCTCGACTCAACCCGATTCTAATGAAAGAACAGATAGCAGAACTTCGTGCATACTTCGACGAGAGACCTGTTTTCAACAGACAGATTCCGGTCTCCGCGAGTGAGCGCATTCGCCGCTATGTCAACGGCTCAGCTGAAGAGTTTCCGATCGGCTTCTATCCTGCCTGCGATGTAGTAACAGCGCCGCATCTTATAAATGCTGCACTCAATCCACTTATTCTCGATGCAACAGCAGCGTATTTCGGATGCACGCCCCGACTGTCCTGGCTGCAAGCCTGCTGGAACTTCAAGGGAGAATCAAACTCGAAATTTTTGGACGGACAAGACTATTACCATCGTGACGAAAGTGATATACGGGCCCTTTTCCTGTACATCTACCTGACCGATGTTGACGAAGATTCGGGAGCTCAGCACAAGGTCTTGGCGCGTAGCGGCAACTTCGATGAAGTCAGAACCGCATTTGAACGTGCGAAAAAAAATCCTGCACTGGCACCTAGACTTAAACATTTGACGATCGAAGATTTTTACGGTGTCGGCAAGGGAATTCCTGAAGATTTGAAAGAAGCCTTGTTTCCGGAGACCGAAACTTTTACAGGTCCGGCCGGCACTACATTCATCACAAGAGGAATTGACTTTCATAAAATCTGCTTGCCGAAGGCGCAAAACAGATTGATCTTCGCTGCTCGTTTCAGCTTGAATGAATTCAGCGACTTAGGGTCAGGCGATCTTATTCCCGGCCGTATCATCGCCAATCGAATCGGAGACGACGAAACTCTTCGATACATAACTCAAATCCGTTTCGATTGGGAGAAGCCTTAGTGGAGATGTTGAAGATTTTGGGTTCTGCGTTTCCAGCTCTGCGTTTTTTAGAGCGGGAAGAAGCGCTTAAACGCCAAGCAGCCGAACTGGCAGCAGAACTTGAACAATGCAAAGCAGAGCGCGATGCCTGCAAAAACGAGATTCAGAAGCTCAACACTGCTTTGGACCTGAGCAGTCAGGAACGGGACGGTTACAAAAAAGCGTATGAAATTGTTTGCACGGATCTATCCAATACACAACAAACATTGACCTCCTTAGTGCCGCAGGGGCTTGAAATAGTCAAGGAAGCGACCGTGCAAGAACCCGCTGAAATACAGCGAGTAAAAGACGCTGAGGGCTTGCTCGAAAAGCTGGAAGAAATTGTCAGCCAGGAGAAATTGCCGGAGAGCACAGCGAAAATACTGCTCGACCCGATGTTCTCACTTGAAGACCGCGCTCGCTATCGTTCGCTCTTTGCGGACCGTCGCCTGGAGAAATGGTCGGGAATAGCTCGCGCTGTTGCTCATATTGTGAATACTCAGAACATTGAGTATAGCGCCCGTAGCAGTTCCCCCCAGAGAGCTGCAGAAATCGCAGACCAATTAG
The DNA here is from genome assembly GCA_019748395.1 of Candidatus Obscuribacterales bacterium. GTDB lineage: Bacteria > Cyanobacteriota > Vampirovibrionia > Obscuribacterales > Obscuribacteraceae > JAIEPM01. The sequence continues at coordinate 9,563 of JAIEPM010000586.1, forward strand.
AACGAGAGGGTTTGGTGAGACTCGAGCCCGTACTCAGCGCCAGTCAGGTCGCGGAGATAAGGCAATATTTTCTGGAAAGACCGGTTCTCAACGGTCACATCCCGACTACCGCCAGACATCGAACTCTGCGCCGCTACGTGAACCATACGGCTGAGGACTACCCGATCGGTTGCTACCCGGTTTGCGATATCGTCAACGCACCTCATCTCTTGGAACTGGCCTTCGATCCCTTGATACTGGATGCAGCGGCAAAATATTTTGCTTGCGCTCCGCGAATCACATTTTTACAAACCTGGTGGAACTTCAGTAGCGAGGAAGGTCCATCTTACTCTTACGGACAGAATCGCTTTCACAGAGATGAGTCAGACGCCAAGATGTTCTGGCTCTACGTTTATTTGACCGACGTTGAAGAAGGCTGTGGAGAACATCGCATGATTCGTCAAAGCGGCAACTTTGACGAACTGCGTTCAAGTTACGAGCGCATTCTCAACGACCCTCAATTGGCCAAGGAGTTCGAAGGATATAAGCTGGAAGACTTTTACGGTCCAAGCCACTCGCTGCCCGAGCATCTTAAAATGGCACTCTTTCCCGACAAAGAAGAAATACTTACCGGTCCTGCGGGCAGCATGTTTATTTCGCGTGGAATTGACTACCATAAGGTGTCTTTACCGAGTACGCAAAGACGCATGATCTTTGCAGCGAGGTTTTGCCTGAATGATTTTCGCGATGTCGAACCCAATCGTGACGGGGAAAGAATTCCCGGCAGCATACTGGCTCGTCGTGTAGGCGCAGATGAACAGCTCCGCTACATTACCAAAACCAGATTCGACTGGAGCGGCTCTTAACTCAGGAGTGAGTCAACCCCCGGCTGCTGGCACCTATCTCTTACACGAGCTGCTGCTCAGTGGAGATCCATGTCGATGAGTGGACGAATAACCTTGCCGTTTTCAAGATCGTCGATAGCATTGTTGATGGCACTCAAAGAATAAATGGATGATATAAGCGGTTTCACATTCAAGTTTCCCGAGAGCAGGTAGTCGACATATCGAGGAAAGTCTCTGGACGGCTGATTGTCTCCCCCCCAAGATCCGCGAAGCTGCTTACCTTGATTCAACTGTCGAGGATCGATCTTTAACTCTTCGCCGAATCGAGCATTTCCTAATATCACGGCAATGCCGCCCATGCTCCTAACCGATTCGAGCGCTTGTTGCATCGCCACAGGCCGGCCGCTGGCTTCAATGGCAATGTCGAAGCCGCTTTTGGAAATCTGCTCCAAGGACGGAACAAGTTGCTCCTGCTGCAAACAGATGCAGTGAGTCGCGCCCATTTCTCTGGCAATGCGCAACTTTGACTCATTGACGTCAATGGCAACGATTGGATTACAGCCGGCAAGCACGGCGCCCGCCACAGCACAAAGACCGACGCCGCCGACTCCGAAAACCAAAATCGATTGTCCTGTTTTAGCTTGCGCCGTGTTGAATACTGCACCGACTCCGGTTGGAACGGCACACCCCAGCATCGCCGATTCCGAAAGAGAAATTGATGAAGGCAAAGGTGTAAGCCTATTTTCACTCAACACAGAATGGCGTCCAAAAGTCGTTATGCCCCCGGCATTTATTCTCCCGCGGGGCGATGAGTATACGGTGCCGGGGACATCAGCGCCCGGACCTTTCATCCAGGAAAGAAGCACTGGATCAGCTTCCTTGACTCTTGTGACTCCAGGACCTACTGCCGTCACGACACCTGTGCCTTCATGCCCGAGACAGTGCGGCAGATAAGCGTCGTGTCCTCTATAACCTCGGCACTCTGAAACCTGTGTGTGACAGACGCCGCTGTATTTCACTTCAACAAGAACCTGCCCTTCTTTCAGCTCTGGAATTTCAATCTCTTCAAGAACAAGGGGTTTTCCGGTTTCAACTAGAATAGCTGCCAGGGTTTTCATATTCGACTATACCATTGCTCTGGTCAAGGAGAGTTTTGCAGCAATCTTAGGGACAATGTTTTCGCAGCTAAGACCAAAGATTCGTCGTGCGTGATTCTGTCCGCCGGCTTCATGAAGAAATCGATCGTCCGTACCAATGGCAAGGAACTTCGCTCTACTTACGTGCCCGAAAGCTAACCACTCTGCCACGCTTGAGCCAACTCCACCATGAATTGAATGTTCTTCCAATGTAACTACCAGAGAAAACTCACGAAAGACATTACGCAGGGTATCATGATCGAGCGGCTTGACTGTATGAAAACTGATTACCGAGCACGAGATCATTGCTTTATCCAGCTCTTCTGCGCAGGCCATTGCTAACGGGAGCACATTGCCGGTACTCAAAATGCAAACGTCCTTGCCGGAGCGAATTTCAATAGCTCTGCCAATTTCAAACTGTGGTTCTTGCTTGTGCACAAGAGGCTCACCCTTCTTCCCTAATCTTATATAGACAGGCCCTGATTCTTGCATCGCGGCTCTCAAGGCAGCTTTGACTTCAAATGCATCGCCGGGGCAGATCACCTTTATGCCGGGAAGAACTCGAAGCATGGCGATGTCTTCCAGTGAGTGATGCGTAGGACCAAGCGAGGCATAACTAAGACCGGCTCCAACGCCAACTATTACCGAGCGCAAATTGTGATAGCAAAGATCAACCCGAATTTGCTCCAGACATCGATAAGTGATGAATGGCGCAATCGTATAACATACAGGAATCAATCCGGACATTGAAAGACCGGCAGCGGTGCCGATCATGTTCGCTTCCGCCACACCGCAGTTGAAAAATCTGTCGGGTGCCGCTTCTTTGAATTTGTCGAAGAGTTTGTTTCCTATATCGGCAGAAAGCAAGACAAGCTTGTCGTTCTCTCTGGCCAGACTGCTAATCTCAGAAGCAAAGGCATTTCTCATAGGAGTTTGAGCTCCTTCTTGGCCGTAATGACTTCCTCGTCGGTTGGTATTCGATAATGCCAATTATTATCGTCTTCCATAAAGGAGATTCCCTTACCTTTTGTAGTGTGCGCAATAACTGCAATGGGGCGACCTGTACCGTCCGGTACTTTAGTAAGAACCCCGAGAATTTCACTCAAGTTGTGCCCGTCGATTTCGTGCGCACTCCAGCCAAAGGCCTCCCACTTAGCTTTCAAGGGAGAAAGTTGCATGATCTCTTCGCTGCGTCCTGTTGCTTGCCATTTGTTGAAGTCGATGATGGCGACTAGATTGTCCAGCTTTTTGGCCGGAGCCATCATTGCCGCTTCCCAAACAGTGCCTTCATTGCATTCGCCGTCGCTCATCAAAACAAAAACTCTGTAAGGTATGCGTTTTATTTTCGATGCCAGCGCCATGCCCAATCCCACAGGCAGTCCATGTCCAAGGGATCCGGTAGCAACTTCCATTAGCGGTAAAGCACCGGGTATGGGTTGTTCTCCCAATTTGCTTTCAGGCTTTGCATATGAATCGAGTTGCTCTTTAGTGATGAACCCGAATTCGAAAAGAACCGCATAAGCAAGTGCAGCAGCATGCCCCTTGCTTAGGATGAATCGATCTCTGTCTGTTCCAGACAGGTCAGTCGCCGTGATATTGAGCACGTTTCCAAATAACGCGGCAAGCAGCTCTACCGCCGATAGTGCCGAAGCAAGGTGCGGAGCTTTGCTCTTTTGACAGAGCTCAACTAACTGTCCGCGCAAGCGTCGACACAACAAATCATAACTAGAGGGATCTAATGGAGAGTGATACATTGCATTCTGCATCGAAGCAAGCAGATCAGGTGTTGAAAAGTATTGCTTTTCGATCAACTCGGGAAGCACGGAAAGTCCCTCAACAGGGAAACCGCAGGTAGTCTATCATGCTCTCGATTCATTTCTCGATATGCTTCTTCAAGTTCTCAGGAATTGCCGAACGAAGCTGGTCATACAAGTGAAAGGCATGAGCAAAAACGCGGTCAAAGATATTCTGCACCCGAAAAGCTAGCGGTATAAGGAACCTTTGTTTCGATTGCTGCAGAAAAGATTGGCTTAGCTCTGGCAGCAAGGAGAGCATACGAAGTGCTTGTTCCTTTCGTACATGAGTAAGCAGTAAGTCTTTTTGCTCTTGAGAGAAAGTTCTAGCATTAGAAGAATCGTCAGCGCCGACGCCTTCTTCAGGGCTCTGCCGAAGCTCGTCTAAGGCAGCTCGCACATTGCCTGCTGTTAATATTTTGGGCAGGAAGCAAAGAAGTGTTCTACCGCGAACAATGAGTTCTGCTACATCTTTATTCTCAGGCATCGCCAGCAGTTTTATTATCTCTAAGAATATTCGTTGATGTCTTTTGTCATCGCTTTTCACCCTCTCGCAATAACTATTAGGGCTCCATTTTTGCGTTACCAGTCTTTCAGGCAGGAAGCAGCAGCCATGCCTAAATGCCAGTACTTGATAAAAGAACCAATCGCAGTAACATTCAAGTTCTGATTTCCAAAGATCAGACTTGGCTATAACTGCGCGCCGAATGATGCAGGTGTGCGAAAGAGGCATTCGCGCCATACCCGCGCGGCGCGTTGTCTCGGCAAGTTCCTGGGGTGAGATGTAGCCCGCCTCAGTTCTCCAACCGGTTAAGATATCCCAGATGCTGTTACCGTCGTCGAGATAACCATCCGAGCAGCAGAAAGATGCTTGCGGATACTGAGCCAATAATCGCAGCGACTTCTCAAAAAGTCCCGGGTGCACGACATCGTTGGACGCCGGTATATAGAGAAATTCTCCGGAGATTAGACTTGCGGCGCGGTTTACACTATGGATGATTCCCAGATTTCGATCATTCTTCAAAACACGAACAAACGAGAACTCCCGCGCAATCTCTTCAACAAGGCTAACGCTGTTGTCGGTGGAGCCGTCGTCGATGACGATCACCTCATACGGTTGATGGCTTTGCCGGCAAACTGCAAGTAGTTGCGCGCGAATATGAGCCGAATCGTTGTAATTCGGCATAACAACCGAGATCTTAGCGGGACTGCCGGTGTCGGGGATAAGCATAGTTGAGTAAAGCTCTCCGCAAGCTTCGTAGCGTATCACAGATTCACGACCAGCAATAGCTCGGAGCAATCAGAGCGACGCGCAAGGCTTCCAAATTAAGGGCTGACTGGATGCCCAGAAAGCCTGTAAGGATTTTGGAAAGAGTCTCAAGACAGCCCAAAAATCGATCAGAAACACTTGGAAAGCCTCCCCCCACCAGAGATCTGAGCTTTCGT
>JAIEPM010000050.1 GCA_019748395.1 Candidatus Obscuribacterales bacterium
CTAGCTTGAAGAAAGATCTTGCTTCAATAATTTTCGCAACTTGTGGTGGCACCAAGTACATGATTGTTTTGCCCAGGCGTATCCGCTCCCGGATCAATGAGCTCGACACCGGTACTTTCGGAAAGTCGATCAATTCAAAGGATGAAGCTTCGGGCAGCTCTTTTGAAACTTCTTCTTTGCTTACAGTTGACGTGCGGGTCGCTACAAGAATTCTGCAAAGAGCAAAAAGTTCTTCAGCTTCATGCCACTCTTTCAAGTAAGGCAAATTGTCCTGCCCGACTATCAAGTTGAGTCTTATTTCGTTTCCGTTTTGCTCATGACGAATTTTTCGGAGAGTGTCCACTGTGTAAGACGGACCGGAGCGATCAAGTTCGATGCGCGAGGCTTGAAAGTAGGGATTGTCTCGACAGGCTGCTTCTACCAGAAGGTGCCGCTGCTCTGCGTCCAGAAGATCTTCGTGTCTGTGCGGCGGATTCGCGCTTGTCACCACGATAACTTTTTCGAGCTTGTGCTGATCTCTTGCAAATTCAGCAAGCATCAAGTGACCCCAGTGCATGGGATTGAAAGTGCCGCAAAAGACGCCGATTTCTCGCAAGGCATGACTCCTTATTCGTGCTTGCCTTCAAGTTGGAAATTTCTAGTGTAGATGCGCGGCATACGGGCTCTGAGTCGGCAGGCTAGTTCGTAAGTAATGGTGTCCAGTTTGTTTGCCCAGTCGGCAAGCGGCAAGACTTGCTCACTTTTATTTGCTTCTTGCCTGCCTATAAGCGTGACTATATCGCCTTCCTGGGCGTCGGGTACTTCGCTCACATCAAAAAGCATTTGATCCATGCTTATTAAACCGACCTGTTTGATCTCTTTGCCCATGAGCAAAGCCTTCATATTATTAGATAAGCGCCTGTCGATTCCGTCTGCGTATCCAATGGGGATGGAAGCGATACGGGACGCTTTGCTTGTTGTCCAGGTCAGGTTGTAGCCAAGTGATTCGCCCTCGTCGAGATTTTGAATCTGGTTGATGCGTGCTTTCACCGACATTGCTGCTTCAAGAAAATCAGAAGCTTTCTTTGCTTCCAGTCCATACAAATACAATCCTACGCGTACCATGTCGAAATGGGTTTTGGGGAAGCGCCTGCAAGCATCACTTGAAGCAAGATGAATCAAACTTGCTTTCAATCCTTCCTTTTCTATCTCTTGAAGAGCTTTCTCGAAAACGGCAGTTTGAAAGAGGGTGAAATCCTCTTCGTCGGCTTTTGCAAAATGTGTGAAAACCCCTTCTAATTTCACCCACTTGTTTTGCTTGAGTATCTTGATAATATCTCCAAGATTTTTCGGCAAAACTCCCAGCCGGTGCATGCCGGTATCAATTTTTAGATGAACGCTTGCCCTTCTTTCTTGTCGTCTGCAGAGCGCTTCCAGATCTAATAATTGCGAGGCGCTCGTCACAGTTAAAGTTAGATTCGCATCCAGTGCGTTCTGCATTGCCCAGGACGGGCTGGGGCTCAAGATCAGTATGGGCAAGTCCGAGCCTGCCGCTCTCAACTGCGCGCCCTCGTCTATGGACGCCACACCCAGCCAGCTGGCCCCACAGGCGCCCATCACATCAGCTACACCGGCTGCGCCGTGCCCGTACGCATCGCTCTTCACAACTGCCATCAATCTGGTCCCGGCTTTAAGCCAGGAGCGAGTTATGCCAATGTTACGCTCGATTGCGTTGAGATCAATTTCGAGCCAGGCATCGCGCCGGACCGAGGAGATCATGGGTTGCCGATGCGCAAGCATTAGTAAACTCTCTGGTTGAAAAGCTTTGTACCACCGAAGTTTATGCTAGCATAAGGCTTCCTGATCGCACTCGAAAGCCTTCCTGGTATATCTTGAAAAAGATTTGCTATAAAGGATTTATCGCTTTCTTCCAAAAAAGAAAAACGATTCTTTCCGTGAGTTCAAAATTTTGTAGGTATCCCGTAGACATGGGTTAGACGTGAGGTTAACTGCCTTGAATAAAGCTGATTTGGTAGATGTAGTTGCTAAGGAAGCCGGCACCACCAAGAAGGATGCTGAAACAGTAATCAACATCATGATGGAAACCATCATTAAGACTGTTGCTCAGAACGATAAGGTTACACTTGTCGGTTTTGGAACCTTCGAGGCTCGCCAGCGTAAAGCTCGTACAGGTCGCAATCCTAAGACCAACGAGCCGATCCAGATTCCCGCTAAAAGAGTGGCTGGATTTCGCGTAGGAAAAGAATTCAGCGAAGCTGTCAACAAAAAGCGCTAAGCTTTTTGAATTCAGTTTAAGCTGCGTTCGCCGTTACTCTGCAGACCGACTTTTGTGCTGGTCAAGTGCTAAACTGGCATTTGCAAATCAACTTTCGGTCTCTTTGACGGAGCATATATTTTGGAATCCTCTAAAGTCGCTGTAATCGGCGTTGGTAACTGGGGCAAAAATCTGGTCAGGAATTTCGCCAATCTTGGCGCCCTGGCAATGGTTTGCGACCTCGATCCCAACAGGCTGGCTCTTGTTCAGAAGGAAAACCCCTCTGTACGAGTTTGCAGCAGCCTTGAAGCGGTTCTAAACGATACGGAAGTTAAGGCTGTTGTTGTGGCTACGCCCAGCGACAGCCATTTTCCTGTCGCCAGACAGGCTCTCCTTGCAGGGAAGCATGTCTATGTTGAGAAACCTCTGGCTCGTGACGTACGTCATGCCGAAGAGCTCGATCAACTGGCAACTGAGCGCAATCGCATCCTCATGGTCGGGCATTTGTTGCTTTACCATCCTGCAGTCAATTGCTTGAAAGAGCTGATTGCTTCAGGAGAGCTGGGCGAACTGCGCTTCATTCGCTCCGACCGTATGAATTTCAATAACAATCGCCGCGACTGGAGTGTGCTCTGGGATTTAGCTCCGCATGACATATCCATGATGGCGCACTTGCTCGATTGCAATTCCGTAGATGCCGACCGGGTCGGTGGCTGGGATGCTGAAGGGCACGGCGTTATCGATGTCGCTTATCTCGATTTGATTTTCTCGGTCAACGGCCGCCAGATTCCCGGACAAATCCGCAATAGCTGGATTGATCCGCAGAAGCTGGTTCGCCTGACTGTAAACGGCAGCTTGAAAACAGCCGTTCTCAACGACCACCAGGCAGACAACAAGCTGGCTTTGCACAGCTTGACCCGCTCAGGGCGTATGCTCGTGGAATATCCGGAGTATTCGGATGCCGAACCTCTGCATCTTGAATGTGAACATTTCTTGAAATGTATCAGTACCGGTGAGCGTCCGCGCACCGATGCCAACAATGCATATCAAGTTTTGCGCGTACTTTCGGACGTGGAAGAGCGTCTGGCGAGGCGTCCGGCACTAAAAGCTGCCGGCAACGCAGTCTAAGTTAAGAAGCGCAAAGAATCGTTGATCGCTTTTTCGCGCATGCCATATAATTAGAAGTCTGAATGCGGAAGTAATTCAGTGGTAGAATGTCTCCTTGCCAAGGAGAATGTCGCGAGTTCGAGCCTCGTCTTCCGCTCCATTTAATCGACACACACACGAAAATACTTTGGCTGCTTTGCTCCAAAGTATTTTCGTTTTTTGTTCCATAATCATCTGCGCTCGGTTAAAGTAGTTAGTGTTGAACGGGGCGGCGTCCAACCCCAATTTGACGCTTTACTATGTTCTGGTTTGGAGGCAGGAAATGAGCGAGCAAGGCGATAAAGCTTCGTCCGAGGGTACTGATGCTCAGTCCCCGCGAGGAGAAACCGTCAAGTCGTCGGGCGATTCGGTTTTGAACCGACGAACTCGCTGGGGAAGCAGCTGGGCTGCTTTCGGATATGTAATGAGCGTCCAGAAGGACGAAGAAATCAAGGTCCGCGACAGCGACAAGGCTACTGCGATTTCATTGCTTTTCTGCTGTGCCGGAGCTCTGCTTTGTCTCGTGGTTCCGGGTTTTGAGAATCATCGCGTTACTTTCGTTCTGGCTGCCGACGCGCTGGTTGGACTTTCGCTTTTGATGTACGTTGCCAACCGCTTCGGAATTGTTACGACATTTCAGCCCCGGCAGGCGCTTTTAACCTGGCAGTTAATGCTGGGTTCGAGCTTGCTCGGCATTTTTATGACTATTAATCTAGCTTTGCTCATAGCTTATCTAATTCAAAACATGCGCATTATCATTCAATAAGACGCATTGGATTCAAGCTTAATCGACTAAAAACAATTGCTAAAGAAATGGCTCAATAGGCTGAGCGAGCTTTGCTTGCGTGCTAGAATCGCCATTTGATTTAGCTGCTTTTGCCCGGTAATTCATATGGCGGGCAGGTTCCCGGAAGCGGCAGCAGTCGGTAGAAGCGTAAACAGTTGAAGGAAAAGGTCGCGTCATGAAAAAGACTCTCGAAAGAGAAGGCAACAACGTCGTAAAAGTCGGTGTGGAAATAGAAGCGGATAAAGCGCTCAAGGCTTATGAAGTTGCCTGCCGCCAGGTCAGCAGTCGTCTGAATATTCCGGGATTTCGCCGGGGCAAGGCTCCTCGCAATATTGTCGAGCGTGCGGTCGGTGTAGACTTCCTCAAGAGAGAAGCGCTTGAGAACCTGGTTCCGGAAGTGCTTGGTCAGGTTATCGTTGATGAAAAACTCGACATTATTGCCGAGCCGCAACTGGAATCTTATGAATTCAATCTGGGTGAGCCCCTGCGCTTGAATGCCAGTTTTGAAGTGCGTCCGGAAGTTAAGCTCGGCAATTACCGGGGCTTGAAAATTGAAGTTCCGGAAGCAAAATTGCCCGAAGACTCAATGGAGAAGGCTCTGAAGAGTCTGGCTGAAGCCCGTTCGACTCTGCAAACCGTTGATCCGCGTCCGGCCGCCATGGGCGACACTTTGCTCATGGATTTTGAATGTTACAGCGAAGGCAAGCTGGTAGAAGGCGGCAAAGCAGAAGGCTTGTTGCTTGAAATGAAAGAAGGCAACTTCTTGCCTGGTTTCTGCGAGCAGTTAATCGGCAAAGAGCCGGAAAAGCAAACAGAAGTGAATGCCAAGTTTCCGGATAGCTATCGCAATGCTGAGCTTGCAGGCAAGGACGCCAACTTCAAAGTCACAATCAAAGAAGTTCGCACCCGCGTGATGCCTGAAATAAACGAAGAATTTGCAAAGAGTATTGGTCAGGAATCGCTTGAGACCCTGAAAACAGCTTTGCAAGATCGTATGGAAGCTGAAATAAAAGGCGAAAATGAAGCTCGCAGCCAGAAGCTTGCTGTAGATGCCGTGGTCGCAGCCGCTGAAGTTGAAATTCCGGATTCAATGATTGACCGCGAATGCAACCTGCTTCTCCAACATTTGAAGCGTATGGTCGAAGAGCGCGGACAGAGTTGGGAAGGCTTTGTGAATACCAAAGAATATCCCGAAATCTATATGGAAAAGAAAGCCGAAGCCAAGCAAAGAGTTTTGACTTCGCTGGTTCTTGGTGCGGTAGTTCGGGCTGAGAGCCTTGCTGTGACTGAGGAAGAGTCCGCTCCCTATCTGGCCGAGCTCGTCTCCCGCTATAATGTACCTGTGGAGCGCATCAGGCAGGACGAACAAATACGGAGAGCTTTTGAAACCTTGAGCCGTCAGGCCATGGAAGAAGCGTTGACACGAAAGGTTGTAGATTTCCTTTTGGCGCAATCCGAGATTAATTTTGTTCCGGAGCCCGAAGAGAAGGAGGAAGCAAAGCCTGAGTAGCTTTAGAGTCCCTCAAGCTTGTTGCCAAGCACGCTGGGGATTATAGATTTCAGCTTAGTTTCTTGACACAATTTCATAAGCAGGTATCTTTCGATAAGTGTCTGCCAAAAGTTTAGCTAGAGCCTAGTATAAGAAGGTAGAAAAGAAGCAAATGAACAGCCTAGACCCAAGACAAATCAGACGCGACTTGTACGACATTTGGAGCATTGCTCCAAACTACTACTATCCGCCCACCGTTATCGAAACAACGGCTCGCGGAGAGCGTGCATTCGACATCTTTTCGAGACTATTGCGCGAGCGCATTGTTTTCCTGGGCACACCAATCGACGACACAATCTCCAACATGATTGTGGCTCAGCTTTTGCTTCTTGAAGGTGAAGATCCGGAGAAAGATATTCGTTTGTATATCAACTCTCCGGGTGGTTCGGTAACGGCTGGTATGGCCATTTTCGACACCATGCAACACATTCGCTCGGATGTGACGACAATCTGTCTTGGACAAGCTGCTTCCATGGGTGCTTTCCTGCTTTCGGCAGGCACCAAGGGCAAGCGCCTTTGCTTACCGCATGCTCGCGTTCTGATTCACCAGCCGCTCGGTGGTGCTCAGGGTCAGGCAACAGATATCGAAATTGCCGCTCGCGAAATTTTGCGCATCAAGCGCGAACTCAATGAGTTGCTTGCTTCACATACCGGTCAATCGGTGAAGCAAATTGAAAAAGACACAGATCGCGACAACATCATGACTGCTCAGGAAGCAAAAGCCTACGGTCTTGTCGACGAAGTGATCATGCGTCTTGATCAACCGAATCTGTCCGCCGTTTAAGCTAGAAACAGGGTAACCAAAAAATGGCTAAGCAATCCGACAATCGACTGAAGTGTTCTTTTTGCGGCAAAAGTCAAGACCAGGTGAAGAAGCTGATTGCCGGGCCGGGTGTATATATCTGCGATGAGTGTGTCGATCTTTGCAATGAAATCCTTGATGAGGAGCTCTTTGAAGGAACGGCACCTCAAGCAGCACCACCTGAAACAGGGTTGCCCAAGTTACTCGATGTGCCCAAGCCGAAAGAAATCAAAAATTTCCTCGACCAGCATATCGTCGGACAAAATGCCGCCAAAAAAGTATTGTCCGTAGCTGTTTATAATCACTATAAGCGCATCAATCACAATGCAGAGCTAAACGATCAAGTTGAGATTCAAAAGTCCAACATCATGTTGATCGGACCGACCGGCAGCGGCAAAACGCTTCTGGCGCAAACTCTGGCAAAGTTCCTTGATGTGCCTTTTGCTGTCGCTGATGCCACGACTTTAACCGAAGCCGGTTATGTTGGTGAAGACGTCGAGAATATTCTGCTTCGTCTTTATCAGGCTGCCGATTACGATATTAAGAAAGCCGAACGCGGCATCATCTATATCGATGAAATCGACAAAATTTCCCGCAAATCCGAAAACACAAGTATCACTCGTGATGTGAGCGGCGAAGGCGTTCAGCAAGCCCTGCTCAAAATGATCGAAGGCACTCTTGCAAACGTGCCGCCGCAGGGGGGTCGTAAGCATCCGCATCAAGAGTTTATTCAAATAAACACGCAGAACATTCTCTTTATTTGTGGCGGAGCTTTTGTCGGACTTGAAAAAATTGTTGAGCAGAGAGTTTCTTCGGACCGCAGCATCGGCTTTGGCTCTTCGCAGCCTCTGACTGCCTGGGAAAGAGAACAAAGAGCCAGCAAGATTTTGAAAGATGTTATTCCGGATGATTTGATGAAATTCGGCATGATTCCGGAATTCATCGGACGTGTGCCGGTACTGGCCGTGCTCGATGCACTCGATGTCGATGCTCTGGTCAGCATTCTTGTTGAGCCCAAAAATGCCGTTCTCAAACAATACGAACAGCTCTTGCATCTTGATGGTGTGACTCTGGAATTCGATAAGGAAGCCATTGGTGCCATTGCTGAAGAGGCTATCAAGCGGAAAACCGGCGCTAGAGCTTTGCGTTCTATCGTTGAGGAAATCATGCTTGATGTGATGTATGAAGTTCCATCGCGCGACGATCTGAAAGTTTGCCATATAACTAAAGAGCTGGTGCAAAAACGCTCTTCGGCCGAACTTCTTTTGTTGCCGACCAAAGATAGCAAGCCAAAAGGCGAGATTGCCTGAGCTTCTGCCCCCCACAAACGAAAGCCAGAGGATTGAACTCCCGGTTCAACTAGCCTGATGCCCGAAATTGACACTAACACAGTCTTTCCTCTGATTCCCCTGCGCGATGTTGTGGTTTTTCCACAAATGGTCCAGCAGCTCTTAATCAGCCGTCCAAAGTCGATCGCGGCTATGGAGCAGGCACTGCTTCGTGACGATAAGTATGTGGTACTGGCTGCACAAAAAGACCCGGAGTGCGAAGACCCGGCTAAAGACGAAATTTATTTCGCAGGCACTCTTGCTGAAGTAATGAATGTGATGAAGTTGCCGGACGGCTCTGCCAAAGTGCTTGTCGAGGGCGCCTGCCGGGTAAGCATCGATGAACTGCTGGACGAGCAAAATCTTTTTTCTGCAAAAGTTACTGAACAGAAAGAGCTGATCAGTGAAGATGAGCATACGAAGGCGCTGATTCGAATTACGATTGAAAAGTTCGAGCAGTTTGTAAAGTCCACCAAGAAATTCAATCCGGAAAGCATGCTGGCAGTTTCAGGCATTGGGCAAGCCGGTCGGCTTGCAGACATTATCGCCACATATCTTGGTCTTGATGTATCCGAGCGCCAGAAGTGTCTTGAAATTCTGGACAGTACCGAACGCCTTGAATTCATCGGGCAGTTGCTTTCAAGAGAGCTGGAACTGGCTTTCCTGGAACAACAAATTCATGATCGAGTTCGTTTCAATCTGGAAAAAACTCAGCGCGAATACTACTTGCGCGAAAAAATTCGAATTATTCAAGATGAGTTGAACTCCGAAGGTGAGCAGGTCGGTGAAATTGCTGAATATAAGCAGAAAATCGCCAAGTGCAAAATTTCGGGTGTAGCTCTTGAACGTGTGCAAAAAGAATTGCAGCGTCTGGAAAAGATGATGCCGCAGGCTGCTGAAGCCTCAGTGATCAGAACCTATCTCGATACTCTGGTCGGCTTGCCCTGGGCAAAGCGTTCGAGAGATTTGATCGACTTGAAAAGAGCCGAAGATATTTTGCATGAAGATCATTATGGGCTCGAAAAAGTTAAAGAGCGCATTCTTGAATATCTGGCTGTGCGCAAACTTACCAAAGAGCCACAGGGCACGATTCTTTGCTTGTTAGGACCGCCCGGCGTCGGCAAAACCAGCCTTGTTAAATCAATTGCCAGAGCAATGAATCGCAAATTTGCTCGCATTAGTTTGGGTGGAGTCAGCGACGAAGCCGAAATTCGCGGGCATCGCCGCACTTATATCGGTGCCATGCCCGGACGGATTATCCAGGCCTTAAAGCAGGCCGGCACCAGAAACCCGGTGATTCTGCTTGATGAAATTGAAAAAATGACGCGCAGCTATCAGGGCGACCCTACGGCTGCCATGCTTGAAGTGCTCGATCCTGATCAAAACGATAATTTCACCGATCACTATGTTGATGCACCCTTTAGTTTGCGCGAAGTTTTCTTTGTTGCTACAGCCAATTCACTGGATTATGTGCCGCGACCTTTGCATGACCGTCTGGAAGTAATTCAAATCTCCGGTTATACGGAAGAGGAAAAAATTTCGATTGCAGAGCAATACATAATTCCCAAGACCATGGAAAAACATGGCTTGGCCAGGCGCAATTTGAAGTTCAACCCGCAAGTTTTGCGCAAAATTATTCAAGAGTACACTCGGGAAGCGGGGGTTCGTAATCTTGAGCGCAGCATTGCCGGTATCTGCCGCAAGGTCGCAGTGCAGGTAGTCGAGAATAAGGATACGGTTCTCAAGCTCAGTCCGCAAATGGTATCCAAGTTTTTGGGACCGGCAAAAGTTACACGAGAAGCCGAAAATCATGGTCCTCAGGTCGGCATAGTGACAGGTCTGGCCTGGACTGAAACCGGTGGTGAAACGCTTTCGGTTGAAGTCAATATCATGCCGGGCAAAGGCAAACTTCAGCTGACAGGGCAGCTTGGAGATGTTATGAAAGAGTCTGCACAGGCTGCTTTCACTTATATTCGCAGCAACGCCGAGCGTCTTGATATAGACCCGAATTTCGGCGACAACCTCGATGTACATGTGCACATACCCGAAGGTGCAATCCCTAAAGACGGACCATCTGCGGGAGTGGCTCTCACGCTGGCCCTTTATTCGGCGATTTCGCGCCGTCCGGTTAAGCCGAGCCTGGCGATGACCGGTGAAATTACGCTTCGTGGGCGGGTTTTGACAATCGGCGGCTTAAAAGAAAAAGTTTTGGCGGCAGTGCGAGCCGGGATCAAAACCGTTCTTTTCCCCCGTGGCAATGAGAAAGACTTACAAGATATTCCGGATTATGTGGCCGGTAAAGTCAACTTGATTCCTGTGGCTCACTTGGACGAGGTTTTTGCTCTTGCTTTCAAAGAGCCGAACAAGGCGGCTAAAACTGTAAAAGCCCGTGTTCGCAACGGTGGACGACGTTCTGCCCTCGGTCGAGTTAAATAGCTCGTTTTCTTTTGAAAAGCCGCCGACACGCTGCACTCTTATCAGTCGTTTTCACAAATGATTGCCGGATTCTGCTATCTTTTGCTCGTCTGGAAACCATTGTCTGCCTTGCATCTTCGTTGATATTGCTATATCAAGCAGGGTAAGAGATGATTTTTCATTTCCGGGTGGCATAACTGTCACAGTGGCTTGTGTTTGGCCACGCTGCGGCGTGGGGAGTGGATATGTCAGTATCGGGTGAGAACCTGGATTCAGCAGCTAAATTGATGGCCGATGCGCTGTCTAAAGCTTCGGCGGAACTGGAGAAGACTGTTAATGTCTTGACCGAGCAGCTAAGTAATTTCAATCAGAGTCTGGAGAAGTCGTTCAAAAGCGAGCTTCAAGCCTCCCATGAACGAATGGAGGCTGTGCTCAGACAGAACATAGATGCGCTTTCTCGCGATAAAGAATCTGTTCTGAAAACACTTGCAGAGTATAAGCAAGCTGAAATCGAGAAAGTGATTCTGGGTGGTAAAACCGTGCGCGGCGGACTTGCCGCTCAAGTGGAGGACAGTACCAGAGCTCTTTCTCAAACAGTGGCCTCAAGAATTGCTGAAATTCGCGAGCAATTGCAGCAGCCGGAAAATGACTTGAAAGCAAAATATGATCAGCTTGGACAGGCTTTACAGCTTGCAGTTGTGGAGTCTCGCAAACAAGTGCAAAGCAGCCATGAAGCTGAGGCTGAGTCTTTGAATATTGCTACTAAAGATTTCAATGCTCGTTTCAGCAAAGAACTGGGTGACTCGCAACGTCAAATGGAATTGCGCTTCAATCAGAAAAGGACTGATGTGCAAACTCTTGGAGAACAGGTGGTTGGCGAGCTTGCTCAGAATTACGATCGTGTGGTGGCTCGTATTGAAGCCGGCAATCAGGAGCTTCGAGGCAAACTTGGTGAAAATCGGCAGGAAGCAATTGATAAACTCAAGCAACTGGCTGCTTCAAGCACCGAATTCGTTAACGCCCAAGAGCAAAGTTTTCTTTCCGGGCTCAATGATTTGAGCGGGCTTTTGAATGGATTATATGAAACTCGTTTGAACAATTTGGCGGCACAATCGCGCACTGAGATATTGTCTGCGGCGCAAAACGCTGAAGACTGTTTGCTTGCAACAAGAACTGAATTGCAAGCCTGTCTTAAAGAGTACCAGCGCGACTATGCCATGAAATACGAAGGGCTTCATAGCAAACTCGAAAAATCGCTTGATGAACTGACAAAGAGGAAAGATCCTTCGAATATGCGAGGGTTAAAAGAAGAGAGAGCTCGCGAGCAGTTGCGTAATCTGTTTCGCCGCATCGGCAACGAGATGGTTGAAAATGCTGCCGCCAATGCGCGCCGTCTTGAATCTGAGTTCCAACGATCAATGGATGTTTTTGAAGAACGCATAAAACTTGCAAAGTCGCAGGCCTGTGAGTCACTGGAGCGCGAAAGCAAAATGATGCAAAAAGAGTTGACCCGGAGCTTTCAGGAATTTGAGAAGCAGATGTCGGAGCTTCAGCTTCAGGCTGCTCAGCTGGAAAAACAGGGGCGCGACGCAGCGAATATTGTAATGACGATCAGGCAAGCGAACCTTGAATTTTAGGATTAAGATTTGAATAGACGAGGACGATAATCGGAATGAGCGGATCTGGCAAGAATCTTCAAGAAATTTATGATGCCGGCACCAAGCGACTCGAGGAGCTGGAGCAATCAGAGCGCGCGGCTCTCTCTTCATCCACCTCTCAGGCAGTTGAAGACCTGGGTAAGCTTGAATCCTCAATGATGTCCAAAATGGACCGCTCCCTTGAAGATCTTGAAGCCGAGGTCAGAGCTTACCTTAATAAAGCCGTTGAAAACATCGATGCTGTAGTCAGCTCTGAAGTCGATGAAAACCGCATGTTTCTCGAGCGGCTGAAAGAGGCTCTCAAGCTTTCTTGCAAGAGTTTATCGGAAGACGTGAAGCAATTGAAAGAATCCATCAATCAACGCTTCGACGGCAAGGCTGAAAATGCGCGGGTTCTGCATCAAAGAGAGCTGGAAAAAGGTCTCTCTTTGTTGAAAACTGACGGGACAAGAGCTGCCGCCGACTTGAAAGACCGCTCCCAAAAGTCTTTGACTGAGTTCAGTTCGGCCGGTTCAAGTCATCTTTTGCAGGTTCTGGATCGCAATACAAGATTGCCTGCTGAAATTTTTGCCGAGTTCTCACGCAATGCTCTTTCAATTGATAAGCGCATAAATGATTGTGTTCACCTTCTTTCATCGCGCAGTAAAGAGATTCTTCTTGAGTTTAATGCGGGGGGCACGGGCGTTCAAAGTTCCCTTGAGCAAATTGTTCAGCAGTTGGCTCAAGAAATGAATGAGGTCTATAACAAATCGGATGCCGAATTACGCAAGCATTGTGAAGATGCACTTTCGGCGGCTCTGCTGTTTCAAGATCAGTTATCCAGAAAGATTTCAAATGAGTTGCAAGAATCGCATAATCTCCGCGGTTCAGGCATCAGCGAAAAGCTTGAAACGATGAAGTCCGAAACAAGTCGATTGCTTGAACAGGTTAAGCAATTTCTTGAAGATGTCGACACCGGTGTGAGACATAATTGTGTCGAGCTTAGCGCCACCTTCGATCACTCTCTAAAAGAACGGCTGGAGGAAGCACGGCTTCACAGCCAACATGTTGCCGATGTACGCAAGCAATTGATGGCCAGTATTGGAGATGATCTCCGAGGCATTGAAGCTGATTTCGAAAAACGCTTAACTGAATTAGCCTCTACCTGCCAGACTCGTCTTTCGGCAGTATGTGCGGATGCCGAGATTGCTATCATTTCCGCTCATGACTCGTGTGCGGCTGATTTTAAGAGCCTGAGTTCTCAGCAGCGAAAAGCTATCGAGGACAGAACACAAAGCTTACTGAGCGAAGTTGAAGCGTTGGGTGAAAGAGCAATTCAATCTATTAAAGCTGCTGCCGGTGATAACGCCAGGGCTGCTTCGGGAACGTCGGCGGCTCCTCCTGCTTCCGATGTCGGCAATGCAGATAATCTTTTTGGTGATTTCGGAGATCTCAAATTATGACCTTCTCTTTATTTCAAGCGCATCTACCGTTTCACTCAGTTTTTCCGTATCTGCAATTTCTCCCACCTAAGTCGCAGCAGTCACCGGAAGATTGGTCCGGTGCAGAAGCTCAGTCTATAAAAATAGGTGATCTTGTTGTTGTTCTTGAACCGATCTTTTCCAAGTGGGGAAATCCGTCCGGAGACATCGGGGTTAGCGAAGGGGATAAATTTCGCATCGCTCAAGTCTTGCTTGTTTATAAGCTGGACGCCGGTTATCCGGTTAGCATCGCGCTCTCGGCTGAAGCTTTTGAATCTCAGTTCGTTGAAACTGTTTTGTGTGTGAAAGCCGACATGGCGCGTCTTGCCGGACAGGGATTCTATTATCTTCTTGCCCGTCCGAAAAAGGAACTCGGAGCGGCTGAGTTGCAGTCCCTTGAAGAGCTTCAAAAATGGGGCAGCAATGGCAGTCGCATTGACAGCAAGGGGGGGCTGGCTGAACCGGCGTACCACTTTCTTTCTAAGCTGAATGTTCCTGTTGATGCATCTTTTGCAAAGCAGCCTTTAGATATTGAAATGCTCGCTTTTTATCTATTCTCCGAAAGTGATGCCGCACCTGCAGGTCGAGCGCCTGATCTTAATGGCTATTTCAACAAAATTAAAAAGAAGGATGCCGGAGCTAAAGCCGGTTCAGAGGCTTCATCTGCGCCTGCTGCTGAGAAAAGTGCCGGCGCTGGTGTGGGCTTGCTTGATCTTTTAGCTGATGATTGGACGCCCAGTGCTGCGCCAGTTGCTGCCCCGGCGCCGCCGCTGGATCCGATTTCGGCCCCACAAGACAGCGGCATAGCTGCAGATATTGCCTCGATAGTGGATGGCATAAAGCAAAATGCTCCCGAGTTGCTGGAGGAAAAAGTTTCAGGCGGCTCCGGATTCAGGCAGCCGCCTGCGCCTCCCCCAGACCCGCCGCTGCCGCATCTGAAGTCCGCCAATCAGGATATCTCAAGCCCGCCGGAAAGTACTGCACCGCAGGTGACACCACCACCACCTGTCCCACTTTACGGGGCTCCTTTAAAAGAAGGTGCCGATAAACCCAAACCATCGACGGAGCGAAAAGTGACTCTTGAAGCTCTGCTGGGAAGTGATGGGCTGGGGTCGGCTTCCAAAGCCGCTCCTGCCGCTGGGCTAGAACGGGCGTCTGCCCCCGGGGATTCCTTAGCCGACGGCTTGGCTGAGTTGGCAAAAACAACGGAGCCGAAAGCCGCTGCTTCGTCTTCAGCAGATCCCTTTTCCACAGGTACAGGCTCGACTGCCACGGAAGACCCCTTCGCATTTTTGTCAACTCCAGGCTCGGCCGGCAAAGCGGAAGACCCTTTTGCCGGTGCCTCCTCAAGCTCAAGCCAGGCTGATCCATTTGCGAGCCCGAATACAGGCTCGCCTTCGAGCAGCACGGAG
>JAIEPM010000285.1 GCA_019748395.1 Candidatus Obscuribacterales bacterium
TCGCAACGATAAGCCTTCATTCCGTTTTTGAACCGCAAATTCGACGATTAACACAGCATTTTTACCTAAGAGTCCAAGCAGGGTGATGATAGCAATTTGTGCATACACGTCGTTGGCCAGTCCCATCAGATTGAGCATGGCGAAGGAGCCAAAAACACCCACGGGCAAGGAAAAGAGGACGGCCAGAGGCAGTACAAAGTTTTCGTACTGGGCCGCCAGCACTAAATATACAAAGAGCACAACAATCACGGAAATAACGAGAAACTCATTACCTCGCTTCGCTTCGTCGAAGGAAAGGTCTTCCCAGGCAATGTCGAACTCGCGGGACAGTGTGTCTTTAGCTACCTCGCGGATAGCATTAATGGCGTCGCCGGACGTATATCCTTTTGCCGGGAATCCCCGAATAGCGGCAGAGTTGTACATGTTGTAGCGCGTAATTTCATTGGCCCCTTTTGTTTTTTCCAGAGTCATAAAGGACGAGTAGGGCACCATTTCTCCTTGATCATTTTTGACAAACTGTGTCCTCAAATCATCCAGATTCCTCCGGTATTCAGGGGCTGCCTGGGTAAAGACTTTAAAAAAGCGTCCAAATTTTACAAACCCTTGCTCATAAGATCCGCTGTTTAGAACATCCAGGTTATTCATAGCCGCTCTTATGGAAACACCCTTCTGCATGGCTATCTGGTTATCGATTTTAATTTCATATTGAGGGTAGGATGCATTGTAGAAGGTAAATAGCCCTGAAATCTCTTTGCGCTTGCTCAGCTTTTCCATAAAGTCCTGAGTGGCAACTTGCAGCTCCTGATAGCGGAGATCGCCGGTTTTATCCAGTAAGCGCAATGAGAATCCGCCAGAAGAGCCAAAGCCGGGAATGGCCGGCGGCTCAAAAAATTCCACCCTGCCTCCCAGACCGACAGTTTTATGCTCTAATTCCTCAATAATTTCATGGACGTTTTGCTTGCGTTCTTCCCAGTTTTTGAGGTTGATAAGACAGGTTCCCGCATTGGATCCTCTGCCCTCTGTCATGATTTCGTAGCCCGCCATCGAAGTTACGGAGTCGACCCCGTCAACCTTTTTGGTCATTTTTTGCAGTTGGCCCATCACTTTGTTCGTATATTCCAACGATGACCCCGGTGGTGTTTGAACAATAGCGTAGATGGTGCCCTGGTCTTCATTTGGGACAAAGCCGGAAGAAACCGTTTGGCTCATATAATAGATACCGGCAGCAAATACCAGGATAATCCCAAGGCTCATTATTTTTATTGTGACGATATGATTTAACAGCCACATGTAGCCACTGGTGAATAGTTCGAAAACGACATTGAACAGTCCAAAAAACCATTGAAAAGCGTTGAGAGCGGGCTTTTGATCTTCATCATTGTGACCGGCATGGTTTTTAAGAAACATGGCGCATAAAACAGGCGTCAGTGTTAACGCCACCAGCGCCGAAATGATAATGGCGCTAGACATCGTGATAGAGAACTGCCGGTAAAATACACCCACAGGGCCGTTAATGAAGGCTATTGGCACAAACACCGAAATCATTACCAGCGTGATGGCCAGAATCGCACTTCCCAGTTCGCCCATGGCTTTCTGCGTTGCCGCATAAGGCGTTAGCGACGGGTCTTTCTCCATATTGCTGTGGACGGCTTCAATCACCACAATGGCATCATCCACCACAATGCCGACTGCCAGTACCAGAGCAAACAAGGTAATCAGGTTAATGGACATACCAAACATCGAGAGCACCACAAAGGCACCTACTAATGAAATAGGTACGGCGATGACAGGAATGATAGTGGAACGCCAGTCACCCAGAAATACGAAAACAACCAGGGTGACCAGAATAAACGCATCTCGAAGGGTGTCGATGACTTGCTCAATCGAGGCATCTAAAAACTTGGAAACATCGTAGCTGTACTGAACGTGTATACCGTCCGGAAACGCCTTGGAGAGTTCCTGGATTTTTTCTTTGACCTTCTTGATGACTTCTCTGCCATTGCTACCGGGCGTCTGTTTCAGCACGATAGATGCAGAGGACTTTCCATCCAGATTCGTGTAAATATCATAAAACTCACTGCCCAGCTCGACATAGCCAATGTCTTTGAGCCTCACCATTTCACCAAACCCGGAGCTTTTGATGATGATATTTTCGTACTGCTCAGGCTCGGTATAGCGGCCGACGTAATTAAGCACGTATACGGTAGACTGGGCTTTCTTGCCCGAGCTGATGCCGAGCTGGCCGGGACGGGCAATAAGACTCTGGTCTTTGACGGCCTCGACCACGTCCTCAGAAGAGATATTGTAGGCGCGCATGCGATCAGGTTTAAGCCACAGCCTCATCGCATACGTTCTGCTGCCCAATAAGGTCGCGTTCGCGACCCCTGTAATCCGTTGAATTTCCGGTATTAGCTTGGTATAGGCGTAATTAAACAGGTACTTCTGGTCAAAGGAGTCGGAATCAGAATATAAATCCACATACATCAGCATGGAGGGCTGCAGGGGCAAAATGATGACCCCCTCTCGCTGAACGAGATCAGGTAATGAGGTCATCACGCGATCCACACGGGTTTTGACGCTAACCACCGCCAGGTCAGGGTCGGTTCCTGGTTCAAACACTACACGGATGGTAGCCTCACCAGCGCTGGTGGCATCAGAGGACATATAGCGCATGCCCTGAACCCCGTTAATGGCTGCTTCCAGCGGTACCAGAGTCGACTTGGTAAGCACATCGGCACTGGCACCGGGGTAGGCAATGAAGAGATTTACGACGGTTGGCGCAATTTTGGGGAACTGTGAAATCGGAAGCTGCACAATGGACAGACCGCCGAGGAAAACAATCAAAACTGAGATGACAATCCCGAGTACCGGGCGTTTAAGAATGTTACGAAACATAGCTGCCCGAACCTAAATTACTCTGCATACAGTTTTAAACTCTCGATAGCACGCTGGGGTTCAATCAGCTTGTAACTGATTTTGTCTCCTTTATCTAGTTTGTTCTGCCGCTCAAGCAGGTACATCTCATCAGGGTTTATTCCAGAGGAAACAACGTAAATGTTTGGTGCTTCACGTGCCACCTTAATCTCCCGTTCGTGAATCACCCCGCTTTTGTCGACAACAAAAATAAAGCGTTTATCCAAAATTTCAAACGTGGATTTTTGGGGCACAATGACCGCGTTTGCGATCTTCTTGGGCCAAAGAATTTTGCCTGTTTGCCCGTAGCGCAGAAGTCCGTGCGGGTTATTAAAGATCGCTCGAAAGGCAATATTGCCCGAGGCACTATTAAAGTCTGACTGAATGACTTCTATCGTTCCAGTTTCAGGATAGATTTCCTTGTTGGCGAGCTCCAGTTGGACTTTCTGAAGAACTCGCTTGTTTTTCATGTATTCCAGGTACTGAGCTTCAGGAACATTGAAGTAGACCCAGAGCCGACGGTTGTCGCTTAAGGTCGTCAGTAAATCGTTCTCTTCCAGCAGGCTACCCAGCCTGACATCACCAAAGCGGCCAATCAGCCCGTCAAACGGGGCTCGAATTTCAGTAAAGCCTAAATGCGTTTTGGCTAGCTCCAGTTCGGCTTGAACTTTAGCCAGCTTGGCGGCAGACATGGCGGCTTCAGTGGCGGAAATAATATCTTTGTCAACGAGTGCCTGGTTATTCTGCAGCTCAATCTTCGAAAGCTCAACCTCTGCTTCTGATTTTTGAACATCGGCTTGGTAAACACTGGGCTTTATTTGAAAAAGCAATTGTCCCTGATGAACAGCTTGGCCTTCATCTACCAGTACACTTTGCAGATAGCCCTTCTCTAATGAACGAATTTCAATGTGCTGTATGGCTCTAATTTGGCAGACGTATTCATCATTGATGGTCAGGTCTTTGACAAGGGGTTTACTGACCTGGTAAGTCGTATGCGATGATTCTTCATCATTCAAAGCCACGTTTTCACCGAGCTGTTCCCCGCCCCGGTGAGACTTATGTGATGCTTCTTTGTTGTCTTTGCTGCCTGGCAACGCCTGACAGCCTGATAAAGTCATTATGAGCAGTACGGTGCTGCAACACAGTGCCAGTGTTTTATGAGTTTCCATTATCCATCGTTTGTCACTTCAAAGTAACATTCAGGTTACCAAAAAAATGTGACAGCAAAGTGTTCGTCCGCTTGATTCGAAGATGATTTGATTTTAGGGTTTTGCATACAGACCGCTGTTGATAGCGGAAGCAAAAGTTGACAAAGATTCACATCAGCCTTGTCCACGTGGGTGAATATGCTAGACGAGACCCTGCAGCTTCTGCCCTTCTTTCCCGGTCATGAAGCCGAAATCAATGAATGTCATCGAGGAGGGGATCTGCGTGATATCGCTTGTGGTGGCATCGCCGAACCTGTTTCCGTGGCCACGCGCTTGCCTTTGGGGCTGGCTTTGCCGCCTGCCAGCATGGCATCGGTCAGTGCGAATTTTGCCAGCGCGTCACGGGAATACGGCTTGAAAAACAGCAACTTGTGGCGGAATTTTCCGTTGTCTACGATGAAGCTGATCTGACTGTTGAAGTGACTGCCGGGCTTGATTTTACTGGACAACATGCCCGTATCGCCAAGGGTAGAAGGAAAGAACACGTTGCCCTGCTCGTCCTCAAGGCCGATTTCAAACGTGGAGAATGTGTTTTCGGTTTGATTCAAAATGTCCAGCGTCAGCGTAATTTCGGTCCCTTCGCCGACCGGGCGGCGGTCAATGCGCACGTTCGTCACTTTCACAGTCAGACCAGGGGCGCTGAAGTCTTCCGCCGTTTCGTCTGGCATAGTCATGGTTGGTAGTTTCAGTGGCTCGCTGAGTTTGACGTGCATTTCAGCGCCGGGCTGGAGCATGGCGCTTTTACCCTTCGTCAGCATAGCGATTGTCATTCCGGCAGCCCCACCAATGGCTGCTCCACCCGCTAGAGCGTACCCGTGACTGGCTGCCACCGCCGCTAAACCGCCATATCGCAGCACTATCACGGTGCCGATAACGCCACCAAGGGCGGTGTAGCCCGCCGCGCGCCCGACGACTTTAGCGGCGGCCTTGCCTTTGGAGTTCCGCGTAGTGCTGTTGCCCTCAATTGCGATCACGCGCCCATCAGGCGTAGTTAAATAATCAAAGCAAGCGTTGATGTAGCCATTGCGGCCCGCGCGTTTCGGACCTTCCATGGTACTCAGCACTCCGTGTAACTGCGTGCCCCTGGGTATTACCACCCGGCCATCCACCAGCACATCCTTGCAGATTTTGCCGAAGAACTCATCACCTTCAGCGTTCACTCCAGGGTCAATCTCGGTCGAAAGAAGCAGCTCCAGCGACGTGCCGGCTTCCACCACTTTCAGATCTCCCGTGTTGACGGTCGGGCTCTGCGGACCTTTGCACTCGGTCTGGATAATGGTGCTGCGCAGCACCGGGGCCTCGTCGACTTCGGTCGTGGTTTCGGCAGACAAAACTGCCGGCGAGCTGCCGGCGCTCAGGCTCAGCACCAGACTGCAGGCGCAAAGGGAAAGGATGACGGGCTGCCATCCTCTGTGAACGGGAGTCTGGCGTTCAATCGCCTGCTGCTCCGTCGGGGTGAAGTTTGCCTTCACCTGTTGATTCCGGTCACGGGTCTGAAAGGTTTCTTCCATGGGTCTCCAGGACCTCAAGCACCAAGTTCGAATAAGCCGGCGTCCGTAATGAAGGAACAGAAGCGTCAGCTTGCGGGACTATATTACACATCCTACTATCTGACAACAGGATTATTAATGCATGAACTATCTCAACCGTGCAAGCCGGTGCTGCTTGAGGCAAAGTTTGTGCGAATTCCGGGTCAACCAGAACAAGCGGTCCGATGCTGATAGAGATACTAGTCTGATTTTTTCTTTCTTTGCAGGTGAAGGGCGTTGAAGTCAGCACACATCTTCTCTTGAAATTTAAGCATTTGGCTATCAAAACGAGACAAAAGAGTTCTCCTTTCATTATTCGCCAAAAACGCATGGTTAATACTGTTACGGCAGATCTGTTTCAATTCATCCCAGCTTATTTCTGGGTGTGTTTCTACGAGCTTTGTAAACTCATTAGTGATGTCAGTCTCAAAAATTCCTGCATCATCAGTTCCAATCGAGACTGGAATACCTGCTCGCAAATAGGCTAACGAGGGATCATGGCTAACAGGAAGCCCCAGAAGAATACTATTGCTGCTTGGACAGTTTTCTATGGCGATGCGTTTTGTTGCCATGGTTTTTCGAACCAGTGCAGCTTCCCTAGACGCGTCTCCAATGTTTATCGCATGGCCGATTCGAGAGGCTCCAAGGGCTATCGCGTCAGACACGTGTTTGTCGAAGTGTAAAGACTCACCTGCATGAATCGCAAACTTAACGTGAGGATATTTTTTGTGAAGGTCAATCAGCAGTTCCTTTACTTTGACCGGACTCGCTATCTCACCGTTTTGTCCGGCTTTGTCGGCGTACTCATCTCCGCAGATGTTTATCCCTGCAACGATATCTTTAAGGTCGGGGGCATTTGCTAATTGAAATGCGATAGGCAGCTTTTTGAACACTCCTAAGTTTTCTCTGTTGAGTGAGAGCAGGAAGCGCACTGTGACTCGCTCGTTCGGCGAGAAGTTTGCATTCGCTTCGTGAGCGGCTTTGCTTAAGAGGAGCAAATTCTGTCTCAGTCTTAATGGGGTAAGTGATTTAGCTGTTTGCTCACTCTTCTGTAGAGGATCGATAAATGCTGGGTCAACTTGAAGTTCAACATAAATTAGATTGTGTTCGTGAGCCTGCTTGACGGCTTCTCTAACAACCATTTGTGCACTAACTACTGTTCGCAGCAATGCACGGCGTCTCTGAAACGTAGCCAGACAAAACTTTTGTCTTGGATTCTCGTCTCGGGAACTAAGGATCATGGCTCGACGAAAGTCGTTAAATAGCTGTTTTGAAACGTCATCTTTGCGAGTTAGCAAAGTCTCTACAGAGATAAGTGCAGGGTCTTTCGGTCGCTCATTTAGTGGCAGTGCCGTTAGTGCAAACGCTGTTGGATCGTATTCACTATGTTTCAATTTTGGTATTCGAACATAGTAGCGAAAACGGTGTTCGACAGCGGCAATTCTCAATAAACTGTCCGCTGAAGGTATGCCGCTAAGATGTGTGTGAAGTTCGCCACCTTTCGGCATTCTTCGCAGGAATTGTTTCAGTTTTTCTGGATTCGTGCGAACACTATTCAAGTATAGATTCATCTTGGCTGTTATGTTTGAGGAACTCTTATCTTGCTTTCGCTTTCCAGTCAATGGTAATGCTGTCGCTAAACTTTGGGGGGCCGCTGCGCAGGTGAAAGTGCTCGTCATCATAAGGGACGAGCTTATAAAAACCGCTTGAATTTGGCGTTGATACTTCATCGATTTGTGTTTTGGTATCCAAGAGAAAAGAGTTTAGTGGCCGGCATGATGCACTGCGTTAAGCTTGCTGCTGCCAGCAAGGAAGGTTCTTTCCAGATCGATTTCGTTCTGTAGCAATGGAAGGTCTCCGGAACAGTCTTATGCGGAATACCTGCATAAAGTGTCTCGCAGTTCCAATGCCAGTCTTCATAGAAGAAGCCACCCTCCAGATCCACCGGACAATAGGGGAATTCTAGATAGATGTCTCGCCTGCCAAATGATGAAGGGTACCATGGGTTGTAGTCCAGAAGGATGGACCTGTCAAAATCTGCACTTTCGGAATCCTGCAAGCGCCATATCTTTTCTTCTGCATCAAACAAGACAGCAGTTTCAGTATGCAATATTGAACGGCTTCGGTAAGCCTCAGCCTGTTTGAACGCCGAGATCAGCCAGCTGCGGCACCAGAGATCGTCACCGTCGATGAACGCCAGATATTTGCCTCTCGCTGCCGATGCTCCGAAATTTCTCGCAAGACCCAGATCGCTTAACTGTGCATCGAGCAGCCTGGCGTCCTTTTTGCAATCTTGTTCCGTATAATCAATCGTTGACAGATCTGCGCTGTCGCGAACAACTATCAGTTCAACTGAAATTGATTCGTGCTTGCAGGCTTCGATGTTATCCCGAACTGAAGTAATAGTCTGCTTCAGTTGTCTGCCTTCATTATGGCAATTAATTACAACGGAAATGTCTACCATTATTAATACCTTGCTACTGTGGGACCTGAATAGCGCATGAGCCAGAGCGTTTTTATGTTTGCCAGTTCTTCGATCTGAAAATGAGGATCTCGCTGAAACCTGGTAAAGCATTCCAGGCTCGGATTGAATATGAAGAGTGTTTGATATGCTCCTGGCATAGCAGGAATCGCATCGCTGCTGCAGACAAGAAGAGCAACGTTTGGCTTTAAATAGTGGCTTAAGGTCAGCATATACGACATGTATTTGCGACCAATAGGACAAATAATCAGGGGACTGTCTGCCTTGTTTACCACCTGCGCGATTTCCCTGGGACAAACGCCATGCATGGGAAGCTCAGGATGATCTGCCGCTCCGGAGATGTAAGCACAGGATAGCAGCTCCAACGCGAGAAAGCCTGCTAACAGAGATGAACCTATTGTTCTTATAGTGCGTAGTTTTTGAGAGACCAGAAGCGCAAAGAGAAACGCTGTTGGAATAAGCAAGCCGAGGATTGCCGGTATAAGATATCTCGGTGTTTGGGACCTGACGCCCCCGAATGCAAGATCCGGCAAAGCCATCGGAAGCAATCCTGAAAGCACCAGGGTGAGGACAAAAAAGAACTGTTTTTTGCATTTTACCCAGAGAGTGACGAAGCCGCCCAAAATGATAAGACATGCCAATGCAATCAGAATCTTGTCCAGATCTGGAATTTGAAAATAGAGATGCCCTGTGTTTTTAAGCCAGGTCTCGACAAGTGACTGCAATGGAACCTTACGCTCTAACCACTTCAACATTTCGTCGCTGGCTTGCTTATTTATCGCCATTTGCAGCGCCCAGGGACTAAACATGAAAGCCGCTGCTGAGAGCGCCACTGTCTGCTGTTTCAATAATTCGGTTACTTTGAATTTGCTGATGACAAAGCTATATAAAAATTGCCCGGCTGCTACTGCCACGGAGAGCGGATGTGTATACAAGCTGAGCGTGGTTGCGACGGAATAATTAAGCCAGGAAATTGCATTACCCGTGCGAACCGAACGGAGAAACTGCCAGGAGCTTAGTGCTGTTAGTGCGAACCAGAGGCTGTATTCACGTGCATATTGCGAGTACAATAGCTGAAATGGTGATAGAGCCGCTATGCAGGTAGCAATCACTGCTGTCGTTCCGGCAACGGTTTTGTCGAGGTCTCCCGGCTTACGAAAGAGTTCAAGGCATAAACAATAGATAAATGGAAACGACGACAAGCTTAGCAACGCGGGTAAAAGACGCATGCTAAAAATATCGTTTGAGAAAACCTTTTGCCAGCACCACGACAAAAGGAAATACAATGGGGGATGCTCGCCTCCGTTTTTTGCCAATGCCGTGAGACATTTTCCAGGCGAGCGATTTACCGTTTGATAGCAGGAAAGCTCTCCTGCTTGAATTATTCGGTATCCCGGCTGCAAAAGAGAAACGTTCTTGTATGTGTAGCCGGCAACATTCAACGATGTTAGAGCTTCATCTATGTAATATTCCCTCTTCTCAAGGTTGCTGAGCCTGAAGATGATACTTATACATAAAGCCATTGCCAGAACCAAAAACAGTACGAAACTTTGAATGGACTTATAGTCCGATCTGGAAGATCTAGTGTTTGTACTTTCATTTATTTGCGTGGTCACAGGAGTGGAACTGATATCTGAGCTGATCATATTGGGCTTGCTCCAATGACTGAACTTGCAACCGCTTCGGCGTCTCCCTGAAAGGATTCTGTTTCCAGGATTGAGACCCTGAGCTCCTTCAAGATTGTTTTGTCGCGTAATGAACGATTCTCCGTCTGGCACGTAATTGGCAAAAATAGCTTTTCATGGTTGAACGTTTCTAGTGATAGGTTGTTGATCAGATAATGGATTTGCTCCACGCTTGCAGTGTGTACTTCATCAATAAAGTCAAAGCAGCAATAAAGATTCTCAAGTTCAGTTTTGGATACCGGATTGGCTTCATTGGGGCTGTCTTGCAGGCAGACCTTTAGGCTGGTATGTCGTTTCAATTGACGGTGAAAATTGCGGTAAGCTTTCCACGCGGTTTGCGATCCTAGATTGAAAACTGAGCCAGGCGCGGACTGGACTGTGAGCCGCACAATTATGTCTACCCGTTCTGTTAGACTAAGATCTGCGGCAACATCGCTCAGGTGAATAAGACTGGCGCTCTCTGTCCGTGTATTCCTTTTTGAAGCTCCATCGGTAAAAAGTATCAGTATGTCGTTTGGGTTTTGGCCCCGTCTTAAGGCGAGTTCTTCAACATCGGCCGCTGTTATGCTGGTATTAAAATCTCCAACTAAAAAGAGACTTTTAAATGGCGTTTTGATGAGACTCGCTAATTTGAAGTAGGCTTTGCCTTTTGCTGACTGTATCGTCGGCTTGAGTTCGGAGATCTTGTTCAATTGGGCTAAGGAGGGTAATAGCGGTGCTCTTCTGCACAGCTGTGTATATTGTTCAACGAGCGTTCCACTGAGTGCGCTCAAGTGCACATTTTTGTTCAATCCTATATCCGTCTGCAAGTCCGCACTCGATTGTTTGATTTGATTATTCGCTCTACTCGTGCTCCGAGTTTGTTTGCGAATGCTCTTTATTGCAAGCTGGGGA
Source organism: Candidatus Obscuribacterales bacterium (assembly GCA_019748395.1). Taxonomy (GTDB): domain Bacteria; phylum Cyanobacteriota; class Vampirovibrionia; order Obscuribacterales; family Obscuribacteraceae; genus JAIEPM01. The sequence goes on from JAIEPM010000285.1 coordinate 10,712, forward strand.
CTTTTCTCTGCGTAAATTCTCTTGTCGAACAGCGGTAAACAAGGTTTTGTGGAGCTGATTTTCAATGTACAGCGCAAGGATGAAAATATTGAGTTTAGTCCGACTATGATTTTCCAGGAATAACTTTGCTTGACTTTGCTTGTTGTTATTCGTAGATAGTTTAGATAAGAGCTTTGTTGCTGGAGCACGGTTTGTCTGGTTGCGTCAGCCGCATATCCATTGCGAAATCCTGTTAGGATGTTTCCTCGTTTTCCGGCTGTCCCGATTTTGCTGAGCTCTCTCAACGGCCGGGTCCAGTGCCAGCCAGCATCTGAAAGTATTCGACGAAGGTAACGTTCCCTGCGCACAATGTGCCGTTCGTTGAAGTAAATTTGTTTTTCTGTGTCTGGGTGCAGTATTTGATGATTGGTCTTGGCCAGCAAAAGAAGAGACTGCAAAGCTACTTCATAAAGCGGGTTCTCAGCTGCATGCTGCTCTTTTGCGAAATCAATGATTTCGTTGTTTGACATGTGGTTTAGTTGTTGTGCAACTTCAAAAAGGCAGCTGCGAAAAAAGCTCTCTGTTGAATAACCAAGTGCTCTAACGGAAGGAGAAATAATTTCCGCCAATTGAATATAGTCGGCCGCCACTGAGAGGCTTTTGTAATTTGCTATTGTTTGGCGCTTGCTATGGTTTCGGATGCTGCACAGTTTTTCAGGACTGCATAAGTATTTCCCACTTTCAAGCAGACGAAGCCAATATTCCAGATCGCCTAAATGTTTGAAGCGACTATCAAAACCCTTTCCAATCAGAGTCCGTGGAAAGAGTACCGCTGCAGGTTCACCAATGAGATTGATAATCGGGAAAATAGAATGCTGCAAAATCCTGGCGCGATCTAGCGGCTTTTCGGCTGGAAATAGATCGGACGCTGAGGGGATATTGCCGTGCGTTTCTGAGAGATCAGCACCTTTAGCATCAATCCATTTTCTTGAGCAGCTGAGTAATGCAATATCGGTATGTGAGTTTGCTAACTGCAGCATTTGTTCGATGTGCGTGGGTTCAAGCAGGTCGTCCTGGGCGAAAGGTTTTATGAAATCGCCGGTGGAGAGACTCATGCAGCGATTGTAGTTTTCAAATAAACCGAGTCTATGTTCATTCCGGTAATACTTGATGCGAGAGTCTTCTGCCTGCAGTCGTTCGATAATCTTAGGCGAGTCGTCAGTTGAGCAATCGTCTATGACAATGAGCTCGAGATTATGATGAGTTTGAGTGAGTACACTTAAAATTGCCGATTCTAGAAAGTTTTCTCCATTCCAGACGGGTAAGCACACTGACACCAGGCAAGACAAAATTCAGGACTCCACAATTTAATGCGGCATGACACTACGAGCCATCGTCACACCAGCTTCCATGCGGATCTTACTGTTTTCAATATGTGACTTGAAGGGCTCGGCATGATTATATTTTCAAGTACCATTTGTTGCGTTTGGCTTGTGCGTGCAAGCCCTCTAATTTAGAGCTTTCCGTTTATGTGAACCTAGTATCAAAACAAATTTAACTAGATAATTACTTTTGCTATTGTTCATAGTGCGGATGAGAAAGCTCACCGTAGGGATAATTCGCGCGATCACTTATTTCCGATGATTAGCGTCAACTTTTTCTTGCGTTGCTGCTATAGGGCGTGGAAGTCAGCCAAGATGTTGCACATCAAAACGATTGCTGAAATTCTCGAAGTCATCGCGAGGCTCGCCTGCGGAACTTGCTGCCATCTGTGCGCGCTTATTTCTGTGTTTTGCCAATTGCTATGCGGATGTCCGTCGATGCGCTTGCGGGGTTTGCTCGGGAGCCAAGGGGAGAGTCTCCGATGTTCGGGAACGTTTTTTGTTCGGAAACAGGACGTCGGTTTGCCTGAAAGTCCGTATTGGCGGTAAATAAAACTTTTACTGGGTCGGACTTCGCTCTATCTTTGTCAGTAGTAAAGGGTTAGCGCATCAACCCCGTTCTTGTGATAATTACTGAAAGCTAATTCCATCTCAAGAATTCGACTTATCAAGAAATGCAAGACGATGAACATTTGCCTCAATCTGCCGACCTCGGTCTCATTGGTAAATACCTGGACGGAAAGTATCTGATTCAATCCGTTCTTGCCGAGAGTGGTATGGGCGTTCTGTACAAAGCTCAGCAGGTCTCCGTGGAACGAACAGTCGTAATTAAGATTGCTTACGACTCGTTGCTATCAACACCCAACGAAATCGAACGATTTGCGGTTGAGGCTAAAGCACTGGCTCGCGTCAGTCATCCAAATATTGTTGCGATTCACGATTGTGGATTTATCGATCTGAAACTTCCCTATCTTGTGATGGAGTTTGTCAATGGTCAAAATCTTGCAGATATGGTCAGAATCCACGGACTCCCTTCAACTAAAGTCGCCGCTCGCATAATGGTTCAAATATGCAGAGGTCTCAACGAGGTACATAATGCCGGTATCGTTCATAGAGACATCAAGCCTGAAAACATAATATTGCAGAACAATATAGAGCGACCTGACTGGGTCAAAATCGTTGATTTCGGAATCGTATATTTGCGTGAGTTGGAAAATCGGCGCCTTACAAAGAGAGGCTGTTTGGTCGGAACTATGGAGTATGTGGCGCCGGAGCTTCTCAATGATATGCTGCCCGACAGCAGATGCGACATCTACTCGCTTGGCGTTGTTATTTTTGAGTTGCTCACTGGAGTTGTACCAATTTCAGCCGACAACCTTAACACTTTAATCGGTAAGATATTGATGGAATCAGCACCTTCTATAACGACCTTTCGCCCCGACATCGTAGAAGGCTCGATTATGGAAAGAACAATCAGCAAGTGTCTGGAAAAGAACCCGAAAGAACGCTTTCAAACAGTCTTGGAAGTGATTGAAGCAGTGCAGCCGGCCATGCAATAACCCGGCATGCGCACGGCGTTGAGCAGCGAGTTACTTTTTCGATTTTCTTTGGAAGGGGAAATACAAGTCTGGAAAACGAGATATTCTCTTTCCACCTGCTGCATGTTCTGTCGTCACTTGTGCCTTCCGCGCTACGTCCTTTAGCCGGCTGGATTGTCGCTCAGCCTGCCGGCAAATTGAATATGGGATTGGGCGGTCGCTTACTGCAGGATCTTCTTGACAAGGCGGGCCCATGGTAATAAGATTTGCTTCTGTCCGTTAGTAAATCTAACCAGTGCCAAAAGACTCCTTTTGAATCAAAGGTGATTCGAAGCAAATTAATAGAAAGCTTGCCTGAATAGGGATGACTGCAAAGTGTTAGTCGCTCTGATTTTGGCGAGAGAATTTAGCTACATCGCAAAAATAAGTCTCTTTATTACCCGGCTACTTTGTTTGACGAAGATCTTCGTTGAATTAACTGCTTGCCTTGAGTTGGGATGAAATTTATGAAGACTAGAAAAACAAAGACGTCTGCAGCGAAGACCGTTGCGGCTAAGACAAACACATCGAGGAAAGCCGGTTCAAAATCTGTGAAGGAAATTGCCGAGTGTTTGTTGAGCTTGGGTACTTTGAGTAATGCTGCAAACAGATCGGTTCAACTTGAATGCAACATTAACGCTCTGAAGAATCATGTGCTTATTTGCGGTAGCACAGGCAGCGGAAAGACAAATACTTGTTTCAATCTGTTAGAACAGCTCTTGAGGCAGAAAATACCTTTCCTTGTAATCGAGCCGGCCAAGTCTGAATACCGGCATCTTTTCATGAGTTCCGAGATGTTAAAAGAAGCGGCGCGAATTTATACAGTGAGCGATAATACGGCTTCGGCATTCAAGATTAATCCATTTGAAATTTTACCGGGCGTCAATGTTCAAAGTCATATTGATGCATTGCTCGCTATTTTCCGGGCGAGTTTTGAAATGTATTCTCCTATGCCGCAGGTTCTGTCTAGAGCTATTTGCTCTCTTTATGAGTCACGTGGCTGGGATCTTGTACTAAGCAGAAACACTCGATTGCCCAGAGACTTCAATCCGACAGATCCGCTTCCTTCCGGCATTTTCCCAACAATGCAAGATCTTTTTGAATCCATTGATTCAGTAACTGAATCATTTGGCTATTCCGAGCAAATTACACCCGATGTCAGGGCT
>JAIEPM010000622.1 GCA_019748395.1 Candidatus Obscuribacterales bacterium
TTCGGCATTCTCTGCCAGGAAGCCGTATCCCGGATGAATTGCTTCTGCTCCGGCTTTTTTGGCTATTTCGATGATCTGGGCGGCATCAAGATAAACTTTGCCGGGCTGCCCTTCCAGCAACCAGGACTCATCCGCAAGAGCGACGTGTCTTGAAAGTCTGTCTGCTTCTGAAAATATGGCCGCCGACTGGATGCCTAACTCCTGGCAAGCTCTAATCACTCTAATGGCGATTTCGCCGCGGTTGCTAATCAGTATTTTTTTGAACATTGCAAAATATCCTGTCGTCTTGCTGCCAGCCTACTAAGCTAACCTAAAAGGATCTAAAAGCTTCTGAAATTAGAAATCTCCTAATAACTTCGCTTGGAAATCGCAAGTTATTGAATTTGTTCTGTTCGCGAGATTTTTGAAGATGACAATTGCTTTCGAGCTCAGTGCTAGGATGAGTTGTTTTCGCCGCAAATGAGGGATAGAAAGTGACATTCAGCAACGTGTTCATTCCAGGCGCCGGTTTCATGGGCTCGGCAATTGCTTATTTGATAGCCTCTAAAACCGAGGCTCGGGTCACTCTTTATGACATTTATCCCGAGTCCTTGAAAAAGGCGCAGGCAAGTGTTGAAAAGTACGGCAAAAGCTCGCTCGATAAAGGCTTTATCAGTGCGGAGAAGCTTGAAGAGGTCAAGAAGCGCATCTCTTATACCGGCGAATTGCAGTCTGCGGCTTCTTGCGATCTGGTTATCGAAGCGATTGCCGAAGACATCAAACTGAAGCACGAGCTTTTCAAAAAGCTTGATTCTATTTGCTCCGCTGAAACGGTTTTTGCATCCAATACTTCCTCTTTGCCCATTACATCGCTTGCGGCAGTAACCGGCAGAAGCAGCCGTTTTCTCGGCATGCACTTCTTCTCGCCGGCGCATGTAATGAAGCTGCTTGAGCTCATCCCCGGCTACGATACTGATGAAGCCGTGCTTGAGCGAGTAAAACAATTCGGCGATCAGCTCGGTAAAACGCTGATTACCTCTAAAGATTTGCCCGGATTTATTACGACCCGACTGGGCTTGGTTTTGATAAACGAAGCGGCTTTTGCTTTGATGGAAGGACTTTCCAGTCCTGAAGAAATAGATACCGGCATGACTCTTGGCTACAATCATCCGATGGGGCCGCTGGCTCTGGCGGATTTTATCGGGCTTGACATCTGCTTGCATATCATGGAAGTCTTGCAAGAAGGTTTTGGAGATCCCAAGTATCGTCCCTGCCCGCTTCTGAAGCAGCTGGTCAGCGCCGGTCACCTCGGCAAGAAAAGCGGTCGCGGTTTTTACAAATACGATGGCAAGGGCGTGAAAGAAGTGAGCAGCAAAGTCCCGACTCACGTGTAGATTTGACACAAAGGGGGCTGCTCAGTACTCTTGTAGGCGCAGTTTACTGTCTGCGCCCGTCTCGGGCAGAGCAAGTGCCTGAAGAGTAGAGCGGAAAATTGCAAATCGCTTAAAATAATGTAGAGAAAGTAGCGAGTCTAATCATGAATCAAGGAAGCACAGGAAAAGGACCGAGCGTTGCAGAACTGCAAAAGATGGTCCGCGAGAAGAGGCAAGTAGAGATGATTCTGCTTACCGGGCAGAAAATACGTGGCGCCTTGAAATGGTTTGACGAGCAGGCTTACTGCATTGTGCTCGATGATGGGGAGAGTATTACGCTATTGCGCAGTGCCATCATCGGATATCGATTGGTTCCCGGCACGGCAGCCGGGGCTCCGCGTCCGGCTGCACAAGCGGCTCCACCTCCGCCGCAAGAATAGTATTCTTTGCCTTTAAAGCTCGATTCAATCCGTCAACTTCCGCTTATAAACATGCTAGACTTAGCCTGAGAGCGGGGTATTTGCATGAACCTATATCCTTTTTCTAGATCACAGACTCCCAGCGAGGTGGCTAGCGTGTCCTTCTTTAAGAAGATGTTCTCCCAGCAAATCGGAATTGATCTGGGCACAGCTAATACTCTTATATATCTAGCAGATAAGGGTATCGTACTCAGAGAGCCATCTGTAATCGCTATTGACGACGAGACCAAGACGACTTTCAGAGTGGGCGAAGAGGCTCGCGCCATCATCGGGCGCGCTCCGGCGGGTGTCACGACAACACGGCCTCTGAAAGACGGGGTTATCGCCGACTTCCGCTGTGCTCGCATGATGCTTGAAGAGTTTATCCGCCGCGTTACAGGCAGCAAGTCTTTTGTGAAGCCTGACATCGCCATTGCCGTGCCCTCCGGAGTTACAGGGGTAGAGCGCCGGGCTGTGCGCGAAGCCGCTTTCAACGCAGGCGCCGGGCAAATTTATTTGCCGGAAGAACCGATGGCTGCTGCTATCGGTGCCGGTTTGCCAGTGGCTGAACCAACCGGTTTGATGATTGTCGATATTGGTGGCGGCACCACGGAAGTAGCTGTAATCAGTTTGTGCGGCATTGTTGTAAATGAATCAATCCGTGTTGCAGGCGATGAGCTTAACGACGCGATTGTGCAGTACTTGAAAAAAGTCCACAGTCTGGCTATCGGTGAGCGAACTGCCGAAGAAATCAAATTCCGTCTGGGCTCGGCTTACAAAACCCCCGACAACGATAAGTATGAAGTCAAAGGCTTGAACCTTATTACAGGCTTGCCCCGCACTGCCACCATCAGTCGTGGAGAAGTTAGAGAAGCTCTAGCCGAGCCGCTCGGCGTTATTGTCGATGCAATAAAGCGAACTCTTGAAAGAACACCTCCCGAGCTTGCTTCCGATATTTATAACCGCGGTATTGTGCTTTCCGGCGGTACCTCCTTGCTTAAAGGTCTCGACGAACTTATTGCCAACGAAACCGAAGTACCGGTTTTTCTGGCTGAAGATCCTCTTTCCTGTGTCGCTTTCGGTACAGGCAGAATGTTGATGGATCCTGCGCTGGCTCGCGTGCTGGAGCAGTCGCTCTACCAGGGCTAAAGCTAAGAAGGAGCGCTGAAGGGTGCCTGCTCGAGAAAGCCGCTTTACCGTAAGCTCGGCAACCATAGCCGAAACTGTGTTTATCGCAGTTTTGATTTTGACTCTTTCAGGACCTCTGAGTGGATTGATTGGCTGGACGAGCTCGACCATATCTCTGATGGTCAGTCGCAGCGCAACGCAAGTTGAATCTACAAAAAATCTGGCTGAGCAGCTGCTTGTCGCAGGCGAGAAAATAAACGGGCTTGAGAAAAAGCTGGCTGATGCCGAGCTTGAAAATACAAAACTCAGACAAGAAGCAAAAGACGTGAATAAATTGCGCGCCATGCTAAGTTTGAAACAGAGTATCGATCGCATGACGATTGGTGCGGATGTAACCGGGCGCAATCCGGACAACTGGTTTGAACAGGTCGTAATTGATAAGGGCAAGAAGCACGGTGTATTGCTGGGCTCGGCAGTTATTACGGCTCAGGGAGTTGTCGGTCAGGTGACGAAAGTGGATGATAGCACCAGTGTTGTGCGGCTGGTTACAGACCCGCAGCAAAAACTCGGGGTTGTTATTCAGCGCATTAATATGCCCGGTGTTCTCAAAGGTAATTACAAAAATCCGCCTTTAGTAGAATTTGTGCCGGTCGGCACACCCGTAGATATCGGCGACAAGATTGTTTGTGCCGGAGATGGTGGTGTTTTCCCGCAAGGTCACCCGATTGGAACTGTCGGTATGGTGCGTCGCGATACGAACGGCACCACACTTTCAATAGAAGTGAAGCTGGCCGACAATTTGTATGATCTCACCCACGTTCTCTTAGTACCGCCGGTCGGCATCTAAGCAAGGAGAATCCGGATGGCTATCGTATCGATGAGATCGAAAAAGCGAATTCTGGAAATTTCCATTTCCGCCTTGCTTTGCAGCACTGCATATTTGATGCAGAATCTGGTTTTGAATCAATTTGGAATTCACGGCAGCACCTGCAATTTGCCTTTGACTTTGACTATTGTCTGGGGGCTTGTTTTCGGCAGCAGTATGCCGACTTTGACTAATACCGAATTGCGACGCCGCAGCCTTGGTGAGATATTCAGCAGGCAATTAGCTTCCGGATCACATAGCGGCTTTTTGATAGGCTGGTTTTTCTCGTTTTTGTATTTTTCCGTGATTCCGGTTTATCCGCTTTCTTTTCCGTTAATCGGTTGGACTGCCGGTTATTTCTGTTTGCGTGGGCTTGGGCAGGGTAACTTGCTTGCGATTCCAATGACCTTCATTTTGACGATCTTTGCAGAAGGCGTTATGTCCTGGGAATTGTATGCCATGGGTAGAAGCGGCGTTTTTGAGCATCTAAACGCTTTTATCCTTCCGGAAGCGCTTTTGAATGCGATTGTGGCGCCATTTATCTATTTCCCGATGAGACGCTGGTATGACCTGGTAGAAGGTCAGCAGTCGTCTTTTCCCATTGATTGAGGTTCTCTAAATGTTTGAATCTCGCTTCAGTGGATTTACGGATTTTGACCCGATTCAGCACGCCAAACTGAAAACAATTGCGCTTTTGTTTTTCGTTGGTCTGGCGACTGCGGCGCTTTGCACAAGGCTTGTCTGGCTGCAACTGATTCAGAATAACTTCTACAAGGCTCGCTCGCTGGAGAATTCCACAAGAGTAACTTTTTTGCGTGCTCCGCGCGGCATCATTTATGACCGTCACGGTAATATGCTTGCCACAAACAAGCAAACTCTGTCACTGGTGGCGGTGCCATTGCAGATTGAGGATGTCGACGACTTAACCAGGCGATTATCTCGAATTCTGGGATCGCCGGAAGTGGAAGTCCGGGAAAAGTTGTTGAAAGCACAGGAATCCGACTCTGTTTTGCCTGTTGTGCTGGAAAGAGATCTTGACCTTAAAACAGTCAGTATGTTTTACGATCAGCAGCTTTTTTTGAAGGGCGTGGACATACTTCCCGACATCAGCCGAAATTACCCTCAGTCCGAACTGTTTTGTCATTTGCTCGGTTATTGCGGTGAAATCACTGAAAGTCAATTGAAGCGCCATCCCGAACGCCGCATGGGCGATGTTGTCGGGCAGGACGGCGTTGAGAAATATTATGATACTCAACTGCGTGGTATCGACGGTGAGCAAAGAGTCCGCGTCAATGCATCGGGGCAAACTTTCTCTCGTGATACCGCACATCCGGTAGTAACCAAAGAAGCTCAACCCGGCTTGCCTGTGGTGCTATCTATAGATATGGATCTCCAACAAGCTGCTGCTGAAGCTCTAGGCGACCGGCATGGTGCAGTGGTTGCCTGTGATCCGAAAACCGGTGAAATTTTAGCCCTGGTTTCGAATCCGAAATTCGATCCAAACTGTTTTACACGCCGCATTACGCCCGATGTCTGGAAAAAATTGAATGCGCCGGATCATCCACTCTTCAACAGAGCTTTGTCCGGCTTCCCGCCGGGATCTATCTGGAAAGCAATTACGATGCTTGCTGCTTTGCAGTATAAAGTTGTGAAGCCTGATACGAAATTGCATGTATCTGGAGGTATCGCACTTGGTGGGTTTTTCTTTCATGACTGGACTGCGACATCCGGACTTTTCGACCTTGTGAAATGTCTTGCCTGGTCTCGTGACTCGGCGTTCTATCAAATGGCTTTGCATATGACACCCGAACAAATTCGGGAGTGGGGGTTGCTTTTTGGCGCAGGCAGACCTACAGGTGTAGAACTGCCTCATGAAAGTAGCGGCCTGGTGCCGGATTCCAAATGGAAAGAGCGTGTCTACAAAGAAAAATGGTATCCGGGCAACACTTTGCACATGTCGATCGGGCAGACCTTTTTGCAAGTCACGCCCATGCAAGCCTGTCGAATGTATGCCGGGCTTGGCATGAAAGGCAAAGTGCCAGATTTGCACCTTGTAATTAAGATTGGCGACAGGCAGATTCCTCCTCCAAAACAGGAAACAATAAAAATTAAACCTGAATACATGAATGTGGTATCAAACGGTTTGAAAGCTGTGGTGGCATCAGGCACCGGTGGCGCAACCAGGCTCGGCGGTGTTGAGGTGGCGGGCAAAACCGGGTCTGCCGAGGCTCCTCCGATCGGTAGCAAAACGCACGCCTGGTTCTGTTGTTATGCACCGGCCGATAATCCGCGCATTGCCATGTGCGCATTCGTCGAGCATGGCGGTCACGGTGGATCTGCTGCTGCTCCAATCGCCAAAGTCGTGCTTGAAAGATTCTTCGGCAAAGACGGCGGCGGAGCGCAAGCTGCTGCAACGGCTCCGGCGCCCAAGCGTCGCCGTCGGCACTAATTTTAATAGCTCTTAAATATGCTAGGCTACTCGGGAACATATGCAGGCTTGCTCGGGTCAATCCTGAAATCTGGAAGACTGCAGTGCCGGCTTCTTTAGGGTGCTTGGCAATTTCGTATCGGTGAACTAAGCAGGAAACTTTGCAAATGAAATCAACAGGTCTTTTAAGGCGTTCCTGGATTTTGTCCTTTATGGCAATGTCGCTAAGTCTAAGTGCTGCTCAATCAAGCACTGTTCCGAATCTCGAAAAAGAACCAAAGATACCTGCTTTTTCTGTTGATAACATGGACAAGAGCGTTGATCCGGCAAAAGATTTTTATCAGTACGCCGCCGGTAACTGGATCAAGAAAAATCCTGTGCCTGCCGACAAATCCCGCTGGGGTAGTTTTGCAGAAATTCAAGAGCGCAACGAGTACTTGATTCACGGTTTGCTTGAAGCTGCCGAGAAAGATAAATCGTCTCCGGCGAATTCTCCCCGGCGTCAGGTCGGCGACTTTTTTGCTTCGGCAATGAACACTGCGCTCTTAGATAAGCTGAAGTTTCAGCCGATTGAGCCGGAATTGAAAGCAATCGATAAAGTCAAGAATACCGATGAGCTTTTTGCTTTGCTTGCCGACTTTCACAAGAAAGGTGTTTCCGGATTCTTTGATTTCGATGTGCAGCCCGATGCAAAAGACAGCTCGATTTATGCTCTGTACTTGAGTCAGGGCGGCATATCAATGCCTGACCGTGATTATTATTTGACTGACGCTTTTAAAACTCAGCGTGAAGGTTACAAGACGCATGTGCAGAAGATGTTCGGTCTTCTGGGCGAGAACGCCGATGATGCAGCAAAACATGCCGCGACGGTTTTGAGTATCGAGACTGAACTAGCTAAAGCATCTCGTTCGCGTGTGGATCTGAGAGACCCGATCAAAAACTACAATAAAGTCAAAACTGCAGATTTGATTTCAACAGATCCTGCCATTCCGTGGAAGCTTTACCTGACGGATCGCGAACTTGCTGCTCTGCCCTATGCAGTTGTCGGCCAGCCTGAATTTTTCGATGCCTTGAATAAATTGATAAAAGAGCGACCGCTTGCGGATTGGCAAACATATTTGCGCTGGAAGGTTCTGCATAATGCCGCAAAGTTCTTGCATGAGCCTGTAGAACAGGAAAACTTTGAGTTTTTCGGAAAAGTGCTTAGTGGGCAGCAAGAGCAAGAACCTCGCTGGAAAAGAGCTTCGAAAGTTATAGATTCGGAAATCGGCGAGGCTTTAGGACAACTATATGTCGAGAAGTATTTCCCGCCGGAAGCCCGCACGCGCATGAATGAGCTTGTGAATAATCTTCGCGAAGTTTTTCTTGACCATTTGAAAAAACTTGAGTGGATGAGCGATGCCACCAGAGAGAAAGCTCTTGCGAAGTTTAATCGTTTTACTCAGAAGATAGGATACCCGGAGAAATTCAGAGATTATTCATCGGTGGAAATCAAGCCTGACGATTATCTCGGCAATGTTCGCCGTGCCGACCAATTCGAAATTCACAGACGTAGCACCAGAGTCGGCAAGCCTGTAGATAAGAGCGAATGGGAGATGACACCGCCCACGGTTAATGCTTACTTCAATCCGCTTATGAATGAAATTGTGTTTCCTGCCGGTATTTTGCAGCCGCCCTTCTTTGACTTGAGCAAAGACGACGCAGTCAACTATGGTGCAATCGGCGCCGTGATCGGGCATGAGATTACTCATGGTTATGATGACGAAGGCCGTCACTATAATGCCGACGGCATCTTAAGTGAGTGGTGGACTGAGAAAGACTCGAAAGAGTTTGATGAACGTGCTCAAAAAGTTGTGGATGAGTACAACGGTTTTGAAGCGCTTCCCGGTCTGAAAGTAAACGGCAAGCTGACTCTTGGTGAAAATATCGCCGACCTGGGTGGCGTCAGTATCGCATATGATGCTCTGGAAAGAGCCTTGAAAAAAGACCCTTCCAAACGCAAAAATATTGATGGACTCACCCCCGAACAGCGTTTCTTCATTTCATTTGCTCAGATCTGGCGCAATAATATTCGCGAAGCCGAGGCCAAGCGCCGGATCACCGTGGATCCGCACTCACCCGGTCAGTTCCGCTCTATTGGACCCCTGATGAACTACCAGGAATTTTACGACGCGTTCAATATAAAGCCGGGCTCGCCAATGTGGCGTGAAGAAAAACTGCGCGCCAAAATCTGGTAGTGTCTGCGACTTCGCTCTAATCTGTCGCTTTGAGGATTTTTGCACTGGTGCTCAGTTCTTGAATCTGCGGATACTGTTTATTCAGGAATCCTTTTGTGGATTCCCATGGATATGGCAATCTTCCGGCAAGGTTCTTGATGCGCCTTTTTGCTCTGGCAGCTCTCTCCTCGTCGTCCCATAAACCTGGTGTTAGTGAAATGCCGCGCAGGTGAGTGTTTTTCTCCTCGCCTGTTTCGTTTCTCATTACAATGAGCCATTGCTCTAAGGCATTGCGATGCAAGCTTGTAATTGCATCGGGTTTCGCCGTTCTTGCGAGTTTTTCATAAGTCTCTGCCAGAGCGATGCGAAGTTCCTGGTCGGAGCCATCTTCTTCGATGGCGCTTTGCAGTAAAGAGAGCCGCTCGAATGTGGCTTGCCCAGATCGCAGCAAGAGAAGTTTGGATTTGTCGTGCTGGGCGTAATGCTCGACTTCTTTGGCTGCTCCGTTAGAATCCGCCTGAACTGAGAGTGGCAAACAGAATGCAAGAATGAGGATGCATGTGGCGCTGGAGAACTTTTCCATTTTGCGGTCTCGCTATGATATATGCAAAGATTTGAATATGCAAACATTAAGATAGGACAATATAGCTGGGCTTGGCTTGATTGTCAATGCATTCAAAGCGGAATTGCCATTGTTTGTAGACACTATTTGGCCGAAAGGATGAGTCATCAATCCATCTGACCTTAACCCCATTTGGGGATAGCTGGATTAGTTCAGTTAACGAATAATGTGAGTATGGGGGGGGGACCTTTAAGTGCAAGCTCAAAATTATTTTGGATGACAGCCATGATTTAGGTTCTCCTCAAAATAGACGCAATTAATGACGGAAGATTTCAATCGTGAAAACTGTATTACTGGTAGAAGATCATGAGATTACGAGACTTGGGCTTAAGCTCATGCTCGAGAAGCTTCCCGATATAAAAATTGTCGGCGAAACCAGCTCGGGTAGAGCTGCAGTAGATCTTGCTCTTGAGTTGCATCCGGATCTGGTAATTATGGACCTCGGACTTCCCGATATGGATGGAATTGAGAGCACCTATTTAATCAAGAAAAACATTGATACAAGAGTAATGGTGGTTAGCTCACACAATCAGGAAGACGAGATTTGGGCAGTTCTATCTGCCGGAGCTGACGCCTATTGTATGAAAGGACTATCACCGCATCAACTGGCAAACGCTGTGTCTTCGGTTCTCGACGGTGCTGTATGGCTTGATGCCGAGGTGGCCAATTTGGTTTTGAGAAATCAAAACAATCATTCTGAGCCTCATGATAAAGAAAAGAAGCACCACTCGCTTTCCGAACGTGAAATGGACATTCTAAAACTTCTGGTGACTGGCTTGAGTAATCAGGAAATGGCAAAAAGCTTGCTTCTGAGCACTGAAACTATTAAAACTCATATGCGCCATCTTATGAATAAACTGGCGGTCTCAGATAGAACACAGGTTGCGGTGAAAGCGATTCGGGAGGGTATTGTCTCGCTGGAGTCCTGATTTTACTCTTTCTCTGCAATGGCGATGATTCTCTGTGCCTGCGCGCAGTCGTTTAAGCCTTTGAGCCCATGGGGTAAAGGGATTAGATCTGTTGCGCGTGGAAGACTGCTTATATCCACTTTGCTGTGCTCTTCTCCGACTATGACTAATTTGATTCCTTGATCTTTAATGAGGTGATCTGCGGCTTGCTTGTAAAGCTTCAGGATTTGCAGGTCGCGGCCGGCAGCGCCTTTAGACTGAATGCTGTTGAAGCAAACTGATTCTAAATCGGCCGCAACCCATGCTCTAGATGCTGCGATAATTTGTTTGTCCTTTGTGTTTTCAATCACAAAGATTCCTGCTCTCTCTGAGTTTTGCACCCAGCAAATACCCTGTTCGTTTGCTCCTCCTATGCGCATACATGAACGTGTATGATTGCCCATAAAAAGTCGGCGAACATCACTTCGAGGAAGAAAACGAGCCGTCAGATTAGCATCTTTCCAAATTTTGTCGGTTGGAAACGGTTCATTGATCTTCAGCGAGTTAAGGTAGCTTCTTTCGGCTTTCCTGTAGCTCGCTTTTGATATGGACCATTGTGAAGCTTCCGCAGCAAGAGCTGCTACTTGAGCTGCCGGATAAAATTGCCGGCCCTTTGCTAAGTTAAGAAGGCTGGTGAATTCCGCGGACTGGGCTCTGTCCTCTTGAGAGAGTTCTCCTATATTCTGCCAGTGTTTGCATATTTGATTCAGGTCTTCAGTTGCTTTGTCTGAGTTCTTTAATAAAACCTCCGCCAATCCTGACCTTCGCAGATTCTTTTGCAATGGAATTTCTATGATCTTGGAACTTTCGCTGATGATCATTTCTGTAGCTCTTTTGCCCAGCCATAGAGCGGAACGATTTCCAAAGGTCAAGGCTGTTGCCAGCGCCTGCTCGGCCTCTTTGTCCGAGTATGCTTGCGCTTCGTCTGCTCGTCTTGAATCCTTCAACTCCTGTTCTGCGGCATTTAAGAACTTTGACGCAAGTCTTCTCTTGCAAGACGAGAATTGAAAGTCGGCTTGCTCATCGAAGTTTTGCTTTTCCTGCTGGAGTTTTTGAAAGCTTTTTTCAAATGCCGACTTTCTCAAGTTTAGCCAGCTGTCGCCTATACTTATTCCCTTCGCATCATTTTCCCTGCTAGTGGATGCCAATCTCTCAAGTGCTCCCGGTATTGCTTTTAACTGAAGCTTGATTCTTTCTATGGCAAAGTTCTGGACGCGCTCTAAGTTTTGCCGTTCTGCTTCTCTTTCTGCGCGGCGTAGCGTTTGTTCCGTACACATTTTTCGCAGCAGCGGTTCGCGGGCTTGATTGAGTTGAAATCGCAAGGCTGCACTGGCGTATGCATAGTCCTTTTTGTAATTCGATATGGACCATTCATATTCGTCTTGATACTTCTGCCGCTTTTCGTTGTATTCCGAACGGGCTTTCGACAAAAGCATTTCGCACTGTCCTTGCAACTCAGGCGCAATTTTCCATTCTCCATCGCTGCTGAAATATTTTTTCAGTGGTCCCAGTTCTTTGCCAAAGTCAGCATCCAGTGTATTCAGACGCTCTTCTAATTGAAGCTTGTATGGTGCAATTTTAAGGCTGAATTTGCTTTTGAGCGCGTCTAATTGAGGCATGAACATTTCATTGATGCTTTGAAGTTTCGTTTGGAACGAGCTTGCGAACTCGTTTTCTTCGACAGCCTCTTGCCTTTGGTGCTCAGCCAATATTTCAGGCAGAGATTCTCTGAGATTCTTCAAGCGTAAATTGAGCTTTGCCTCAAGGCTGGAAACTTCAGATGCCGTAATTCGCGACTTTTCGCTTGGCTTTATTTGAGTGTTGCAATCCCTGATCTTGCTGATCAGTGAGCATGCATCTTCAAGACGTTTGAGAGCTGAGGCACTATCATTCGTCAGCATTGTTTGAGATTCTGATTTCAGGCTCGAACGATGACGACGAGCCTGCTCTAGATTCTCTTTTTGAGTTTTGCAGAAAGCACTGAGCTGCGGGAATTCGCTTCTATGCTTGTTCGTATCCTCAGGCTGAATTTCTTTATTTGCCTCGGCAAAGTGCGTAAACGCAATATTGTAAATACGTGACCAGGCAAAAGCTTGTCGAATAGCTTTTGGCTCAAGTCCGTAAATCAAGTCAAAGGCAGAGTTATTCGTGAGGTCCTTGCTTTTCCAAACGGAAAGAGCGCTAATCATAGCCTTCTGTTCTTGCTCTGTGAGTACGTCATAGAGCTGTGGGATGAATTCTGCTGGATCGTCTTTGTGTCTGAACGCCTCGAGATCCATTCCTCGGCCGAGGTGTCCGAAGTCATCTTCAGGGCGCCAATTACCGGCATGGGCTTTGAATGTCTGGAACTCACTTTCAAATAGTGCGAGATAAGATTGCTCAGGCGCTGCTTTAAGCTGAGCGTTGGAGGAGATCTTTTCGGCGCAGCGTCCAGTCGATTTGAGTTCTTTTGCAACTTGCATCTCGACATTATGAGCGTAGTTTTCTTGCTGAATTCTGCTTCCCAGATATATCATTCTGGCTAAGGGCTCATTTATGGAAAGCAGTTCTTTTGCCCTGGCAAATCCAGACTCTGAATTTTTCAAGGCTTTAAGATGTCCCAGTTCATGAGCAATCATTTCTGAAGACTCATTGTTTTTTGTTTTAATAATGCCGCTTCGATGGTTTATCGTTGCATATTCATATGGATGATTTTGCACTCTGCTCAAAAAGAACTCGTTCTTCAGTGCGTCCAGAGTGCTCGACTTATTGTCCAGATTCAGATACTTAAAGTATCTTTCGAGCGGCACTCCTCTGCCGAGAGCAAGATTGCCATGGTCTAGAATTTTTCCGCTGATAAACTGTGCGCCCGGGAGCATCAGATTCAGCGCTGCGCCACTGAGCGCTGCTGTTTTCAGGCTCTCCGCATCAAAGTTTTCGCCGGACAATGTTTCACGTCCCAAAAATGAGACACTTGCACCGGAAGCTCCAATTGGTAGCTGCCAGAGAAATCGAGACAAAGCAGGTTTTGCTGTGATTTTTCGGTTCAGACATTCGTATGTGGAAAATGCGAGAATGCCGCTTACTAAATTCGCATTTCGGTGCTTTTGATCAGGCGCATCGAGCAAGTAATCGTGAGCCGCAGCCCCGAGAATCTGAGAACTCATTTCCGAAGAGCTCATCCGCGCTGCTGCCCCTTTTAAGCCCAGGTTACGAGCTGTTTGACGCATGATTCCGCCGGTCAGGCGACCGCATATGGAGTAAGTCCCCGCGCTTATTATTCCTGCCACAGCAAGCTGGGTGAGGTAGTCGCCTGCACTGGCGGGGGCATTTGATAAATCGGCTTGATTTTTTTCTTTTCTATCTGCAGACTTTCCTTGCAGTATCAATGCCGCATTCTCCAGCGGATGGAAAATATCGTGTATCAGTGACTCTTTTGCTGTTTCAGTGACGTTTCGACTAAACCATGATTCTTTGCCGCAGGCAGCATCATTCAACAAATCAGATCTTCCAGTTCTCAATGCTCGTTTCCGCCGTGATTGTCCGATTTCCGCGAATTTTATGCAGAGAGCTTGAAATTCCTTTGAAATGAAACTTTCTCAAGATGCAAACCCACTATGCTCCGGCTGGTTATACTGGGAACGCTACGCAGCTTTCTTTCTTAGTCGGAGTTCAGGTTCTTGCCGAAACGCTTGAAACGCTTGACGCTTAAGGCATTCCCCGGGGTGCTGAGTCTCGGGCTCGGCTTTCTAGCTTTCTCTTTGCCACTTGCAGTTCTGGCGGATAATGAGCCTGGCTTAAGCGGCGGCTCTTTTGGAAGCGTATTGCCTCAATCTGGTCTGGGCTCTTCCTCTTCCGGTGTTTTTTCTCAGCGAGCACCATTCAGTGAAATGTTGAATTCAGGAAGAGCAGGTTCCGGCAGCGAATCCATTGAAGATTTTAGCGTTGCCCCCGTGGGGGCAAGTAGTGCGGAGCCAAACTCTGAGCCTGCATCGATCAGTCTGGACAACCCGAGAGCCTGGTATAAGTTTTTAGAACCAAGTTTGAATCTTGCACGGGCTCTGGAAGAGAGTGAGCGCAAGCGCATTTTATCTGTGGTGCCGATGCCGCTTAATTTGCGGAAAAAAGACAATCAGAAAGAAGAGTTTAGAGTCGCTCTTTTGAGAGCCGGAACTGAGCCGAATTATGCATGCTTCAAGACTGTTTACGGCGGGCTTTATGGACGCTCTGATGCTGTTGTTCTCGTTGAAAGCGGCAAGAATGTTCGCATCTTGAATTTAAACGGCAAAGAGAAAGATGTTCTGTTTAAATTGAGCAATGGGCAGGTCATCACAATTGGACCTGGCTCCGAAATGCTGATCGGCAAATCCTTGAGCGCTCATGAGCTTAATGCGCAGGATGCGATTGCTCGTCGAGGCATTACCAAGCCTCTGAAATGCAATGAATTACAGATGAGCTTTTCTCAGTTCTCCTATGAGAGTGTTATGAAGCTGCCTGAATTGCAGTTTTTCACGAAATATCAAAAGCCGAATTATTTGCAGGCTTTGGCGGCCCTTATAGATCGTATCAATGAAATTCGGGGAGTTAATGGCTTTCGTATGGCGATTTCTCCTGAAGAACAAAGCTTGGCCCGGCAAAACAGGCCAGCAAGCCGAGCTGCGGCTCTGAAGCCACCAGAGACAAAGAAAAATCAAGAGCCGAAGCCGCGAGAAACCCCTGTTAAAGTGGTCAAAGCTGAAGAGCGTAAGGAGACTCAAGTAAAACAGGCGTCGCAAGTTAAGAAAGAAACAGTCGCTAAGATCAAAAAGAATCCGGTCACGAAGC
>JAIEPM010000433.1 GCA_019748395.1 Candidatus Obscuribacterales bacterium
ATTATCCGGAAGGCAGCCCGGGCCGCATCGATCAATTCAAAACGCTTTCGGCTGTTTACAGCCAGCTTGGTCAATTGCCGCTGGTGACAAAAAATCAGGCTGGTCAAATTATTGATCATACGGGCATCAAGGAGCGCTATTACAATGAAGCGTTTCGCCTGATGGATATGACGAAGACCGAGCTGGATCGCGCAAAGCGAATTGCAGATGTGCAGCTTCCATCTGTGAAAACTGCGATGAATCAGTCGATTGATAAGCAGCAGGAAGCGTTGCGCAAGGACGCGATGCAGTCGCGGCTTGAAGTGTTCGGCATGCTGAGCCGTCGTCCTGATGCGAAAACCAGTGAGTACATGCAGGGGCGCTTGCGCGAGATGTCGGCAAAGATGGAGCAGGACCTCGCTGCAATGAGCGACAAGACCGCGCCGGTGTATAAAGCGCAGCGCTTTGTGAAAGACTGGCTAGATGTGTCGATTGCGCCGGATGACAAGAAAGCGGCGGCGATTGCAAAGGCTGAGGCGTCACTTGAAGATGCGATGAAGACTTTCGCAGAAAAAGTTGGTCCGGCGCACCCTCAGTACGAGATGATGATGAAGAAGCTGTGGAGCTTCCACGCGCAGTACGGGCAGGCTGAAAAAGCGGAGGCGTTTTTCAAGAAGGGGCTTGATGCGACGCAGGGCGATGGGCAAGTGCCGGCGCGGCTGGTTTTGCTGCGGCAGTATCATACGTTTTTGAAGAATCAGAAGCGTGATGCTGAGGCGGCGGAGATTGCGACGCAGTTTAGCCGTTTGAATGGGCGTTAGTTTGTAGAGCACGGGGTTTGCCGGCTAAATTATGGATCGGTGCTCACTGAGGAAGTTCCGCCGCCGGTGCTGGGCTCTTTGGCTTTAATTTTGTGCGAGAAATAAACCGGGCTGCCGGCTTGCTCCATTTTGAGCGGTCGGCCGTTGTCGCTTGCCGCCCAGCCGACACATTCGTCGTCGCCGTCGGTCATTATAATGATGGCGCAGCCCGGGGCGACGTATGAGTCTGGAACTTGCGGCACGTTGTTGACGATGGGGACGGATTTGAAGCTCGGGTCGACTCCCATGGCGAAGTTGTGGAAAACGCGGTATTGACCTTCGCTTTTGGGCGTTTCGGTGCTGCTTGCGTCGCTCATGGTGACGGATTTGTGCAGGCTTTGTAGACATTCGTCGATTTCCTGCGTGCTGCGGGGGAAGTGGTCGTGGCTGGCGCCGTATTGCTTCATGGCGGTGCCGACTTCGCGCAACTGTCGGAAAAGGTCCGCCATGCCGAGTGCTGCCGGGTTGGCGATTTGCTGGGGCTGGGCGTCTGCGGGTGCCTGGGGGAATGTCAGTAGAGCGAGTAGCAAAGTGGCTGCGAGAGTACTTGGTTTGGTAATGCGCACTGCTTGAATCTCCCGTCATTGAACAGTTATGAGGAGTATACCCGGATTTTTGGGCTAGCATGACAGCGCCTGACGACAATCTTGAAGTGCCGCGGGGGCGGGGCTTTGCGGTAGTTAACGGATTGTTTCGGCTGCGCTGGGTGGCGGCGGCTCATTCCTGGGCGATGTGCTAATATAGCCTCAATCTGCCCGTAGCCCAGCTGGATAGAGCGCATGGCTACGAACCATGAGGTCGCATGTTCGAATCATGCCGGGCAGGCCAATCGAAACGATTATAGAGAGCGCCCTTCGAGACGGAGGGCGTTTTTTATTTGGGGTAGGCGATTTGCTTCAGGGGCCCATGAGGGGCCCCTTGGAGAGGAATACAGGGAAAAATCTGGAAAATTGGATCAAGCAATTCTGCACTCTTTGGCAATGAGCTCATAGTCGGACTGCGAGATCTCGACAATTGCATTCTTGAAAAACACTGCCCAATATGCCAAGTTGGTGACAAACGAAAGACGCTCCAGCAATTGCTTTATATCGACCTCGCGTTCCTTATTAACTTGTTCCGCCTGAAAGTCAAATCGATCAGGAAACAAGCCATCTTTCAAAAAACACTTTGGCCGTGTCGAGATAGTATTGGCTGGTGGCTCTGCCAACTGCAAGAATCTTCCAGTCTTTAGACGCACAACAGACAACGCCGTCGCCTTCTTTAATTCCACCCATGATGTGTTTTCTGTTGAGCCCAAATTTCCCGATTTTTATGCAATGTTCCATGTCGGCACGCGGCAAGCAAATAAGCCAGTTGCGCATTTGTTTTCTTCTCCTTGCCTTTTACTCAACACTCAATAGATTTTACTGCTAGTCAGTATTCAAGAGTGCGCGCTGCAGATATATTGCGGTGGGATACAAGACAATAAGATCAGACTAATTACGGTATACTCCTAATCTCTATTAAGGCTGGGTACCGCTTGTTGCTCTGGGAGGTCGACGCTTGTCAACGGTTACAGTTCCAGAAGTTGGGCAATTAGTGGATGTTAGACAGCGAAGATTTGTTGTCAAAGGCGTAAAGCAGGGCGCATTACCACCCGACCCCTGCCAATCTATGATTCAACGACCGCACAATCTTGTGTCTCTCTCTTCCGTTGAAGACGATGCGCTGGGAGAGGAACTAGAGGTCATATGGGAACTCGAACCTGGAGCTCGGATTTACGAAAGCTCGGTGCTTCCGGAACCCAGTAGTTTTGATAACCCTGAAAGATTGGATGCATTTTTGGATGCGGTACGTTGGGGTGCAGTTGCCTCACTAGACAATCGTATGTTGCAATCTCCATTTAGGAGCGGCATAACAATTGAGGACTATCAGCTCGATCCACTGGTGCGAGCTATATCGATGCCGCGCGTAAGCTTGTTGATTGCTGATGACGTAGGACTAGGTAAGACGATTGAGGCCGGGCTTGTAGCACAGGAATTGCTGATTCGACATCGAGCCAGAACAATCCTGATCGTTTGTCCGTCATCAATCCAAATTCAATGGCAAGAGCAGATGCGTGATAAGTTCGGGTTGGACTTTGAAATAGTCAACAGTGAACTAATGAGCAAATTGCGGCGCAAACGTGGACTGAACGTTAATCCCTGGACTCACTTTCCACGCCTTATTACGTCGATTGATTTTCTGAAGAGAGACAGACCGCTTCGATTATTTCGAGAGGTCTTGCCGGTTGATGGTCAACCAACTTATCCCAGAACATTTGATTTACTCATTGTGGATGAGGCTCACAATATTGCTCCAAGCGGTGGCGACAATTATGCCGTAGATTCACAGCGAACTGCTGCAATCCGTATGATATCCCCACATTTCGAGCACAAACTTTTTCTTACTGCAACACCACATAACGGATACACATCTAGTTTTACGGGATTGCTAGAGCTACTGGATAACCAGCGATTCGCTCGCGGCATTAGACCTGAGCCAACTCACCTTGGAGCAGTAATGGTGCGGAGATTGAAAAGCGAACTGCGAGAAGATCTACCCATGCGAGAAGATGGCACAACGCAGTTTCCTGAACGAGAAATTACACCTATAGAAGTTGATTACTCTGAGCGCGAGCGTAGGATCTACAAGCACCTGGCAGACTACACCAAGCTCAGGCGGCAGAATTGCAGAGATAGGCAAGAAGAGTATGCTACTGAGTTCGTGCTGAAACTTCTAAAGAAACGCTTGATTTCCTGTCCGAAGGCATTTGCTCTCACTTTGCAGCAACACGTCGAGTCTTTGGACTCTCTAAAAAGAGTCGCCACAAAATCACTAGGACGACCTAGCCTTTCCGTGTTGAAGAAACAGTTAGAAGACTTCAGCGAAGAGTCCTTTCGAGATGAGGATTATGACAGCGCAGAAGAATTGAACGTGTCAACGGCGACTCGAGTGTTTAGAGAATTGACATCCGCCGAAGAGACTTTGCTAAAACAGCTCAGTAATTACGGTGAGAACGAAGCTGACAAAGTCGACTCGAAAGCAGCAGCGCTGCTTGAATGGCTAAAAACGCATATTAAGCCAGGTGGCAAGTGGTGTGATGAGCGGGTAATCATTTTTACGGAGTACAGAGCGACACAGAATTGGCTGTTTGAGGTCCTTGAGTCTTCCGGATTCGCAGATCAGAACCGCCTGCTTACTCTATATGGTGGCATGGACGATGACACTAGAGAGTCAGTTAAGGCTGCCTTTCAGGCAAATCCAAAGGATTCGAATGTGCGGATCCTACTAGCAACGGATGCGGCATCAGAAGGTATCGATCTTCAAAACCACTGTTGTCGGCTAATTCATTATGAGATTCCCTGGAACCCAAATCGCCTTGAGCAGCGAAATGGCCGAATTGATAGACACGGTCAACGATCGCCGAAGGCTCATATTTATCATTTCGTGGGGAGAGGATATAAAGTCTCAGCTTTTGATGCAGGTAGCAGGCCCGTCGGCGACCTTGAAGGTGATGTTGAATTTTTGATGCGTGTGGTTAATAAGGTGCAACGGATTAGGGAGGATCTTGGCAAAGTAGGGCCGGTAATCGCCAGACAAGTTCAAGAAGTGATGGTTGGCAAACTGCCTGATTTGAACACGCAAAAAGCAGAAAAAGAAAATGAGGAAGTAAAGAAAATACTGAAAACTGAACGTAAGCTGCGCGATCAAATTGCAAAGTTTCGAGAGCAGCTAAACGAGACAGTTGGTGAACTGAGGTTATCCCCGCAGAATATAAAGCAGGTGGTGTCAGTTGGTTTAGAGCTTGCGAATCAACCTCCTCTGAGAGAGGTGATACAACCAGATTTGGCGATTAACACGAAAGGCAGGCAAATACCGAGTCCTGTTTTTGCGATGCCTTCCTTTGCTGGCAGTTGGGCACAGTGTAACGCTGGTCTCCAGCATCCTCATACGAAAGTTATTCGTCCCATTGTTTTCGACGAAAAAACAACACAAGGACGAGACGATGTGGTTTTAGTTCATTTGAATCATCGCCTCGTACAGAGGTGTCTTTCACTTCTACGGGCTGAAGTTTGGTCACCTAAAGCGAAACTATCAAGGTTCACAATGAGGACCGTATCAAGAGATATTGTCGAGGAACCGGTACTTGTAGCCTACGGTCGTATTGTAATTTTGGGAGGCACAAAAGAGCGCCTGCATGAAGAAGTCATAGTGTCAGGCGGCCAGATAAATAGAGGCAAGTTCACCCGCCTGGGAGTAACAGAACTGAACAGAGTTTTGTCTGCTATATCACCGCATGTGGTGACAGACGGACTTAAGAAAAACTTGCAGGATGCATGGGAATCTTACAGAGAACCATTGCTTAAAGCTCTTCAGGCAAGAATGGCAGACAAAAAGACAAGTATGGATCGTGTTCTTGCAGAGCGAGAACAAAAAGATGTTAAGAATGTATCCGCGATTTTGGACGAGCTGGCGACGCACATTCGCCGGGAACTGAATCAGGAGACACCAGAAGTAGAACAGTTGAAGCTCTGGGATATTGCTGAAGTTGAGCAGTTTCAATCTGACATTAACAGCCTCAGAAGCCGGTTAGAGAAAATACCACGTGAGAAGGAGTTGGAAGTCAAGGCGATACGCGCGCGCTACGCATCGCCAGATGCACGGCTATTCCCTCTAGCTGTCGCTTGCTTTGTGCCAGAAGGTTGGGACTCCTTATAGAGGAAACATAATGTCTGCTGTCAAACAACATCAAGATTGGTTGTCTCTCCTGGAGGTCTCCGGACCATTTATTGCGTTGCCGATCTTGAAAAGAGTCTTTCCTCATGGACTACCGAAGCTGGAAAGCAACCTCAAAAAGGAACTTCGGATTGCTCATCAAGAATGGCAAAATTCGCAAGAGGACACAAAGCTCAGAACTAGCTATAACACTGCATGGATAAGGTATGTGCTTAGAGAAATTCTCGGATATCCGACTAACCTACTAGCAGAAGGAGCGGCACTGCCTGGAGGATATGAAGTCTATTTATCGGAACATGGTGAAAAACTCCAGCCGGATGCAGCAATCATAATACCCGAAGGACGGGAAAACCAAGGCCGAGCACGGATACTCGTTGCTATTTACCCGTCAAACCAGTCGTTGGAGCGCGCACTTCCACAAAGTAAGTCAAAGTGGGCAGCATCCCCAGCGACGCGAATGATGGAACTTCTTCGTAGAACATCGGTCAAACTCGGATTAGTAACAAATGGCGAGCAATGGATGCTAGTGTATGCACCATTTGGCGAAACGACTACGTTTGTTTCTTGGTATGCAAGCATCTGGCTTGAAGAAGAAAGCACGCTACAATCATTTCTCGCATTAATGTCGGTAGCTCGTACTTTTGGCACTGCTGATGAAGAGACTACAGAAGCACTATTTCGACAAAGCACAGAGTTTCAACAGGAAGTAAGCGATCAGCTCGGTCTTCAGGTCAGGAAGGCTGTTGAATTACTAATTCAGGCTCTTGATCGAATTGATAAAGATACTGGTAGAAGCCTCTTGAGTGGAGTTTCGGAGAATGAGCTCTACGAGGCCGGAGTGTCAGTCATGATGCGGCTAGTTTTCATGCTTGCAGCAGAAGAGCGCAGTCTTTTCCCGCTTAATTTTGAAGTGTATTCAGCCAACTATGCGGTCTCAACACTGAGAGAACAGCTTCACGACTCTGCCTCGCGTCACGGTGAGGCTGTATTAGAGCACCGCTATGATGCATGGAATAGGCTCCTTTCGGGGTTTAGACTTATTTTTGGTGGGGCTCGTCATGAAGATTTAAATAGCCCCGCATATGGTGGCAGCCTCTTTGATCCTGATAGATACCCATTTTTGGAGGGGAGGCAAAAAGGAACGAAGTGGTATGAGTCACAAGGAGAGCCACTGGCGATTAACAATCGAGTGGTTTTGCATTTGCTTGATTCTATTCAACTACTGAAAGGAAAAGGTCCAAATGATGAAGCAAGGAAACTTAGTTTTAGAGCAATTGATGTAGAGCAAATCGGTAATGTATATGAATCATTACTTGAACACACGGCAGTTAGGGCAGAGGAGCCAGTTCTTGGACTAGTCGGTTCTAAAGGGAAAGAACCTGAGGTTCCACTTTCTGTGCTTAAATCGAAGAAGGAATCCGGTGATGATGAATTTGTCAGATGGCTGTGCGACGAAACAGGTAAAACCGAAAAAGCTCTTAGAAAAATCATCTACGAAACAGATAAGTTTTCGGCATCTAAGTGTTTGATGGTATGCGATAACGATGAAACCGTATATCAGGCGATAAAACCATTTATTGGGTTAATTCGTGAAGATACTGTTGAGCTACCCGTCATTTTTACTCAAGGAAGTGTTTATGTTACCGAGGGGGCGCAACGGCGTTCGACTGGTACTCACTACACTCCAAGAAGTTTGACAGAAGCCATTGTCGAGCACGCTCTGACTCCACTAGTTTATGTGGGTTATCCCGGCGGAGCCGAAGCCACTCGCAACACACTCCTGACTCCCCAAGAAATTCTCGAACTAAAAATTTGCGACATCGCCTGCGGCTCCGGTGCATTTTTGGTACAAGCATGCAGATATCTGGGCGATAAACTCGTGGAATCTTGGGCTAAGTGCGAAGACAATCTCGCTGCTGGCTGTCGGATTGATATTTACGACAATGAAGTAGTAGAAGGCTCGTTGTCAGATGAGAAACTGTTGTTACCAAAGTCTCAAGATGAAAGACAAATCCTTGCCAGACGACTAGTTGCTGATCGTTGCCTGTTTGGAGTTGACTGTAATCCTATGGCGGTGGAGATGGCTAAATTGTCACTATGGCTAACAACGCTAGAACGAAACAGACCCTTTACCTTCCTTGATCATGCGATCAAATGCGGGGATTCTCTAGCGGGACTTACGAGAATTGAGCAGTTTAAGTACTTTGAATTTCTGCCTGATCTTGGAAAACCACCTCGCCGGTTATCTCAGTTTACTGGAGAGATGTTAGAGACCGCAAAACAACTGCGACAAAAACTGGAGTGCATAACGGACGGTGACATTTGTGACACGGATAGCAAGGCTCGTCTTCACAAGCAAGCGGAATCTTTGCTTCACAAGGCTCGAATGATTGGAGATATTCTAACTTCAGTGAGCCTGGCTGGCGCCGGTACAGGCATTGAGTCGATGCTCGACAATATTTCATTGAAGATTGCAGCTCTGCTTTCAGGGAATCTTGCAGAAGAACAACAAGTGATGCAGCTCAAATTACTTTTGGAACAAACTCGAAACGGTTTGCGTACCATACCTCCTTTTCACTGGGTGATAGAGTTTCCTGAGGTTTTTCATCGAGAAAGATCGGGGTTCGATTCGATCATCGGGAATCCGCCATTCATGAATGGTTACGCAATTTCTGGAACTTTAACAGACGAATACAGGGAGTTCATAATAAGGAACGTATCAAATGGTCGCAGAGGAAGTGCTGACTTATGTACTTACTTCTTGCTTCGGGCCGCAGAATTGATTCATCGAGAGGGGGTATTGGGACTAATAACCACAAACAGTATTTCGGAAGGTGATACGCGAGAGGTCGGACTTGATCAGATCTGCTCCAAGTCATATCAGATAACTAGAGCAATCAGTTCCCTAAAGTGGCCAGGTGTTGCTAACTTAGAAGTAGCGCTTTTGTGGATTTGTTCTCTAAATTGGTTGAGACCCTGCTCTTTAAATGGGACCAGCGTTGACAACATTGGACCATATCTATCCGCGAATTCAGTTTTTGTCGGCAAACCTTTCAATTTAATCGCGAATTCTGGACGTTCATTTAATGGCTACAAGATTTACGGAGACGGTTTTGTAATTTCCGAGCAAACTGTCGAAGAGCTGTTGAAGCTAAATGGAGGCGCCTATAAACAGATCATCTTTCCATACATTAACGCTGAAGACATCAACACCAGAGTAAATCAAAGTCCTAGCCGAAAAGTCATTAACTTCTTCGATTGGCCACTAAAGAGGGACTCCAGATTACCACCGTGGTATTCGTGTTCCGCGGAGCAACGAAATGAATTTCTCAAGGAAGGAATAGTACCAGCTGATTATGCGGGGCCAGTTGCTTCGGACTACCCAGCAGCTTTAGAAATTGTTGAAAAGGAGGTCAGACCAGAACGGACGCGAAAAGACAAGGAGGGTAACTTCGTGACACGTTACCCGTTGTATCACAAGTGGTGGATTTACGGAGAAAAACGACCAGCGCTCAAAGCGGCATGTGAGAACCTTAGTCGCGTACTGGCGATTCCAATCGTATCAAAGTACTTGATAATGTGCTGGCAACCGTCAAGTTTTGTTTACTCGCACGCACTTTCGATTGTTGCAACACAAAACGACTCAATGTTCTCAATACTCCAATCAACCATCCACGAAATCTGGGCGCGCCAATGCGGATCCACGCTAGAGACGCGGATGCGCTATACACCCAGCGATTGCTTCGAGACATTCCCATTCCCAAATGAGACAGAAGAATTAAATCAGCTGGGTAAGGTTTACAACGAAACCAGACAACGGCTGACTCAACAATTTCAGGAAGGACTAACCAAAATATACAACCGCGTCCACGCTAAATCAGAAAAGCATTCCGTGATTCAGGAGTTTCGCGAACTTCACAGAAAATTGGATGAGGCAGTTATTCGAGCATATGGCTGGACTGACATTGCATTGGATCACGATTTTCGAAGTACTGATCGTGGAGACATATTCACGATCAGCGAGCACTGCAAACAACAATTACTTGAAAGGCTGTTCAAACTCAATCAGGAGCGACATACGGAGGAAGAAGCCGCCGGGCTAGGTAAAAAGGGCAAGTCGACAAGGAAAACAAAGAAAACTGCAAAATCGGAAACGCAATCCTCCGAGAAGCAAATCACACTAGATTTGAGGGAACGTTCTGTGATAGGAGCACCAGATAATGAATAAATCGATTTTGCAGGTATCAGACTATGCATTGCGAGCGGAGCTTCATAGTCTGATTTACGCGGATCTGATGGGACCGGCAGGTGGAAGGAACGAAGAGGTCGATGAGATACACGTAACCGACAGGTACCTGGTTGGAGTGCTAGCACCGAGGAGACGTTCAGCAGCTCCTGGTGCTGAAGAAGACTTGACCTCCAACGTAGCTGACAACGGTGAAGATGGCAGAGCAGATCCGCAGGCAGCCGCGGTCGAATCTTTATTGCCGTCATCCATGGGATTTACATTTTCGGCGAAAAAGGATGCGAAGTCATTTCAAATCAATGCGAAGTGGGGTTATTACAAACGGCAAAAGAGTGAGTTCTTAACTACAGAGAAAGGCAATCCAAAAACCGTTTGGTATCGATATGACGTTGATAAGATATCCAATCCGATAGAGCTCAAAGAAGGTACCATGCAAGGATGGATACCTTCTATTGAAGAGCAGCCAGACGTTTACGTGCAAGGAATCATCAGGAAAGTTGGCGGTGACTGGGTAGTAACAATTTTTCTTGTAAATGATCAGCAGGAGCCGACAGAACGAAGAGACGAATCTTGGTTGTTTCAAGTTCAGCTATCCGTTTCCGCACCAGGAAGTGAGGCGATCTTCAAGAAGACACCGATGCTCCGAGATTCAGACGGAATTGATGGACGAGTATTAGATGAAGATCGGTCGATGGATATGCTATACCGCCATGTGACCGAATTTGCCGTTGGGCACGGAACATCGGTCCATGCAGATTACTCGGCCGATAGTCTTGAGCTTGCAATTCGTATCTCAACGCGAGCTATTCCTTCTTTCGAAGTAGGAAAGCATGTACCTCCAACTGCCACAGATATCGCGTCGCTCGCGAATTTGGTGTTGAGCATGAGTAAACTTGCTAACGCATCGCAATCCGATCTTCAAGATCAATTGGAAGAACTTGCTAAGGCTTATGAGTTGTGGATTGATGAGAGAACTCGACAAGTCAAAGCCGGCACTAACGGATTAAATAACTACCTTGATTTTGCGGAGGACGCAGTTGAGAAATGCAGAATTACTTTGAGAAGAATTCGAGAAGGCATCTCTTTAGTGTGCACTGACAAAAGTGCTTATGAGGCTTTCAAATTTGCCAATCGAGCAATGTGGGAACAACGTCGCCATACAATTCTTTCCGAAAGCAAGCGGCGGGGCGAGAAAACTTCATTAGCTGACGTGGATTCAAAAGGGGATCCGTCGTGGTATCCATTTCAGATAGCATTCATTCTGTTAAATCTTCCAAGTATCACTGACCCTCACCATGAAGATCGTAGCCACGAAACGGAATCCATAGCCGATCTTTTGTGGTTCCCAACAGGCGGTGGCAAAACAGAAGCATATTTGGGGCTAACTGCCTATACTCTGGCAATCCGCAGACTTCAAGGTGAGGTCGGCGGGAGAAGCGGCGAAGCGGGGCTGGCAGTGTTGATGAGATATACTCTCAGACTACTGACTCTGCAGCAGTTCCAGCGCGCAACTGCATTGATTTGCGCATGCGAAATGATTCGCCGAGAAGACAAAAATAAATGGGGAAGTGAGCCATTTAGAATTGGTTTATGGGTGGGAGCGAAGACAACGCCAAACAAAACAGACCGTAGCGCCGAAGCAATTCAGCAAGTAAACGATTTCCGTCCTGATGCAGGCGGCGGCGGTGGAACGCCACACCAGTTGACTAATTGTCCGTGGTGCGGCGAGTCGATTTCGCCCGGCCGAGACATAATCGTCGAGCCATATGGTTCCGGCAGGGCAAAAACAATCGTGTATTGTGGTGACAAACTTGGAGCTTGCTTATTCAGTCGGAGGCTTTCGGCTGGTGAAGGCCTGCCCGTAGTCGTGGTTGATGAAGAGATCTACAGACGGCTCCCCTCAGTGATGATCGCTACTGTCGACAAATTTGCACAACTTCCGTGGAAAGGAGCAACACAAGTCCTGTTCGGAAATGTCAGCGGAAAGTGTGAGCGACACGGATTCGTAGCGCCCGAGATTGAAGATAAAGGTCCGCACGCTAAGCGGAACGACTTGCCTAAAGCAGATTTGGTTGAGCATCAGCTGTTGCGTCCCATCGATTTGATAATTCAGGACGAGCTTCACCTAATATCAGGTCCGCTTGGTACTTTAGTCGGATTATATGAAACAGCAATTGACGAACTTTGCTCTTGGGAGCTTGACGGTAAACGTGTGCGCCCAAAAGTAATTGCATCAACAGCAACAATTAAGCAAGCAGAAGATCAGATTCATAAGTTGTTCTTGCGACGAGTCAGCGTATTTCCTCCACAGGGAACTGACAGCCGCGACAATTTTTTCTCAATCCAAAAGGCGCCTTCAGAGGAAGTGCCTGGCAGACTTTATCTTGGAATTTGCGCTCCTGGTCGGCGAATCAAGAATGCACTTGTTCGAGTGTATACAACCGTGCTGGCAGCAGCACAAACTCTCTATAAGAAATATGGAGCGCAAGCCGATCCATGGATGACCATGGTTGGATATTTCGGTTCTATGTCTGAGCTCGGTAGTGCAAGACGAATGATCGATGATCGTGTAAGAAGTTCACTTAGAAATGCGTCCGAGAGAGGTCTTCAGAATAGGAGGATTGCTTCATACACAATCGAAGAACTTACTTCGCGAAAGAGCGCCGTCGATATTCCATATATCTTAGATCGAATGGAGGTACCATTCGAAGAACCGGACGATGATGATCAACCTACGAAAGATGATGAGAAAGGGAAAGGAACCAAGGAAAAAAAGAAATCTTATCCGATCGATGTTTTGCTCGCAACAAACATGATCTCTGTCGGAGTTGACGTTAAGCGTCTAGGCTTGATGGTCGTTGCAGGTCAGCCAAAAAACACGGCCGAATACATTCAGGCAACAAGCCGCGTCGGCCGTAATAAGCCTGGGCTTGTAATTACGGTGTACAACTGGTCACGCCCACGTGATCTGTCACACTATGAGACCTTCGAGCACTACCATGCAACCTTTTACAAACAGGTAGAGGCACTATCAGTAACACCATTTGCGGCTAGAGCTTTGGACCGGGGACTAACGGGTGTACTTGTATCCCTTATTCGATTGCCAGAGTTTCGCCTAAATCCGAACGACAAAGCAAATGCGATTCAGCGAGATGATGCCTTAGTTCTTAAGGCAGTCGAGCGCATAGTGAGACGAGCAGAGCTGGTTACGGAGTCCATTGAAATAGGTGACCAAGTTAGGCAAGGATTGAAGCGTCGGCTGGACTACTGGTGCAGGCAGGCAAGTAAATCCGGTCATGGTGGCGTACTCACCTACGAACCCAAGAAAGATGGAATTTCGGTACCACTTCTTCAGCGACCAGGTTTGGAGGAATGGCAGATTTTCACATGCTTGAACTCACTAAGAGATGTTGAGCCCACCGTCGGATTGATTCTCAAGAAATTCGAAGCTGAAGAGGAAGAAGAACAAGAAGAGGGAGAAAACTAATGGCCACAGAAAAAGTGAAGGTGGGTGAAATTCGCCCGAGTCAATTGCTTTATTCGTTTGGAGTGGGCTCCATTATTGATTTGCCATATCTCTCAACAATGGTACTGGGTCTTGACGAATGGGATCGTGTACATATGAAACCAATTACCGAAGAGCGGTTGTTGCGTGCTGTGCAAGACAGAAGAGGCTTTGGATTGGTGGAACAATTGCTTGCGCCACCAACTCCACGAGAGAATGTGACTTATGCAACTGGCCCATTTGATCCTAATAAGGTGATTGGGGTTCCAGTTCGCAGCTTTCCGAGATGGTTGCGTTGCCCTCTCTGCAATCGGTTAGCACCAATCACGGCCAATGGATTATTCCGACTTGATGATGATCCAATTCATCCGGACAGAAACAAATATGTGCATCATAATTGCAATAAGGCTAAGGGGCGTCCCCCGGCAGCATTGCCTGCTCGATTCCTTGTAGCTTGCGAGCACGGACACATGGATGACTTTCCTTGGGTGGAGTTTGTGCATAAGGGACCAACCGACTGCCAACCAAGATTAAGCTTGATCGAATTTGGTGCTTCTGGAACGGTTTCTCACATTCTTGTACGATGCGATTCGTGCACAGATAAAAGGCGATCAATGGCAGAAGCTTTTGACGAGGATATAAGCGAGCCGGCATTTCGCTGCAAGGGGCGACATCCTCATCTAAGGCGAGACGAGCCATGCGATCAGATAACAAAACCAATTTTGATGGGCGCTTCAAATGCATGGTTCTCAATTATCTTGTCTTTGTTATATGTTCCAACAAAAGTAGATAAGCTTGATCAACTTGTTGCAGACAAATGGGACATTCTCAAGGAAGTAGATAATATCGATAATTTGAGACCTCTACGCAAACTAAATCTTTTACATACGCTTGAGGAATATTCTGATCAGCAAATTCTAGAGGCAGTCTCAAAAAAGAAAAATGGAACTGCTGGCGATGATGATGGTTCAGATCCGTCTGATCTAAAGCGTCCTGAATGGGAGGCAATTTCATCAGGCGACACATCTCTAAGCTCCACTGATTTTCAAATTAAAGTAGTAAAGCCACCTGTAGGTTATGAACAGCTCATCGAAAAGGTTGTGTTGCTCGAACGGCTCCGAGAAGTAATGGCTTTAGTTGGATTTACTAGAATTGAATCACCAGGTGAACTCGGAATTGGCGGAGAACTTCCAGAAGAGAATCTGGCGCCGCTAGCTAGAAGGGATCCAGAGTGGGTACCAGCTTGCGAAGTGCGAGGTGAGGGGATTTTTATACAATTCCGAGAACAGGAATTGATGACGTGGTGCTCCGGTCCCGAGGTCAGCGACAGGAACGCTCAGCTCTTCGAAGCGCACCAACGTTGGCGCGCGGCCCGCCATATTGAACCAGCTCACGCTGGCTATCCCGGAATGAGATTTGTCGTGCTTCACTCTTTTGCTCACGCCCTCATGAGACAGCTATGTCTGGAGTGCGGTTATTCCT
>JAIEPM010000458.1 GCA_019748395.1 Candidatus Obscuribacterales bacterium
AAGCACAAAAACAACTGTGACTGCTAAAAGCCCAGCTCCTGCGGCGAGTACAACCGAGCTCAGCCGGGCGCAGCTCTGGGCTCTTGCCTGCCCGGCCTTGCTTACCGAAAACCACAAGCACAGGCATGACATTCTTTGGTGTGTATCTGCTACTAGTGAAAACATTGCCGACGAAAAGCGCGCCCTCAAGGAAGGTTGGGGCGTTAATTCAAGGGAGGATTTGCTAAAGATGCTGAACTGGGTTGCCTGCGGCGGCCACAGGGAGCATTTTGATGAGATAGCCCTTCTCGCCAAGGATAAAGCTGCCGTGCAAGCAGCCAAGAATAAGCTAGACCCCGAGTCTGCTGCAGAGCTTGAAGAGCAAGTCGCTTTTGCTCGAGAGAACGCACCGAAGCTTGGCATTAAATCACTGCTTGGTTGGGACTATTGTCGCTATATTGCTTTGTGTCGCTGGGGCACTCTTTGCGGATATCTAAGTCAAGATGAAGCCTGGGCAAAGATTATGCCGGTGGCACAACTTTTGCAGAATACTTTCAGTTCATGGGCTGATCTTGGCGAAAACTATCTTATTGGAAGAAGGTTTTGGAATAAGGGTTCTGAGAATCAGATGTATTTTGAGGCTGATTACAAAAAATTGCTTAGCGATCCCAAAAGTCCCTGGATGACAATTCCATGGAGGACAAATCTGTCGCTGAGGAAGTCCTGATGAACGCATTTGAAGCAAAGCGATTTGCATTGCTGCTTGTCATAATTCTTTTGTGTTTTGGGGAGCCGATTCACTGTTTGGCACAGTATCCACCGCCTGGATTTGATCTGGCGGCTCAGGCTATGAAGCATAGAAATGAAGGGCAATTTGAGCAAGCGCAAGAACTGATTAATAAGGCCTTGGGCTTAAATCCCGATCTTCCTGAAGCACATTATGTGCAAGGCGCGATTTACTTCGGAGAAAAGCGCTATCAGGAGGCCAAAACTTGTTTTGACAAAGCCCTTCAGCTCAAGCCCAAAATGTCTGCGGCCCTGGGTGACCGCGCTCGCCTTAAATACTTGTATTTGGATGATAACGAAGGGGCTCTTCTTGATTTTGATGGATCGCTTAGTCTCTTTAAAGATGCGACCAATTATTGGTATCGCGGACAAATTTATGAAGAGCAGAAAAATTTCGAGCTGGCGATAAAAGATTTTAGTTCTGCAATTGAGCTTGACTCTGGTTTTGTGAAAGCTTATCGTGATCGAGCTTTTGCCTATACGCAACTTAGAAGGGACAGGGACGCTCTTAAAGACTATAACACTGTAATTGCTGCAAATCCTATAGATACTGATTACTTAAATAGGGGGCTCATATTTTTTGACCTGGAGAACTTTGAGAAGAGTGTGCAGGACCTTCGAAAAGCCGCAAGCCTGGATCCTAAGTGGGCTGGTATTAAGAGAGCTGTCGAAGCCTATGAGCTTTATCGAGCAGGTCGAATATCCGAAGCTTGTAAAATACTCTCGCCTGCCGGCACCTGTCATTACTCCATGGAATATTATGTACAGGGTTGTTTGAACATGAGGCTTGGAAAATACTCAAGTGCTATCTGGGATTTTCGAGAATCAATCAAGCACAAGCCGGAATTTGCTCCTGCTTACTCAGAATTGGGGCTGGTCAAATTCCTATCCGACAATGATGCTAAAGGGGCTCTTGAAGATTTTCAAAAATCTCTGAGTCTTTCAAAAAGAGCTGATACCTTTCTCAATCGGGCCATGGTTTATTCAAGGCTGAATAAGGCCGAGCTTGCTCTTGCGGACCTCGAGAGTGCCGTCAAGCTAGATCCTAATAATCGCGACATTTTGCGGGTGAAGGCAACTGTATCGATTGGTGTCGGCAAGAATCAGGATGCCATTTCACTATTCAGCAAAACCATTGCTGAAGAACCGCAGGCAAGTGATTATGCTGGTAGAGCCTATGCCTATTTCCAATCTCAGCAGTACGAGAAGGCTGGAATCGATCTCGAAAAAGCTCTCGAACTTCAACCGAATAGCCCCAGTGTTCATTTTGCTCTAGGTGTTCTTAGGGAAGCTCAGAAGAAGAACGATGATGCTATCGCTGAATACAGCAGCGCTCTGAAATATGATCCGCAATCAGTGAGAGCTCTATGCGCTCGAGGGCGGCTTTATAACGGTATGAGAAAATACAAGGAAGCTTTCGCAGATTATGCGCTGGCTTCGAAGGTGGACGGGCGAAATTCTCGGGCTTTGATTGGTGCAGGCATTGCGAATCTGCGCCTGCAAAACTACGATTATGCAAAGCAGTATTTCGATGCTGCTGTAAAGCATGATCCGAAGAATCGCTCAGCTTTTATTTGGCGAGCTGTGCTTGCCAGAGATCTTGCCAAATATCCAGAGATTCTGCGGGATAGTAATTCGGTTCTTGCGCTTTGCTCAAATGAGCCGCCGATGGCATGGGGAGAAGATCATATTATGGCCGCGGTGCTTAAAGCTGATGCATTAATGCATCTTGGTAAATATGGCGAATCGGTTGAAAATTGCAGAAGTCTCCTCTCTCAGTCCGGAAAGTTGCTTGATTCTGGTACTCGCATCGCCATAAACCGAATCAACAACGAGTCTTTGAATATGCTCAGTCTTCTTGCTGGTTCTCAAAATACCAACGCCATGATTAAGGCTGCCGGAGACTACATTGCAAAGTCAGATCCTCGAGCACAGATGTTGGATGGACTTTTTAGCCATCGGCTGGCCACTAAGCATTTTTTGTTTCTTTCAAATTTGCCGGAAGCAAGAATCTTGTTCTATGCAAAATTTGCAGAAGGATTTCTCAATGTTGTTGATTCTGAATATATTCGGATTAAGGATGCCCCGATTACTAGAATTTATTTAGTGGCTAATCATAAGGACTTCACAGATTTCGTTTTTCATCATTTTCCAGAGCAGCATGAGGCGAGGGCTGCTTTCTTTCATGGACCTAATGCCATTGTATTTGGTGACGAAGACGGCATTGGAGTACTCGCCCATGAGATTATGCATAAGCTTATCTATGAGAATATGCCGTATATAGACAAGTGGGCCTCGGAAGGTATCCCGGCATTTTTTGAGCAAATTTACGGTTATTGG
This sequence comes from Candidatus Obscuribacterales bacterium, assembly GCA_019748395.1. Classification (GTDB taxonomy): domain Bacteria; phylum Cyanobacteriota; class Vampirovibrionia; order Obscuribacterales; family Obscuribacteraceae; genus JAIEPM01. Next base: position 3,106 of record JAIEPM010000458.1, read on the forward strand.
GAGAATGAAAAACTTGTTCTTAAGCTTGGATTGCTCAACCCTCTGCGTATCGCCGGACTTTCGAAAGAGCTCAAGTCTCTTTCCCTAAAAGATGCTTTAAACACCGCTGATGTTACTCAGCATGAGGGACGAGTTGGAATGGTTTCGATGTTTTTGAATCATTCTTCTAAGTTCAAAGCATACCTTGAGCTGGCAAGACTGAACGGCAAGGGTAAATATGAAAACCTGGTCGAAGCAGTATTCGGCCAATCGCTCTCAGAACTGGAGAAGCCGTGGTCTGAATATATGCAGAGTGTGGAGGGACAAAAAGACATAGTTTTGCGATTGTTGTCCTGTCAGATCTTTCCGTCAAAAGCCGATTTTGATGAAGCCGAAAAGCAAGGCTTTGTCGATGTTCTAGGGGGGCGCGAGAAAATGCCTGCAGATAGCAGCGCAGAACAGCTGCCGCCGCTCCTCCGCTGAGCTTTAACTATAAGTTCAAGACTTTAGTTTTGCCAATCTATGCTTTTTAGTACCTGTTCGAAGTTTGCTTGTTCGGCATCGAAAAGACCTTTGTTGTCGGTTTCCAGATAAAGCTCTTCGATTCTTACTTCTTCGCTTTTGGGGTCTGCGTCTATGAAAACGCAATCGAGAAATACCTGTGGTGCTTTGTCCGGTCCATGAAAATAGCCCTGTACACGCAGCACATTCTTTTGACTTATATTCTGAACTTCCATTTTTTCAAGGAAGAAGATTGGCGCTTCGTTGCCGCTTTTTGTGTTGAAGATCTGGTTGTTGCCTGAATTGCCCAGAGGCAGTGATGCTTCGCGCACCAGGTTCTGGTTTTGCTCACGACTGTGGCGTGGGCTTGATGCGTCGAAAATGACTTGAGGCTCTAGTTTTAGTAAGTTTCTGAAACCGTCGGCAGTGTTTCCGAAAAATGGAAATCCGGAGTAGCGGACTGAGATTTCGGGATATCTTTCTTTCCCGGGATAATGACTGTAGATCCAGTCCTCACCTCCATTGCCGCCAATCGACTTGCTGTGTCCGGTATAGGACTCAGGTAAGCGCATAGACTTGATGACACCTGTGCTGCTGAGAGTACTCGGCATGACCTTCTCCTGCTCTGTGATTATGTATCTGCGATCTTAAGCGTTGGTTCCGGCTCGCTGAAATCGATGCCTTTGGCTTTTGCGGCTTCTTGCTTTGCCCGCCAGTTTGCAAGGTCTTCCTTGTGTTTTTCTTGGGCGGACTGCTCGGCTTTGATCTTCGCATCCTGCTCGGCTTTGATCTTTGCATCCTGCTTTTTCTTTTCTGCTTCTTCTTGCTCTTTCTTCTCTTTTTCTTTTTGCTTGGCTTTTTCTCTTTCTTTCTCTTCGTCTTCTTTTTTCTTTTGAGCGTCTCGGTCTTTCTGTTGGGTATCTGTGTTGTTGTCGACCTTGTCAGTTTTTGGTCCGGCCTTTTCTCTCCGCCAGTCCGGGCTGCCGTCCGGATTGGTGTAAGAGGGTTGATAGCCGTCCCATTTTTTCGGATCGGTGAAAGCGTTTACGAATTCGTCGCTGTAAGTTTTGTTGTTGTGTTTGTCGGACCAGTTATTTCCGAAAACTAGATTGCCTTTGTCGTCAACTTTAACGCTCTGCGCATGCAGCCCGTGTCCCTTGCCCTCGCCCCCGCTGGCTACCATAGTGCCATTTGTAGCGATCTGGTATTCCTTGCCTGGATTGGCTGCCAGTTTGGCTTTTAGATCGGCTGCGTCTTTGAACGCAGTCATGCCTTCCGGAAGCTTGCCGTTAACCATGAAGTCTCTTGCCATGTTTTCGTGAACCATGAGCCCGCCGCCGCCGTTGGCATAGTTGACTCGGGCGACGTTGTCGAGCGTTGTGGGCGGAGCCTTGGCTGCAACCAGACGTCCGTCGCTCTCTTTATCCATAACCTGCTGAAGTTTGCCGTCGCTTCCTCTTTCGAGCAGCGCTCCGCCAGGTGATGCTTGACCGAGAGATTTTGCACCATCGACAAGATGAGCATTGGCCGCAATGAATTCCTGATTCAATCCATTGGCTTTGTTGTTGGCCATGGTTGTTTCCTGACCGATTTTGGCAGCATCGAGCTGACCTAGATAGTCGAGCTTGCCGCCTTTTTGGTGGAAATCTCTGTTATACAGTTGTCCTGACTCAGGACCAGCAGCAAAATTTGCTCCGTTGTATTCTTTCTTGTTGATGTCCACCCACTGGCGTGGCGTGCCGTTTTCTCCGCCACGGAAGCATCCGCCCTTCATTGCCAGCGATGCTGTTTCATCTGCGTATTTCTGGAAATTGTTTTGTTGCTCAATCCTTGATTCGGAGATAAGTGCGCAGAATGGGTTGGCTCCCTGTCTGTTGGCATTGGAAGGATCTGCTCCACGGGCGGCCAGCCCGAGCATAGCGTTCAGCCGGTTCTGGTCGTTGCCCAGAAGGTTTGAACGATCACCCAGAACATTCTGCGTGCGCAGCATGCTCTTGAATGCTTCGCTTTCCGGTCCCAGTCTTTCTGCTGATTTCTGCAGGTCTTCCTGTAATTCTTTTCGTTTTTGCTCTCGAACATCAGGCGGCAAATTTGCGCTGACCTGGTCGAAGGTTTTCATTACCCCGTCGATTGTGTCTTTTTGAGGATCAAAGGGTCGCACGACATTGTCGCTTGGTGCTTTCGTTTTGTCGGCTCCTGGTTTACTGCTGCCTTCTCCGACTTTGACGGACTCCGCCACCGGTACATTTTCTTTCTTTGCTTCTTTTCCGAGATCTATCTTCTCGCCGTTGTTGGGAGCAAAACTGAGAACTTCCCCATTGGCTGTAACTTCGAGTTTCGCGCTTGGATCTTTTACTTTTGCTTCTTGTAGTTTTTTCTGCACTTCAGGATTTTTGGCGATTTCTGCATAATTCTTGCCTGTGCCTTCCCATAGCGCTTTTGTCGAGCCTTCCTGGGTTTCGGAAAAGAGTCGCTCAAGTTGCTTTTTCGGGTTGAGTTTGTCGGCTTCGTCCTTGCGGGCCTGGTCCAGCGTTTTGTATTCGTCGTCTACTTTGCTGCCGTCACGTTTGGCATCGCCCGCGTCGCGGTCTCCACCTTCATTGGCTATCTCTTTGGGCTTCTCTTCAACATCAGCCATTATGCGCTAACCTCTTACCGACTAAATCGGACGAATAGGATGAACCGGACATTATTCCACTAGTAACCTAAGACCATTGTGGGCTTATTGCTTGCGACGTCAATGTGTTTTTCAACAGTGAAGGCGTAAATTCGATCATTAAATCTGCTGCTGAGCCCTTTAATGCTAAATGAAGAGGGTGGAAGCGGTGTGGAATTTTGCTGAAGCCTGTATGCGGCGGCTTCAGCCCGCATTCTATTTATATGCAGATTGGCTGAATTTTTCTCGAGCTCGGACTGAATTTAATCTGCCTAAGGCGAATTTTGGCGTGAATCCGGACCCGGACCCAATCCCAATAGTTTTGGGGGCGTAACCGGCAGTCGGGGGATGATTTCATCGGCAATCTCCTCCGGGGTTTTCGGGTTTTCAAATTGATAAATTTTGCTGGAGGAATCGCTGATGCTCCAGAATCCATCGGAGCCGCGGCCTGTAATATGCAAATGAAGCTCTTCGCCCTGTTTGTGCAGCGTGTACATCAGAGCTCTTTGCTCAAAGTCCTTCCACTTGTGCAAACCGAGTATTTCAAGAAGGGCCGGCTCGTAGTTCTTGCATTCGATGCTTTCTTTGTAAATGTCGTTGTCTTTTGCCTGCTGCGGCTGGCTCTTGATCAGGTCCTTGATTAAATCAATCAGCTCGCTTTTATCATCAGCCGAGACTGAAAATATCGGTTCGGTTTCGATGTAGTTTCCGCCCTCGGCAATGACCATGCTGGGCGCCAGAAACTGATCTTCAAAGCGATACAGTTTCCAGATGCTCATTTTGAATCCTCCGCTTAATCTTTGCGCTGTGGTTTCATGGTGGGGAAGGCAATTATGTCTCTAATTGAAGCAGAATCTGTTAAAAGCATCACGAGCCGGTCAATGCCTATACCGATGCCCATGGTTGGAGGCATGCCGTATTCCATAGCCATGATAAAGTCGAGATCTAGAGGCTGTGCTTCTTCGTTTCCTGCCTCGCGCTTGCGGGCCTGCTCTTCCAGTCTGGCTCTTTGATCAAGGGGATCGCTTAACTCGCTGTAGCCGTTGGCTGCTTCGCGCCCGTAAATAAAGAGCTCGAATCTTTCAACCAGACCCGGCTTGGTGCGGTGAATTTTTGTGAGCGGCGAAATCTCCACCGGATAATCAATCAAAAACGTCGGTTGTATCAATGTTGCTTCAACCTTTTCTTCAAAGATTGTGTTTGCAACTTCCCCGACCGATTCTTGAGTTTCAAGCTCGATTCCGAGCTTTTTAGCTGCGGACCGTGCTTCGTCGAGATTTTTCAGGGTGTCTACATCGAGACCTGTGACTTCAAGAATAGCGTCACGCATGGTGACGCGGCGCCAGGGGCTCTTGAAGTCGATTTCAACGCCCTGATAACTGAGCTTAGTGCTGCCGCATACTTGCAGGCATACGTGCTGAACCATCTCTTCTGCAAAGTTCATGAGCTGGTTGTAGTCACCGTAAGCCTGGTAGAGTTCCATCATCGTGAACTCCGGATTGTGCTTGGTGCTTATGCCTTCGTTGCGGAAAATTCTGCCGATTTCGTAGACTTTCTCGAATCCGCCGATGATCAGTCTTTTCAGATGCAGCTCGGTGGCAATGCGCATGTAGAGATCAATATCGAGCGTGTTGTGATGGGTTATGAACGGGCGGGCATCTGCACCACCGGCTTCGACTTGCAATACCGGTGTTTCAACTTCAAAGAAACCACGCTCATCAAGAAAGTTGCGCAGAGCGCGAATTGCCAGGCTGCGCTTTCTGAGCTTTTCGCGCACTTCCGGATTTATGATCATGTCGACATAGCGATGACGGTAGCGAGCTTCCACATCGGTGAATCCGTCCCAGCTTAGAGGCAGAGGCAAAAGCGATTTGCAAAGCACTTCGTAGGATTTGACTCTGATCGAGAGTTCTCCGGCTTTGGTGCGTCGAATCGTGCCGGTGGCGCCGATGAAATCACCCTTGTCGAGAAGCTTTAGTCGCTTCAATTCTTCCTGAGGCAGTGATTCTTTGTGGCAGAAAAGCTGAATTTTGCCGCTTTCGTCATATACATCGACAAACATCCAGGTGTTACGTTCGTTGAGGATGCGCCCGCAAATTTTGACTTCATCCTCTGTTTCGGTCTCGTTGGGGAGATCTTTGTATCTGTCTTGAAGTTCCTGAGCCGTGGCTGTGCGCTGAAAGCTGTAAGGATAAGGATTGACACCGGCTTCCTTAAGTTCTTTCAACTTGCGAAGCCGCTCATCGCGGAGTCGGGTGCTTTCCTGTTCGTTTTCAGTCACAACTGACGCTCCCTTTTCAGTTCCCATTTCTTTTGCCTTCTTCATTTGCCGAGCCGACTCAAAAGCCGTAAAAGCTTCGTCCCTGCTTATGGCTGGACTCTGCTTTGCTTTTCTTGAAGAACTAGTGTCCCACAAATACTGTCTGAGTAAAAGAATCAGCCGGCTCTGCTTCGCAATGATTAGTCACTTAATTTGCGCCGGGGCTGCCAACTTTTCAAATGGCTAAAAGCAGCTTCAGGAGCGGCTCAATCAAAAGTGTTATACTCTGCGCTCGTATATATTTTTCAGGGTTCTCAAGCCTTCGGGGAGCAGCAACTTGACTAGCGAAGAACGCATTATTCCGGTTGAAGTCCGAGATGAAATGAAAAAATCGTTTATCGACTATGCGATGTCGGTAATCGTCAGCCGGGCAATACCGGATGTTCGTGACGGACTGAAACCGGTACACCGGCGCATCATTTACGGCATGTATTTGCTGGGATTGCGTCCGGACAAGCCTTTCCGTAAAGCCGCCAAAACAGTCGGAGACGTAATGGGTAACTTTCACCCGCACGGCGACTCGGCTATCTATGAAGCACTTGTAAGACTGGCGCAGCCTCAAGCCAGCCGTTATCCGCTTGTCAACGGGCATGGAAACTTCGGTGATCTGGACAATCCGCCTGCGGCTATGCGTTATACGGAAGCTAAGCTGACACCGCTAGCCATGGATATGCTCGAAGATATTGAGCTGAACACGGTTGAAACCCGCCCCAACTTTGACGAAAGTCAGGAAGAACCGGCTGTATTGCCGACTCGAGTTCCTGTGCTGCTTCTGAACGGCAGTGCCGGTATTGCCGTGGGTATGGCAACCAACATCCCGCCCCATAATCTGCGGGAAGTGGTAGACGGAATAATTGCCAAAATCGAGAACCCGGAGCTCGACTCGATTGGTTTGATGAAATATATCAAGGGCCCCGACTTCCCGGGAGGCGGCGTCATTCTCGGGCAAGACGGCATTCGAGAAGCCTATACTACCGGGCGCGGCTCAATCATGTGCCGTGGTCAGGCCGATATCGAGACGATTTCGGGTGGCGCAGGCAGGCAGTCTCGCAATGCCATTATCGTCACTTCGCTTCCTTATATGGTTGGTCCGGAAGCATTCACAAAACGCGTTGCTGATCTGGTCAAAGAAGAGAAGATTACGGGCGTCAGCGATGTAAATGATGAAACAGACCGCTCCGGTTTGCGAGTTGTGATTGAACTCAAGCGTGACGCACATCCGGAAGTCGTGCTCAACAACATCTACAAGTACACGCAACTTCAACAAAGTTTCCCTGTCAACATGCTGGGCTTGCGATTGGCTCAGCAAGAGCCTCGTCAGCAGCTTGGCACGGCAGGAAACAAAGAGAAAAAGCCTGAAGCCAGAAAATGTCGTCCGCTGACTTTGCAGTTGCATCAACTCATTGATGATTTCATTCTGCATCGCATTGAAGTTGTGGTGAATGCTACCAAGTACAGGCGTGAAAAGGCTCTTGCCCGCGCTCATATCTTGGAAGGTTTGTTGATTGCTCTCAAAAACCTGGATGAAGTAATTAAGATCATCAGAGCTGCCGAATCTACTGCGGCGGCTAAAGAAGCGTTGATCAGCAAGTTCACTCTTACAGAGCTGCAAGCAAACGCGATTCTAGACATGCAACTGCGTGTATTGACACGATTGGAAAGCGGCAAAATTGAAGAGGAGCATAAAGAGCTTCTGGCAAAGATTGCCGAATACGACGCTATTCTGGCAAGCCGCGAAAAGGTGCTCGCTATCATCAAAGAGCAGCTTGTTGAAATTCGTACCAAGTACGGAGATGATCGCCGTTCGCAAATCGTTTACAGCAATCTTGATACTGATATATCAGCAAAAGATTTGATTCCGAACGAGCGCATGCTCATCTTTATCACCAAAGATGATTTGATCAAGCGCATGCCTCTGGACACTTTCAAAAGGCAGCGTCGTGCCGGTCGTGGTGTGGCTGGATTGAAAACAAAAGAAGGCGACGATCTTCAGCACTTTATCGAAGCAAATACACATGACAAACTCCTGGTGTTTACGACCAAGGGCTCCGTTTATTCAACCGATGTGATGGATATTCCGGAATCAAGTCGGGGATCCGGCGGAAGAGCGATCTTGAATGTCGTGAATATGTCGCAGGATGAGCAGGTTACTGCCGTAATTCCTGTATCGGAAGAAGATCTCAAACAGTCCGGACCGGAAGTTTCAGACGACGACGATGCTGCCGAAAGCAGCACCGAGTCGGAGGAAGAAGTTCTGAGCGTTGGTGACGAAGATTACTTCGTGATGTTGACCACTCAGGGCGCGATCAAGAAAGTGCCGATCAGCCAGTTCTCCCGCATACGAAAGAAAGGCATCACTGCCATCAAATGCAAAGAAGAGGACAAAGAGCAGTTGGGCTGGGTGCGTCGCTCCAATGGCAAGGGTAATATCATCATCGGTACATCTGATGGTATGTGTATCCGCTTTGAAGAGAGCGAAGTCAGACCTATGGGCAGGAATGCTCGTGGCGTGAAAGCCATGGGGCTGAGAGAAGGTGATCGAATTGTCGGTTTTGATGTTATCGAGCCGACACCGGACTGTCACATGCTCTTTGTCACGACCGATGGTTACGGCAAGCGCGTTGACCTTGATGAATTCAGAGTTCAAGGGCGCGGCGGACTGGGTATTATCGGTATCAAGTTCAAGAATTCACAATCTCGATTAGCTTGTCTGAGAATTACTCAGCCCAAGTCTGAAGTCTTGATTGCAACTCAGGGCGGCATTGTTGTGCGTCAGCGAACAGACGATATAAGTGTTCAGGGACGCATGGCAACAGGCGTTTGTTTGCAGAAACTGGATGATGATGAGGTCATTTCAGTGACACCGGTGGCTGAGCCGCCCGGTGATGAGGCTGAATCATCTGAAAAGGATACTGCCGGCGATTCGCCCAAAGAATCCGAATAAATACAGATAGAGTCAAATCAAAAAACGAAGCGAGGAATATCGCTTCGTTTTTTTTGCCCACTTAATGTCACTTTGGCTCTCTAGATTCTAAGCAAGGTTGAGGGAGGATTGATTATGGCTAGAGAAGGTGCTGACAGAAATAGAGCCACAATGGCTGCAAGCAAGAGTTTTTTTGAAAACACATTTGGTCAGGTGCAGAGCGAAGAAGAGTTCCGGTCCTGGAAGATCTCGCTCAAAGATATGGAAAAGCCGGGCAGCAAGAGTTCTGCTTCTCTGCCTGTCCTGGAGCTTTTCGATGATGATTTAAAGCAGGGTCAGTCGGCTTAGCGAGAACCGTCTTCACGCAGGCATTCTTCAAGCGTGATGCCCTGTTTCTTGCATTTTGAAATACACCAGTTGAGCGTTAGCTGTTGTGCCAGCTCAAGATTCTCCTGGCAGCGGGGGCGCCCTGCGAAGGCGCGCCCTAAAAGCAGCTCCAGCTCGTCCTGGAAAGCACTGAGTCGAGTCGGCAAGCATAGCACCCAGTTGCCTGCAGAGTTTTGTGTCAGGATGTCCACGAAATAGCGAGTTTCGTGTCCTCCAGCTCCTAGCTTTGCTTCACTGAGTAGTGCCACCGTTTGCGTCCTCGAATAGTTACAGACCGGTAAACCGGTTCTGGTTTTATCATAACTTTACACGTATATATTTTACAAGCAGCATGATAGGCAATTCATACGGATTTCCGCAAATCTTTCGTATAAGCCGCATATTGCTGTCGGGATATTTGCGGACATTCATTGCTCTTGTGAGAAATAGAAGATGGATAACAAAGCAGAAAGGCTTGGATCCTATCTAAATTCTGCCTAAAGGCATAATACGGTTTCCAATAAATGTCTGTATCCTGTGAATGCTTTTGAGTATTGTGTTTATTATTGTGGCAAGAAGTTCATTTCTGACGGCTCTGATTATCGCTCTGCTCCTATCCGAGCTGTTGCGCGCAGCTTTTCATTTTTCTATGAACTATGACATGGGCCGACTGAGTGTTTCCAACTCCCTGCTCAGAAGGATTCTTCACTGCTATATCTGGGGATACGGATTGCACGATCTTTCGTCCATCTTTAGCACAGAGTCAGACTTTGAAAAATTAGCCCAAATGCCTGATTTGGTAATTTGCGGATCTTCCGTGACTCACTTTCCGCTGGCCTTTTATGAGCGGGAGGTCGGTTATACGGATAAAGCAGTTTATTATTGCCATCAGAGCAAAGCTCTGGAAAATGCGCTTTCTAACCGGTCTAGGCGGATTTCAGTTTTCAATTATTCAACAAGCTATCAGATGGTTTCAGATGGATATTTTTACCTAAAATTTAGGATTTTGAAAAAGGGGAACTTGCCGATTCTTCTTATCGGCCTCGTTCCTCGTGATTTTTACGATCCTAATTTCCCTACTCCAATGCGCACTTCAAACCTCAGAACCAGTGCAGAAATTTCCGACTTGGCAAGCGGGCTTTTAGACATGAATCCAAGTCCAGGAGAAATTCTAAATCTGATTTATTCGCGAGTGGTTTTTGCGTACGCATATCGGACTGCCACATTACAGCTAATACTTTCAGTTGTGCAGCGACTTCAAGGTCCGCTTGGTCTTAAGGATTTACTTAGGGCCGAGCGCTTTTCATTCGGTCATTGTGCCTATCGACCTCAAAATAATTTTTGCGAGGTCTCGCAAATGAGCCTGCAATTTCGATATTTGAAGAACTTGGTCGAGCTAAGCCGTTTACATGGAACCAAAGTCTTTCTTCTGAACATGCCAATTCGCGATCAGCCGTTGAATTTTGATGGACAGGCTCGTTATAGAGAGTTCCGGCGGAAGCTTTCAAGATTTGCCAGAGAGAATAATTGCTCCTTTCTGGATCTTGGAGATTCTTTTGAAAGAGAAGATTTCCGTGATGCTGTCCACCTGAACGCAAAGGGAGGGGGGAAATTCATTGAATTTATCAAGCCGGAGTTGCGTTTACTGCTGGGGACTGAAAGATGATGTGGAGGCTTTGAGAATGGAGACTGCTTTAAACTAAAAGGGAGCGAGTATATGACTCGCTCCCTTTTGCCATTTTCAGATTCTTGAAACTAGCGCGATGGTTCTTCTTCGCGCAGAACGTAGCCTTCACCTCGCACTGTTTGAATCAGGCGCTTTTGATTGCCGTCTTCCAGTTTGGAGCGCAGATAGCGAATGTAGACCTCAATAACGTTTGATTCGCCGATGAAGTCATAACCCCAGACTTTGTCGAAAATAAATTCGCGTGAGAGCACTTGCTCCGGATACTGCATGAAAAGGCGCAGGAGATCGAATTCTTTTGCTCTGAGATCGAGCTGGCGCTCTCCGCGTTTTACAACGCGGTTGAGCTGATCCATCCAGAGATCTGCATACGTTAGAATGCCTTCCTGCGGTTTGCGACGCATTACTGCTCTGATTCGAGCCAGCAATTCTTCTGTAGCAAAAGGCTTGGTCAAATAGTCGTCTGCACCGCTGTCGAGTCCGACTACGCGGTCTTGCACACCGTCTTTGGCTGTGAGCATGATGATCGGAATTTTGGAGATGGCTCTCAGTCTTTTGCAGACCTCAACTCCATCGAGTCCTGGCAACATTACGTCCAGCAAAACGAGCTCGGGCTGCTCCTTTTTGAACAGATCAATGCCCACGTTGCCATCATGTGCTACGTGAACTTGATAGCCTTCGTAACCCAATTCCAGCTCGATCAGACGTGCGATGTTGACGTCGTCTTCGATAATCAGGATTTTCATCCCGCTGTTTCCGCTGCTAGTGCTCAAGGGTATTACCTCATACCAAATGCCAACGATTAATATTAAGCCCCGCTAAGAATTCTGTTAATCTACTGCCATCTATTTCTGACTGCTTTAACAGGACTCTGTGACTCTTAACTCCCGTGGAGAGGGCTTTTTAGGACATTGCCTAAATCTTGCAGAGTCTCTCCACTGCCAGATTTAATGATTAAAGACTTTACCAGGCATTTAATCTTTAGGAAAGGGGGGTGGAGCAGAAATCCGTCCTTTTTACGGTACAGGGTACATATGGCAAGCCTCCAGTTGCTCAAACATGTATATCCAGAGCTTGCTCGACCATGTTCGTGGAGTTGAGGAAGTCAGGAGATTGCTTGTTAACATTACTTAGGGTTTTATCTGATCCTGCTAAGATTGGCTCAGGAGAACAAAAATGGATTTGGTCAAAGAGAGTCGGCAATTGCCTGAAAAGCTAATCGGAAAAGATATAGTGCTTTTCGACGGTGATTGCGTGCTTTGCCACAATCTGGTCAGAACTCTTTTGAAGATGGATAAAAATAAGCATTTTT
>JAIEPM010000644.1 GCA_019748395.1 Candidatus Obscuribacterales bacterium
AGGGAGCAGGCAAAAGCTATGTTGACTAGTAAATTTGGGACGGAACGATAGTTCAGCGAAACGGCCGATTTTTTGTCCATGCTCTATCCGTGATTGATGTCAAGCGAGTGTCAATTCTAGGGTGCTTAGTCTTTTTCAGAAACAGGGAAAACCCTGATCTCTCAAATTAAGTCATGCGACTGGATTAGAAGCTTTAGCCGAAATATTAAGAGAGGAGCTTAAGTGAAAACGACTTTTTGAAAGATTAAATCGCAGCGGTCCTAAAATGAATATTCCCTTCAGGAAGCAGGAGTCTTTATGTCAACCCAAAATACTTTGACTTGTGAATCCCAGCTTGTCGATAAATTGCGCTGGCGCTATGCAACCAAAAAATTCGACAGCAATAAAAAAATCAAAAGTGAAGTCTGGAATCAAATTGAAGAAGCTTTGCTTTTGACTCCTTCAAGCTTTGGCTTGCAACCATGGACTTTTGTGGTTGTGACAAATCCCGAACTGAAATCTAAGTTGCCTCAATTCTCCTGGAACCAGCAACAGCCGCAAGAATGCTCTCACCTAGTGGTTTTCGCTCGTCCGGATAAAATCGACGAAGCTTATGTCGCTAACTATATCGAACGTATTGCAGAAGTGCGCGGTGTCAGCGCCGACTCGCTTTCCACCTATAAGAAGATGATGACCGATTTTGTTAAAGGTGCAACTGAAGAAAAATTGGCTGAATGGATGAGCCGTCAGTGCTACATTGCTCTGGGAAACTTGATGACCGTGGCTGCTGCTGTCGGTCTTGATGCCTGCCCGATGGAAGGTTTCAGCAGTCCGGACTATGATCGTATTCTCGGTTTGACTGAGAAAGGGCTGCGCAGCGTAGTTGTCTGTCCGCTCGGCTATCGTGCCGAGGATGACAAATACGCTCAGGCGGCAAAAGTTCGCTTTCCAAAAGAGAAAGTCATACTGCATATCTAACTCTTTTGAGTGCCGGATCTTATTTTAAGAGGGGCGATGCCACTAGGCGTCGCTCCTCGCTTTTTATTGCACGAGCAGCGGACATTTCTCGACGAGCATGCCCAGCAAAATCTGGGTCCAGTTTGGCAGAACCAGCACAAATCCAAGAAAAGCAATTCCCAGATAGAAACAGGCAAAAACGTACTTATGAGCGCTGAAAACACGATACAGTCCAAGGAAAATTAAAACTGCACCCCAGAGCCCGAATCCGGCTTGCAATGAATCGACCAGGATTGTTCCCCAGGTTTCCATATAAAGTCCACCTGACGGGTTATGAGCATGCCAGCCACCAAAAGGTATAAGCAGCTTAGCATCAAACTGTCCCGAAACCGAAGCCGACGAATAAGCAAAGTAAGCGCCTGAAAGAATACTTGTAAGCCAGACACGAAAGAGGTATTCGGATGGACGAAGCTCATGCTTAAAAGCCTGCTTCAAGGAAACAGTTGCTTTGTTCTGTTTCTGCCGTTCTTCATCAGATGCTGCTCTCAGGCTTCGTCTGCGCATAAATTACGCCGCTTGAATTCCAGTAACAGGATCGAGCTTACTGCCAGAGCTGATTTCTGGCAAGCATTTTTTGCAGGCTCAAAATGCAGTTCGTTTGGAATGCGAACTTTGTAAAATCAACTTGGAAGCGATTCCAAATAAAGCTCGGACTCAGCACTGCCAGGCGAAGTCAAATTCGCATCTTGGACTGGTAGCCAGCCGGGCGGCTGTGTTATGAATGCAAATGCCAGTGCGGTGAGTGCCGGAGCATACTCACTGCGAGTTAGATGGAATTTCTCCCATGCCGACTCCTCTTCTTTTAGAGGGTAGCCGCGACCTTTAAGCAGAATGTAAGCACTGTGAAATTCTTCTCGGCTTACTGAGCTGTTTGCAGGACTCAGCTCAAAATAAGTTTCCATAAAACGGACCAGTCTTTTGCCGATTTGCAAAAAGAACTCGGCATGCGAATAGCGCTTATCGTTTACCGTGCTGCTCAGCAAATTGCAGGTGTCGAGCATGATACCAATTACGGTGATCCATGAAACGCACATATGTCCTGAACGAAAATAACACAATAATGGATAAGATCTGTGGCTTGTGAGTACGCTGGCAAGCCAGAGTTCCCAGTCCTTGATCTGATTGCCTAAATCCTCTTCAAGCCCCAGATCCGCGTAATTCAAAAGCAAAGAGACTGCAGAATTAGCGGGTTGAATGCGTCCCTGCAAGGTATGGACCACGGTTTCCCGAAAGTGAACCGCTTGTTGCATGGAGAATAGGAAAGAAACTCCAATCGCCACCAGCGTGATGCCGACTACTCCTGCAGCTAAAACCGTTACCCTGCCGGGCAAGTGAACTGCAATTATGTCACCGAAGCCGATTGTCAAAAGCGAGGTCGCAGAAAGATAAAGTGCTGTTCCAAAGTCGCCGACCACCGGCTTGAATTCAGTGCCCAACCCGTGAATTATCAAGGCAAACGCAAAGATCATTGCCAGCAGCGAGCCAAGCAGCATGACGATCATGGTAAACGGCGCGAACATGCCCAGATAAAGATCGAGAACTACTTCACTGTTGATAAAAGCTGCTGTTTTCCGGCAAAGCGCCCAGGCAACTTTTCCAATCAAAAACGGTGCAAAGCGTAAAGATGCAGGCGAGTATCTGGGGACGATAACAGCTTGAAAAATATCGGATAAAACCATCGCGATGATGGCGATGCCGATTGCGACTTCAAGCATACTTGCTCCAGATTCGGAAGGACTGGCGAATTAACCACTGCGGGCAAGCATATAAAGTCCGGCCAAGGCCTGTCAAGTATTCACGTCTAATCCTGAACTATCCTCCAAGATTGAAGTCCGGCGGCGGAGAATTCCGAATTTACTAAATTTACTGTTTCGACAAGAAAGCCCGATGGACTTTAATCCATCAGGCTTTTTGCTGAGCTTGATTGGCCTGGCTCAGGCGTTTACTAGAATTCGTGTCCGTTCGTTGGTCTCTTTGAGCTGCGCCAGCAATTCTTTATAGGTTGGATGATTCTCATTATTGCCGGAACCCGGCTCCAGCAAGTCGAGGCATCTGCTCATGAATTGCATGGCTTCATCCATTCTGTCGCTTGCTGCATGCAGGTCGGCAAGAACCCAGTTTAATTCAGCTGTGGTTTCGTCATCGTCTCGCCGGTGCAGGTTAGTGATGTTCAGCGCTTTGTTGGCGGCTTGAATTGCCAGGTCGAAGCGTCTGTAGCCGCCAAAGAAGCTGATCAGCTCCTGGGCGCATTCAAGTTCTTCAAAATATTCTCTTTGTTTGCAGCCGTTGTGCCCGAGCCATTCATGAATAGTCGGATCACCCAGGACATCCTTGACCGTATCCGGGTATTTTTTAACCCGATCCAGCTTCTGTATGATTTGCTGAACGCCTTTGGATTGGTATTTGCGCACTTCCGGCTTGCGCTGAATCGGATGGGGCTGCAATTGTTGCCCAGTGGCTGCAGAACCCATGGCTTGCACCATTCCTTCGATAAAACTGACCACGGAATCTTTGTCGACAGTGGTGTTTAAGATCTCAGCCGGGAAAATACTCGAGTCTTGAGGCTCATTGCTCTGGATTTCCTCATCTTGAGAAAGATTGTTCGGCTCTTGCGACATTTTGAATCCCCCGGACGCTATCGCTAAGTTTATGCCCAGGAGATCCGCTAACTAACCGGAACTGCAGCATCGAGCTTGTCAAGAAGATTACTTTTTGTCTCAGATCCCAGTTGGGCTTGGATGAATTCTGGGCATAGCGATCTGGGCAAGCTTCCTACGGAGGAGCACAGGCGTGAGTGTACTAATCGCGGACTCGATCAGAGATACGGTGACCAGAGCGCTGAGCATGAAAGCCAGCGACGTCCATTTCCACACAGGATATGCGCCGATAGTTAGAGTGAGCGGTGCCATGGCTCCGCTCGGTGAGAACAAATTGACAGACCAGGAACTCAGACCGCAACTAATGGCTCTGCTCAGTGACAGAGAGCGACAGGTCTTCAAAGACGTGCTCGATGTGGACTTCACTGTCGAGCTGCCAGGGCTGGCCAGACTCCGAGGTAACTGCTTCCAGGGTCATCAAGGCATAAACGCCAGTTTTCGCATATTGCCTCCCAAGCCGCTAACGCTGGAAGAACTGGGAGTGCCGTCACATGTGGAGAAGTTCATCGAATATCACCATGGTCTGGTCCTGATCACCGGGCCGGCAGGATGCGGCAAGTCAACGACTCTTGCCGCCCTGGTGAATCTGATGAACGAGAAGTATGCCGGACGTCATATTCTGACTCTGGAAGACCCGATCGAAGTGGTTCATCCTCATAAAAAATGTCTTGTGAATCAGCGTCAGGTCATCCTTCACACCACAAGCTATGAGCGCGCTATGAGAGCTGCTCTGAGAGAAAGTCCGGATGTGATCATTATTGGTGAAATGCGAGACGCCGAAACCATCAGTCTTGCACTGACAGCATCAGAAACCGGGCACCTTGTAATTGCTTCCATGCATACCACAGACTCGATCAAGTCTCTCAGCCGCATCGTTGATAGTTTTCACCCGGACAAGCAGCCTCAGATTCGAACCATGCTCGCCGAATCGCTGCAGGCCGTGTTCAGCCAATTGCTTCTGCCCTGTGTCGATGGTCAGAGTCGCGCCCTGGCTTACGAGCTGCTTTTCATTAACCCGGCAGTCGCAAATATGATTCGTGAAAAGAAAACATTCCAGATTCCTTCGATTTTGCAAACAGGCAGAGCACAGGGAATGATGAGTCTTTCTCAAAGTATCGGAGACCTTGTGCGCAGCGGCAAAGTTTCACGCGAAGTCGCCAAGAAATTCGGCGATGAATCCTACATGTAATTCAGAGGAATAACCTTATGGCAAAAATTGATGCACTGTTCAAGCATCTTCGCGACAAAGAGGGTTCCGACCTTTTTATCATTGTGGGTGAGCCGCCTAAAATGCGAGTCCACGGTTCGATTGTCACGGTCGAAGGGGCTCCGAATTTGACCATCGAGATGGTCAAAGTTTTGCTCATGGAAATACTCAGTGATGAGCAACGAGAAGTCTATATGAAGGATAAAGACCTTGACTTTGCGCACGCACTTGAAGGCATTGCCCGTTTCAGATGCAATTATTTCTATCAAAACGAAGGTCCGGCAGCTTGTTTCCGTATCATTCCGGAAAAGATCAAGCCGCTCACTGAGCTGAATTTACCGCCGGTAATCGGTACCTTTGCCGACTATGCACGCGGCTTGATCCTTGTCACCGGTCCTACGGGCAGCGGCAAATCAACGACGCTTGCAGGAATCATTAACGAAATCAATGAGCGTTATGCAAAGCATATTGTCACTATCGAAGACCCGCTTGAATTCGTGCATGCGCCGAAGAAATCACTCATAACTCACCGCGAAGTTGGTACGCATTGCGATAGCTTTGATTCTGCGCTGAGAGCGTCGGTACGTGAAGATCCGGACGTAATTCTTGTGGGTGAAATGCGCGACCTTGAAACGATCAGGCTGGCCTTGACTGCAGCTGAAATGGGCTTTCTCGTGCTTGGTACCTTGCACACAAACTCTGCTGCAAAAACCGTGGACAGAATTGTCGACGTTTTTCCAGCCGCTCAGCAACCGGCTGTACGAACCATGCTTGCCGGGTCGCTTGTGGCAATTTGCTCGCAGTTGCTGGTAAAAGGAGTCGGCGGCAAGTCTCGCTTTTGCGCCAATGAAATTATGCTTTCCAGCGCCGGTTTGGGCAATGCAATCCGCGAAGGCAACATGAATATGATTAAAACCCATATTCAGTCCGGCGGTTCGCAGGGCATGATTCTAATGGATGCTTCGCTTGAAAAACTTGTTCAATCGGGCAAAGCCGACCCCGAGGATGTATACATGAAAGCCACGGATAAACAGCGGTTTCAGCGCTACATGCAAGGCCAGGTGCCGTCCGGCATGCACTAGTTGATAAAAACGGGCAAATGTTAATTTCGCCTGGATGTTGTATTCTCTTGGCTTCTTAAGTTAAGCCAGAGCTTCGTTCGTGCGAATTTGTTTGATTTCAAGAGAATATCCACCCGACACTGGTTGGGGAGGCATCGGCGCTTACACTTACCAGCATGCGCGGGCGCTGAAAGAGCTTGGTCACGATGTTGAAGTTATTTCACTGACCAAGAAAGAATCTAAAGTCGACTACAATGCTGAAAACAGTGCAAGCGACCCTTTATTCGTGCCCGTACATCGAGCAGCTTGGGGACCTTTACTTGAAGAGTTGAGCACGGTCTGGATTTCGCTGCCTTACACGCACTTTGTGCTGAAATCTTGCCTGGCTTTGTGGCGTAAGTTTCTTGAAATTCATCAAGAACGCCCCTTTGATGTAGTTGAGGCTCCCGAGCATCTGGCCGAGGCACTTTTCCCGGCTTTGACCGGAATTTGTCCACTCGTAATTCGTTTGCACACGCCGCATTCAAAGTTCATAAAAGAACGTTATCACAACTTGAACTCGGCCTTTGATCAAGAACTGGTGGCAGTGCTTGAGCGAGTCGCCATGCTGGAAGCAGAAGTTCTCTCTTCCCCAAGTGAAGATCTGGCTGCCTATGTTGCTCAAGATTGTGCCGTTAAACCGAGCGAGATTGAAATAGTTAGGAATCCGGTAGATTGCACGAAGTTCCAGCCGGAAGGTCCTAAAGCAATTGCCGCAGACGGCAAGCCGATTGTATTTTTTGCAGGCCGATTGGAAGAGCGCAAAGGCGTTCATTATCTGGTGGATGCAATTCCGAGTATTTTGGAAAAACATCCCGGGCTGCATTTCGTCGTGCTCGGAGCAGACACAAATACCGGTCCAGGCAAAAGCTCCGTGCTTTCGGAATTGAAACGGAAATTGCAGGAAGCTTCCTGTGAAAGCTCTGTTCAATTTATCAATCACGTGGCTTTAGATCAGATGCCTGCACATTATCGTTCGGCGGACATCTGCGTGGTTCCTTCGCTTTATGAGAATGCACCGTATACAGTGCTGGAAGCACAGGCTAGCGGCAAGCCGGTGGTCGGCACCAGTGCCGGTGGCTCTAAAGAGTACATTTTTGATGGCGAAACCGGCTATGTCGTTCCGGCAAGAGATTCAAAAGCTCTTGCCGATGCAATTTGCAAGCTTCTGGATAACGAAGCTCTTCGCTTAGAAATGGGACGGAATGCCAGAAAAGTCTCCCTTGAAAAATTCGACAAAACTATAATCGTCAAAAATGCTTTGAAGACTTATGAGCTGGCTATTCAAAGAAAGAGTGCGCGCGCTGAGAATGCGCTTTATCGAAGGAGTCCTGAGCAATCTCTATCCGATTTCGTCTCCATGCTTTATTCCTATCACTTGAATCTTTGCGATCTGATTTATCGTCATTCTTTCTCTTATCGTGTTACTTATTGGATGCAACTTGCATTTCGCCGTCCGCGTCTTTGTGGGGCAAAAATTCTTTTATCCACGCTGAAGCGTATTAGTGACAGCTTCAGTTTCGCTCCCAGAAAAATCGAAGAGCTGAAAGCCAATATGGAACGGCAGGTCAATGAACGAGAAATGGAAAAAGAGCGTCTTCTTTTGAAAGAACTGATGACAGCATGTATGCTAGGAGGCAATGACTAGCTCGGCGTCCCAAAATTCATCGCAGCTCACAGAACTTTCAGAGCCGAAAGTTCTGCCTTCAGGCTTTGTTTTAGATAGTAAATACGAGATTCTGTCGCTATTGGGCAGTGGTGCAAAAGGCGTAGTTTACAAAGCCAGACGGACTGTTTTTGACGACTTTTGCACGATTAAGATACTTCGTCAGGAACTTATCAGCAAAGAGGACAGTTTTGCTCGCTTTCAGAGAGAGGCAAGAATTGCCAGCCAGCTCAGTCACCCTAATATTCTTTCTGTTCGTTCTTTCGGTATAAGCCCGGATGATTATGCCTACATCGTCATGGATTACATGGAAGGGGAAACCCTTGCCGAATATCTGGTAAAACACAAGCGACTCAGTCCCGATTTTTTCATCAAATGTTTTTCCCAGCTTCTAAGTGCTCTGGATTACGCTCACAGAGCCGGTGTTATTCATCGTGATATAAAGCCTGCAAATATATTTCTGGATACTGATGAACATGGTGCAAAAAGAGCCAGGCTGATTGACCTTGGTATGGCAAAGGTTTTTGAATCGGAAAATGAGGATCTAAAGCTGACTCAAACCGGAGTGCTGGCCGGAACACCTCTTTATATGAGCCCGGAGCAGTGTCGGGGAGAATCATTGAGTCCGGCCACAGATATTTATTCGATTTCGGTTTTGATGTTTGAAGCAATTCTTGGCGAGGCTCCCTTTCGTGGTGCAAACGACCTTCTTGTTATGCAAAGTCATCTTAATGAAGAAGCTCGCTTTCCAGCAAACTCACGGGTAGCTGATCCTTTACGTCATATCGTTTTGCAGGGACTGTCCAAGAATCCAAATGAGCGACTCTCTGCTCAAGAGATGAAGCAGAAGCTTGATTCAATGAATTTGGATGAACTGAATGTTTCTGAAGATAGATCTAAAAAGACTCCGAGCAATATTAAAATCATTGCGCTGGCAATGTTAATCGGCATATTGCCACTGGCTTTTTATTTATCTACAGCTCGAGAAAGCTCTGAAGATGCCGATCATTTGGTGCTCAGTCAAAAGAATCCGGACAAGAAATCCTTGAAGCCGCTAAAACTTAAAGCGCGTGGTTGCGAGGAAATTCTGGCGCAGTTAAGCTCGCTCATTTCAGAAAGCGGTTATAGAAACAATAATGCTCAAATTATGCAAGGAATTGATCTTGCTGCACAGGCTATTTCAGCGGCTCAGAGAGAAAAGAATCTCGAGCTGATTTTGAGAGCCAATCTGGCCTATTTAGACGCCTCCGTCAGCGAGCCTATAGAAATGCAAATTTCCAGATTGAGAAGAATGGAAAAGCTCATCGCCGGATCAAGCAATATCTCGAATCCGCTAAAAATGAGAGTTCATCGCGAACTCGGTGAAGCGTTGCTTGAAAACTATGCCTATGCAGAAGCGAAAAATGAGTTCGTTCTGGGCGCTTCGATTTGCGATGAAGGCTCACTTGATCGCTTGCGAAACTTGAAAGATGCAGCACTTTGCTATCAAAAGTTGGGCGACTATAAAATGGCAGAGAAATCAGTTCAAGATCTGCTGAAAAACTACGGATTAGACGAAGGGCTGGTTCTGGAAGCACTGGGTATCGAAGCCGAATCTTATGCGCTTTCGGGCCAGCAAAGCAAAGTTCGTAAATTGCTGGAATATATTAAACCCGTAGCTGTTTGTGTTGCTAACGACTCACTGCGTGCATCACTTGTAAATGTTGGAAATGTTTGCCGAGAGAAAGCATACTCTAAGGAAAGCCGACTGGCTTTTGAGATTGTGTCGGCAATTGCAGAAAATATCAGCGTAGCCGAAAAGAAGCGTGTCGACCACTTAAATGACAAGCTTATGAAAGGACTGATTAAGAAAAGCCCCATTCTCAAGCCCGAGGACTGAACTCAAGTTGAATCTGTTTAAGTCCTCGCAAGTTGAATGGTCGCTTGTGTTCCAATTTCTGCTCAACTAAATGCAGATCCGGCAGGCGTTTCAATATGCTGTTGATTGCGATTTGTCCTTCAATGCGAGCCAGAGTGGCGCCAAGACAGTGGTGAATCCCCGATGAGAATGCCAGATGTTTATTCTCTTTGCGAGTGATATCGAAATTATCTGGGTCTTTGAATACGGCTGGATCGCGATTGCAGGCCCCTAAAAGGACTATGAGCATATCTCCCTTTTTTAGTTTCTGACCGCGATATTCCATGTCTCTGGACGCGAGCCTTTTCACTGATTGCACGGGGCTGTCATATCTCAAACATTCCTCAACGGCTGATTCGATCAGGGATGGATCATTTTGCAAAAGTTTTAGTTGCTCAGGATGGCGAAGCAGAGCCAAAATGCCGTTTCCGATTAGGTTGACTGTCGTTTCGTGACCTGCTACCAGCATCAAAATGATATTGCCCAGTACATCTTCTTCGCTCAACTTCTCACCGTTTTCCTCTGCAAAGAGCAAGGCTGTGATTAGGTCTTCCTGCGGGTTTCTTCTTCTTTCATTCAAAAGCGGACGCAAATAATTCTTGAGCTTATCATTGGCGTCATTAGCTTTGTTCAGCAAATCGCGACCATAACCTGGATCAACGGTTTGCGTAATCGCATGCGACCATTCTTTGAAGTTGTCGTGATCTTGCGATGGAATGCCCAGCATTTCGGCAATTACGGTAATCGGCAAAAGAAAGGCATATTCGGAAATAAATTCGATTTTCCCGCTAGCGGCAACCTTGTCGATCAAGCGATCTGCAATGCTCTGAATATGAGCTTGCATTCCTTTGATCATTTTAGGAGAAAAGGCTTTGTTTACCAGTGAACGCAGATGTGTATGTTCCGGCGGGTTTTGATTAAGCATCCAGCTTTGCCGGTTTTTGATCAACTTGGCCGGACCCGGCAATATCCTGGCAATCGGGCTGATTTGATTCCAGCGTTCCAGTCTCTTTTCAAAGTGCAGATCTTTTGTGATTTCACTGGCAATCTCGTAGCTGCTTACAAGCCAGTACTTGCCCTTTTTGCTCCAGATAATTGGCGACTTTGCGCGCATTTCTGCAAATTTCGGATAGGGATTCTCCAGGAATTCATCAGATACTGGATTCAAGGGATCTGTGAATACAGGGCATTGGCTTATCATCGTTCTACTCCGCTCGTTGCTTTTGACTACTCACTTGCATAATTCATGCGTCAGTGAATACCCGAACTGAGTTCTCGAGTTCCGTAAAACTTGCTCGGTTTAAGTATTTCCTTATTAAGCCATATCAAGCAGAGGGCTATGCAGACGCTTGCTGCTTGGTCCTGCTTCTTCGCTGTCGGCTCCTGTTTCGATGTCTTCGCCGGCTATGGCAGGCATGGCGCCAAGTCTGTGAACAACTGAGGTCAGCACCGTGAAAACTGCCTCCAATTGCTCAAACTTATCCAGTACCTTTTCATGACCGTAATAAACGGCATGACGTCCGTTGGGAACTGGATGATCCGAGGGTAGTTCGGAAGCCTGAGCAGCGAGTCTCAATTCTGAAATGGGCTGCTCGACGAGCAAGCTGCGCAGATGCATATCGGAAAATAGATTGCGAACTTTTCCTTCATCCGTTCCTTGAATGAGGAAAGTACTGTCAAATGTCTGGTCGCCGAGCTGAATGTCTTGCATGCCCAGTGCTTTGGCAATCTGATGAAGACCTTTTTCTGTTTTGATTACAAACGAAAAATGCTCTTTAGGAGCGTAGTGAATTGAAGCAGATGTTCCAGCGCCTTTGCCTTTGGCTGCGTGAGGCGTGAAAGTGATCACCGAGTCGCTGCCTTCAACCGGAATATGCATGCTGATAATCGGGTCGTTTTCTTTACTTGAATCGCTTTCTACTCTTCCGCCCTTGCTGTCTGCAAAATCGCGCCAGACATATTCCCAACCGAAGATATTAGAGTGAAATTTCATTGTGAACCTCAAGGACGAAGGGGCTTGGCTGCTTTCTAAGTCTAATCAAGATCGCCACTTTTCGCCTGAAGTTCGTTTAAGTAGGGCTGCCAAAGGCTTTCGGCTCAATTAAGTTGACAGTTCATTAAAGAAAACTTAGAATTGTCAAGAACCCGCAAGCTCAGGTGTGCCATGGTCGAGAAGCACGAAGGCAAGGGTGTTTCGGCTGGTGACCGCAAAGAAGGCAATATTGAGCAGGCTGACCTTGTTCAGCCTAATTGGACTGAGCTTCTTCCCAATTTTAAACAGGCAATTGAGCAGTTTCGCGGCGACAGCAAAGCTTCTTTGCCGGAACTTAAGTTTGACAATAAGTGGCAATTTGACGGGCAAGCTAAAGACGGCGTGGATAAGCTGTCGTTTCAGGCTAGGGTCAATGTCAGCAGCAAAGAATTCGCGCTCCGCAATCCCGAACTAGCTGCAGATCCTGCAGCGGCAATCGGGAAGACAGGTATAAAAGTACGGCATGCTACAACCGGCGAGATTGATGCCAACTGGAAGCTCGATGGAATCAAGAAAGACGGCTCTCTGGAATTGAGCCGTGAGTACAAACTGGAAGTTCAAAGCAAAAACAAGCATGACGGTTTAATTGAGGCTCGCCCGGGCGTTCCAGCTGACCATGTTCGGGCTCTGCAAAATAAACTAGATGAGCTGCCGGAAAGTATAAAACGGGCGCTGAAAGATCAGGGATACAAAATAATTGCTACGCGAAATAATTCAGAAGCAATTCCAGAGCTCAAAGGCTTAACTCCTAGGGGCTGGCCTGCAGATACTGATTTTGACAGTTCAGACGGTACCCATGATAATTTGCGCAGGCTGATTTTGGCGCCATTGATGTATCAAGTAGACGGTTTTGACTGGAAAGTCAATCGGCCCGAGGTTCTGGTTCATCAAGTAGGACATGCGCTGGACCACGCACTAGGTAAATTATCCAACGATCCCGAATTTCAGAAAGCATTCAAGTTCGATATGCAACGAATGGGGCAGAAGGATTTCCTCATGAGTGATCGGGAAAGAAAGATTTACGACTATTTCAATCAAGCGGATAAGTCTGATGACGAGCGCCCCGGTAGCGAAGAATGTTTTGCCTCACTTTTTGGACTGCTACTTACAGGTCCTGAAAATCCACAAGATCGAAAACCTCTAAGCGATAACTTCCCTTACACGATGGCAGTTGTTCGGCGTCAAATTGAAAAAATCAAATAATCTCTACACACGGCAATTTAACCTCTTTCAGCATACGGAAGGGGTCTTTCTGCTAATCTTTTGAACATGAGTATGCATGAGTCAATTCTGGAACGCATTGAAGCCGATAGTCGCGAACTGGCGGAAAAGCTTCTTGCAAACGATTTACTTCCTTGTTTCTACGGTCGAAAAAGCGAATGGCGAGCCGATGACTGGTCCAGGAGTCGGATTGGCGGCGCTGCCTATTTGCCGGAAGGGCTTGAGCATCCTAAAGACAAAAGTGGACGGGCAATGCTTTTCCTGGCCCAGGTCAATTTTTCCGAGCTGGCCGCAGTGCAAGATGCTAAGCAGATTCAAGGACTTTTGCTGCTTTTCTGGAACGCAGCGCGAGATCATTCAAATCCGAAAGATCGAAACGCTTTTCGCTGTATTTATCTAAAAGAACCTCGTGAATTGTCCGCAGAACAGGCAGACCTGCACGCTCCACAGCTTAGCACTCAATTTCGGCTTGAATTCAGTCCGGGCTATTCCATCGACAAGGGCGGCGAAATACCTTTACGAAATCAAATCGGAACTTTGCTTCAAGCAGATGCTTGTTCGCAGATTCTTGGCGAACCAAGTTCCGATATTCAGCGTCTTAGAGAAATTGCGGCTTTTGCTGCCAATGGAGTCAGCTGGTCGCTAGCAAGGCGGGAGGACAGTTGTTTTTCTCATCTTCTTGACGCCGCTGAAAACTGGCAATTTCTCTGGCGCATAGATTCTGTTCCTGAAATCGGATTAGATCTCGATGATAGGTCTCTATATCTGCTGATTAAAAGAGAAGATCTGGAAGCCGGTTTGCTTGATCGAGCTTGGTTACTGCTGCAATAACTAGATGCTTACTGCAAAAGTATGCCCATCGAACTCGACTTGATCGCCGTTGCGGAGCTTACGCCCCCGTCTCGTTTCGACTTCACCATTTACAGTGATGGCACCTTCTCGAATCAGGTGCTTGGCTTCACCTCCTGATGCCACCACATTTATCAGTTTCAGGAATTGGTCGAGCTGAATGTAGTCTTTTTCTTCTGTCATTTGGGAATACGCAGATTTCGAGCTTTCAAGGGTGCCTGTATTGGCTCGGATTGAGTTAGAATCTTAAAGTCCGGTTTTCGCATATTGCTTGACACCGGTTGTCGAACAGTTAATCATACCAGTAACTAAGAAGAAAGCAGCATTGTCGGCTAGAATCCGGGTCGGCTATTGCAGTCAGGAAGAGATTGAACGACCCATTAGAACTAGCGCTCATCGCATTCTTGCTGCTCCTGCTGGTGGCAGTTGCTGTTCTCTTGAAATCCAGGCGGAGTCTGGTTCGCAAGCATCAACGGGAGATAGCCGAGTCTACGGAAGCCTTTGAAAGCGTCAAGCAACAGCTGGATGATGCCAGAAAAAAACTGGATGATCTGGCAACGATTGATCCTTTGACAGACCTTTCAAACAGAAAAGGTTTTGAGCGCATACTGGCTGCAGAAATAAACCGAGCTCAAAGAACAGGCTCGCCAATTGTCGGAATGTTGCTTGACTGCGATGACTTCGGAAGAATCAACGAAGGTCTGGGTCACGCTGTTGGCGATGTCGTACTCAAAGAAATGGTTCAACGGATCACGACAACGTTGCGCCCTTCTGACTATGTCGGTCGCATCGGCGGTGATCAGTTCGTCATTCTGCTCACTGAAACACAGTTTGCGGAAGCTCTATTGATTGCAGAAAGAGTTCGCCTTTGTGTTGCAGAAAGCCCGATTCGCAACTCAAATGACAATATCTATATGACGGCGAGCATCGGAGTGGCACCACTACCCTATGAGATTAGCTCAGTCGAAGAATTGTTGTCATTGATGCGGCATGCCCTGAAGCTTTCCAAACAAACTGGAAAAAACAGAGTTTCCACAGGTGATCAAGTAAAAGAGAGAGAAGGCAGCGCCAACGGCGACTTCACCAAAAACGATCTTGAAATTATTCAGGTCTTGCGTCAGGGCGATTGCTTCCGTTGCGTCAAGCATGCCATGTACCGACTTGCTGATGAGAAGAAAGTCGGATATGAGCTTCTCAGCCGGGGCCCTGTCGGTGCATTTGAGATGCCCTATGACTTCTTTCGTGTCGCTATCGAAAACAATATTC